>NC_010628.1:7195228-7541593 GCF_000020025.1 Nostoc punctiforme PCC 73102 | reverse complement strand
GATGCAACTAGTATTCGTAGTGAATATCGCAGTCTGATTGCAGCTTTGACACAACGCGGTATAGTCGTCAACTATCCCAATGTGAACTTGCTAAATGTTGAACGAGTAGCAACCAGATCTGAAGTGTCTGCTTTGCTATACCAAGCTCTATCTAG
The DNA here is from genome assembly GCF_000020025.1 of Nostoc punctiforme PCC 73102. Lineage (GTDB taxonomy): Bacteria > Cyanobacteriota > Cyanobacteriia > Cyanobacteriales > Nostocaceae > Nostoc > Nostoc punctiforme. The sequence goes on along the minus strand of NC_010628.1, from coordinate 7,541,438 downwards.
CACTGGACAAGTAGCAAATATCTCCTCGCAGTATGTCGTTGGACAACAACAACAACAAGTTGCAGTGGAGGAGCAGACTGAAACTTCAACAGAGGGGGTAAAACCACGTCGCCACTGTAACCAAGGAATTGGTAATGGTTCTGAGGGATGTGACCCAGGCAATTCCCATCCTCACGGTGGCAGTAACGACGAAGGTGGACGCACCCCTGGTAAAAAGTAATACTATTTTTTTAAGAGACGCGATTAATCGCGTCTCTAGCTTGCTCAACTGTAAAACTAATTTCCTGACCATAGGAAATTTCCAGTGTATGACCATCAGGGTCTCGAATATAAGCCCAGTAACCAACCGGAAAACCCCAGTCATTTGGGCCATCTAGCAGTATTTCCTCAGCGCGTGCCTCATTGCACAGGCAATCAATTGCCTCACAATTCTGATAAGCTACCCCAAGATGGGATTGTGGTGACAGTGAGCCTTCTACTTTAGCTGCTTTAATTAGGACAATTACAAAAGGTCTGGTCAGGTCACTAATCCAAGCAACATCTACGTGAGTAGTTTGATCGGTGCGACGATGCACAACTTTCATCTGAGCATACTTTGCATAAAATGAGATACTTGCATCAATATTAGTAACTGCAAGTGCAATGTGAGTAAAACCAAGATCAGACATAACAAAACCCGTGTGTAGACTTAACCGGACGAATGTAGGTATTGGCCTCAGTGCTTACTAAGAAAGCTGACACGATTGATAATGAAGGTAGGCGTTATCTTCACAAAATTTATGTTTTTAACTTGGTTCGACAGCAACTCTTGGTTACTGGAAATTGGTGGGAAAAGAATACTGATTGACCCTTGGCTGGTTGGTTCGTTAATTTTCAGCAATTTGGATTGGTTATTTAAAGGTTCGCGATCGCAAAATCGCCCAATACCAGATAATATTGATCTGATCCTGCTGTCTCAGGGTTTAGAAGACCATACTCACCCACCAACGCTCAAGCTGCTGGATCACAACATCAAGGTCGTAGCTTCTCCCAATGCAGCCAAAGTAGTACAGCAGTTAGGTTATACCCAAGTAACAACTCTGGCTCATGGTGAAACTTTCACTTTAAATAATCAAGTAGAAATCAAGGCTTTTCCAGGCTCTCCAATTGGCCCCACTCTGGTAGAAAATAGTTATCTCCTCAAAGAGTTGGAGAGTGATTTAACTGTATACTACGAGCCTCACGGGTATCATTCTCCAGAAGTTAAGCAAGCTGCACCTATTGATCTAGTGATTACACCGTTTATTGATATGACGCTACCTTTGCTTGGGCCGATTATTAAAGGACAAAATAGTGCTTTAGAAGTAGTAAAATCATTACAGCCTCAAGTAATAATACCTACTGCGGCTGGTGGAGATGTGACGTTTGAAGGATTGCTGATGAAATTTATTCAAACTAAAGGAAGTGCTGAAGAATTTCGCTCGTTACTTGAGAAAAACAATCTTGCGACGCGGGTACTTGAGCCGAAACCAGGCGATCGCTTTGAACTACCATTAGAAAAACGAGCATTAGCAATTTAAGTTAGCTCACGTCTTGCACCAGGCGACTTCTAGTCGCCTAAGCTAATTTCGTTCTATATCTAAATTATTTTGCATATATACTTCTCTAACCGGAAAAGGAATTTGAATTCCTGCTTGCTGATAGCGTTTGTGTAATTTTTTCACAAATAAATGTTTTCCAATCCGTTGATCGAAGTATTCACTTACCCGCATATAAAGCGTAAAATCTATACTAAAATCATTAAAAGTATGAAATCTAATATATGGTTCATTGTCTTTTAATTCTGGTGCAATTTCTTGCATAACTTCTTTAGCCACTTCTACAGTCACTTTTTCAACTTGTTCTAAATCGCTATCATAACTTACGCCCACATCCATTGTTAAAGTAATTTCTTTTGCGGGTAAATGATAATTGGTGAAAATTGCCGAAGACAATTTAGAATTGGGAACAATGACAACATTATTGGAAATTTCTTTAATTGTCGTATTGCGCCAAGAAATATCTATAACATATCCTTCATGTCCAGCATCTAATTTTACATAGTCTCCGGTTCTAACTTGCTTAGAAATAATTAAGTAGAAACCAGAAAATAAATTTGCTAGTGTGTCTTGAAGTGCCAAACCAACTGCTATACCACCAATTCCTAAAGTTGTAATAATCGGGGTAATTTGAACACCTACCGTTTGCAGTATGATTAATGTTCCCAAAACTAAAACAGTAATTTTAGCAAGGTTAGAAATTAGCGATGTGGGAACCCCTTCTGCTCTGCGAATAAATAAATTCACAAAACCAGCAGTCAATCTGGCTAAAACTAGGGTAACTGAATACAGCAGTGCGATCGTTAGAATTTTTTGTAGTACGATGGCAATATCCGGTTTCAGAGGTGCGCTCAGAATTGCCCAAAAAAAACCGCAAATGACAAACCAAATAAAAGTCATCCGGTGCAGAGAGTGAAATATAATTTTACTCCCGGCAATTCGTCTATTAGTAATGAAGATTTCGAGCTTTTTAAAGATAACTTTTTCACCAATTATTCCAGCCAGTAAGCCAGCTAGAATAAACACTATCGGCGGAATCCATTCCATCATATAAATTTTAAGTTTTAGATTTAGGATAACAGCATTGTTGCTGTGATTATGGCTAAATTTTACCTTGTTTAGTTGCCGGATTAGCTGCTTGAGATTTTCTGGATTATGGACTTGCCAATTATTTACCACCCAGATTACATTGCTCCCCTGCCTGAAGGACATCGCTTCCCAATGTCTAAGTTCCGACAACTCTACGAATTGCTGTTAGCTGATGGTGTGGCTAATCAAGAACAATTTCATACCCCCGAACGTCCGCCGCCAGAATTGATAGAGTTAGTCCATACTCCAAGCTATGTTCAAGCTTATTGCGAAGGAACCCTAGACCCCAAATTACAGCGACGTATTGGTTTGCCTTGGAGTCCAGCATTAGCGAATCGTACCTGTGTAGCGGTAGGTGGTACGATACTCACTGCAAAACTGGCATTAAGTCATGGTTTAGCTTGTAATACGGCTGGTGGAACTCATCACGCCTTTCCCAGTTATGGGTCTGGTTTTTGTATTTTCAACGATTTAGCGATCGCTTGTCGCGTTTTACAAAAATTCGGACTCGTCCAAAAAATCCTGATTGTCGATTTGGATGTTCATCAAGGAGACGGTACCGCTTTTATCTTCCAAGACGACGATAGCGTTTTTACTTTCTCCATGCACTGCGAAGTCAATTTTCCCGGTACAAAACAAAACAGTGATTTGGATGTTCCTTTGCCGGTGGGAATGGAAGATGACGCTTATTTACAAACCTTGGCGAATTATTTATCAGATTTGTTGTCTAAAGTCAAGCCAGACTTAGTATTTTATGATGCTGGTGTTGACCCTCATATAGGCGATCGCTTGGGCAAATTAGCCTTAACCGATGCGGGCATTTTTCGCCGTGAAATGCAGGTTTTAAGTACTTGTATGAGTAGCGGTTATCCTGTGGCCTGCGTCATCGGCGGCGGTTATGCTGATGATATGAAATCTTTAGTTTGGCGGCATTCCCTACTGCATCGCGCCGCCAGTGAAGTTTACCAACAGTACAAACTATAGTCATAAAGTTTTTAAACGCAGAAGAACGTAGAGTGTTGCCAAATCTAATTCGTAGCAAATCGCACTAAAATAATACTTTGCGCCCCTCTGCGCTTACCTTTGCGCCCCTCTGCGTTTAAATCTAAACCCTCAATTGTTAACTGGATGAACAACGGTAAACTCAGAATCTACGAACTAGCAAAAGAATTAAATTTAGATAGCAAGAAGCTATTAGCAATTTGTGAAAAGCTCAAGATTGCAGTCAAAAGCCATACCAGTGCAATACCAGAATCCGATGCAGAACGTATTCGTTTAGCGATAAGTAAACTAACAGCAAAATCGTCAAAAACTAAAACAACCTCTGAAGATTGGGGCTATACGTTTATAGCTTCAGCAATTGATAGTTTTATCCGCCATCTTGAAGGTGAGGCTGCCTTGAAATCATATTCCGATTTTAGGGAGCGGCGCGATCGCGCCAATGAGTTAATGTATGAATGTGTCGGCAAAAAGCCTTCTTTATTTTATGTGCGTCGCAAGGGTGCAGGGAAAGAAGCAAGAGAGGAAATTTGGGATTTGACAATAGCGACAGACTCCGATGATTTTCCATTGCCTGCAAGACTTGAGAAGCTCAGAAAAACATTAGGATTTAGAGCAGCTGTACAAAAAGATGGACGCGACGGTATAAAAGTACTGTCGGCTCAGTTGCTACAACCCTCACGCGGACACGCCGACAGCTACGCTATGCCTTGTCGCTTGCGTTTACTGGCTAATCATCAGCATCATCTCGATATTCCGCCAGCGACATTGAAGCGCATCGCCACCGCGCCAGTTTGTGGCGAAAATGTACCTACAGAAGATCAGCTGAAAGCTTGGAAAGCGTTTTTGCAAATTGAGGAAAAAATTGCTAAAGCACGTCAATTTTGTGTGCGTTACGTAAGCCATAACTATAACTTCAAAAGGCGGATTAGTTTTGAAATTGATGTAAACTCAGCCACCCTTGACGGTTTTTATCAAAATTCCCTCGAAGTAGATAATTTTTGGGAACGAGCAAGACGCACAAAAAACGAAGATTTAAAACTTTTTGAAACTGCTCCTGTCGGGAAAAATTGGATTAGCGGTCGTCAATTAGGAACTGTTGAAGAAGTTGATACCAACCGTTGTATTATCAGCCTCCGGCTAGAACGCGACTTAGCTGAATTCATGGCAACAGAGCGCTATAAATTACCAGCTACCGGATTCTTATGTTTCGAGGCAGTTGGAGATATTCAGCAGATTCAGCGTAAGAAGAAAGCGTTAGATGATTTGAATAATGGTTACACCCAGAATCCTTATTTAGGTAACTTTTTATTCGATGCTTCTCAGGCTAGACAAATCAAAACAACTGTTGAACTTCAACCACAAGATTTATTATTATCTTCCGCTAATCCTGGACAAAAAGCTGCAGTAGAAAAGGTACTTGCCGCCAAGGATCTTGTTCTCATCCAAGGGCCACCAGGTACTGGGAAAACTACTGTAATTGCTGAAATTTGCTATCAAATTGCCCTTCGAGGTGGGCGTACCTTAATCGCTTCACAAGCCAATTTAGCAGTAGATAACGCCCTGAGTAGATTAGTTCACAACTCAGTAATTCGGGCAGTACGCAAGGGTCGAGCCGAAAAAGTTGGGGAAGAAGGACAGCCATTTTTAGAAGACCAAGTGATTGGCAGATGGCTAGAAAATACAGCTTATGACTGCGAAAATAATATTACACAACGTCTCGAAAATATCAAAATTTTCAGTCAATTACTGGCATCATCACAAAGATTTACACCCTACTTACAAGCAGAGGAAGAATTTAGCCAGCAGCAAACAAAATTTAATAAAAATAAGTTAAAAGTAGAGACAAACTTTAAAAATCAAGAAAAATCTTACAATGAAACCGTAGAAAAACAAAACAATGTTGAATCTCTAATTGCAGGTCTAGAAAATATACTAAACACTGCACCTATAAATTGGGAATCTCCAGAAGTTACAGATTTTTTGCCACTTCTGAAACCATACACAGAAGGTAATAGTTTAGTAGAAGAATTTTTAGCAAATGTTCGTCAAACCATCAAATATACTGATGAACTTGGCTTGGCGCGTCCGGCACTTGGCGCTTTTGGTTTAGCGGTTTGGTTGCGTGAAACTGTAGCAACAGAAATTTCTGGATTTAAATCTGCTTTTACTTCTGCTCAAGAGGCTAGTCAAGCCATCTTAGAAGTTGCAGCATCAGTTGAGGTTGTCAAACAGAATTTTGCATTATTAAATCAAGTACAACCAGATTATCAGAAATATCTTGCTAAACTGCAAAAACTACAGCAAACAATCCAGATTTGGGAAAATCGGCAACGTGAAATTGATTATATTATCTCAGCAGTAAAAGAATGGAAGTCTACAGCACCTTCTCATCTTTATCAAACTTTAAAAGATTGTCAGCAATCAGGTTTACCACTAACAGAAAATTTAGTGGACTTACCACTAGGTTTATTGATGTTTGCTAATACATTAAAATTAGCAATAGTACCAAAAATTTACAAAATTAATTTGCCAGAATGGGAGCTATTGACAAAAGCGATCGCTTATGAAATAGACGGAGGTTTTACTGATAGACGGGGAAAACAGCATAATTTCAGCTATTTCTTGCAAGAAAATTTTAGTCAGATTCCAATGGTGCTATCAAAGGGCGATCGCACCCAATGGCAAGAAACCTATCAACAGTTTAGCAATTATCAGCTACTCAATCCCAAACAGCGAAAATTACTGGTCGAAAATACCCAAGTTTTTTTAATTAGAATGCAACGGACTTATGGCGCATCATGGGAATGGAATAATATCGATTCTACTCTCACCAAACTTACCCAAGAATTGTTAGATACTATTCTTGTAAATGCACGTCAATGCGTTTTAAAAGTCAAAACCGAAACTGAACAACAGCTTCAGTATTTACAAAGACAATTAAATGAACTTCAGAAAAATGAAATTAGCCAACAGCAAATATCTATTACTCAAGCTGAGGTAGAAAAAGCGCAACAAGACGCTAATTTACAACTTGGCAGAGTTATTAATATCTTGCAAGAACTTAATCAACAAAATATACCTACTCAATTACGCACTTTAACGGAGAAATATCTTGCGACACAATCAAATATTTGGGAGCATCCACAAGAATTCTCAAATCAAGTGAATTCTTGGGTAACTTCCATTAGTCAGCTTGAAAATTTAATTTCATCCTTAGAACCTTTTGCGGTATTAGAGATAATTAAAAATTCTCTACACGAGCATTTATCAAAACTACAAGAAGAAACTGAAACTGCTCTACAGCAACTTCAAAAATTACAAATTAGCTTACGTGAAATAGAAGAAAAGTTACAACCACAGCCATCAGATAGATTAATAGAAGAAAGAAACTGGTGGTTGACAGAATGGCAAAGAACCCCGGATAAGTTTAAGCCAGAAAATTATCCTGCTGACTTGTTTAATATAGAGTTATTGCGCGGTATCAATATTCAGTTTGAATCTTGGCAGAAGGAACTCGAAAAAGAAGAAAATTATCTCAAAAAATATCAGAATTTTGTCCAAGATTGGATTGGAAAATTAAGACAGCCAAATGAGCGCGATCGCGACGATTTAAGGCGCATATATTTAGATAATGCTAACGTCGTTGGTATCACCTGCGTTCAAGCTGCAAGTAGAGGTTTTTCGGAAGAATTCAAATCCTTTGATGTTGTCATTATTGATGAGGTTAGTAAGTGTACTCCACCAGAGTTACTAATCCCTGCTTTAAAAGGTAAAAAGTTAGTCATGGTAGGCGATCATCGGCAATTACCACCCATGCTTGACACTAGCACTTTAGAAGAAGTTGCTCAGACAATTGGCAATACACGAGACGAACTACAATTTTTAGAAGAATCACTATTTAAAAGTCAGTTTGAATCTGCTGATGAAAGCATCAAACAAATGCTAACTACACAATATCGAATGCACCCATTTATTATGGGTGCAATCAATCAGTTTTATGACGGTAAACTAGAATCTGGCATTTTGGAGCCGGACACAAAACGCGCACATCATTTAGCAGGCGAAATTATCCAAGAATCTCAGCATCTTATTTGGGTAAAAACGCCTATCGAAAATCAGTTTTTAGAGCAAAGAAACGGAACTTCTTACTTTAATACTCCAGAAATTGATGCGATTGAACTTCTATGTCAACAGTTTGAGACGACTTGGGCTTCTAAAGTTGCTAATGCTGAACCAAAAAAAGAAATTGCCGTAATTACGTTTTATGGCGCTCAATTAAGAAAAATTGATGAACGCCTACAATCTGAACTTTTCCCTTCATTAGAGATTCGTACTGGTACTGTAGACAGATTTCAAGGTATGGAGCGACCTGTTGTAATTGTAAGTATGGTTCGCAATAATAGCAAAGGAGATGTGGGTTTTGCTAAAAAGCCAGAACGGGTAAATGTTGCATTTTCTCGCGCCCAAGAACTGCTGATAATTGTGGGTTGTCATAAATTGTTTACCCATCAATCAGGTAAAGTCGGAAGTATGTATTCAGAAGTTTCAAATATTGTCAGTACACATGAAGGTTTCGTTGATGTCTCTCGCCTTTTCAGTTAAACCTATTAATGACAATCTCAAGAAGGATATCTACTGGGCATATTAGCCTGTATAGGTATAGCTTATCCCTTCAGATGTATCATCTTTAGCAGTTATGCTGATAAAACGAAGTTTTTCATTTGGCGTTACTTCTTCTCAAAATTAAAGCGATAAATAATATTTTCTTTCCTGTTTCCCTTATCCACAATCGCTTTATCCCTTTCCCCTTCAACTGAAAATTATTAAAATACCAGACATTTCTGGAAAAGAGATTATGGCATGTGTAGTAAGAAATCAAATATCACTTGATGCTTAATTTAGCTCAAGGGGGTCTAATGATTGATCGTTTTGTAAATCTAATTTTTATCGATTCTTTTGCCCTAGCAATTAACCTGACGTTTGGTAAATTGCTTCACACTAAAATCTGCAACTATTCATGGGATGGAATGGTAAGTGATGAGCTTTCAACACCACAAAGTGGCGCTAGTTCTTCTGAATTGCCAGCATCTTTGGAGGAAGATATAACCACTCCTATTTCATAAAGCCTGCTTAGAGACTATTTATAAAGTAAATCTTAGTAAGGCGGGTTACGGCTTCGCTATTACGCACCGTATTACATGGCGGTGCGTTACCACTTTGATAAAATTTTTTGTGACAAATCATCTAGAAATATGGGACTAGCACACCGTACAATAATCTTATTTTTACTTTATAAATAACCTCTAAGGTTTTGCGATCGCTACTTTAACCCAATTAGAAGAAAAACGCATTACGGCAATTACAATAGAAGTAGGAATTCAAAATGCGACACTGGCGATCGCGATCGGGAGCATCCAGTTTTGGAAGATTTACCATTTCTGAGAAAATGTAGAAGGAAATAACGCTGTGCGATCGCTGACTATGAGCCAAGAGAAACAAGAACGTATCAAAGCCTGCTTAGAAGAACTGGCAACATTACTGTACTCGGAAGCTGATAAGAGTCAGTTAATAGACCTCGAAGGTATAGAAAAAACAGTTCGTAGCCAAATATTGGAATATGTCGGTCCAGAAATAGCCCTTTTTTTATCGAACAAACAACCAAAACAAAAGTAGGTAAAACCAGGAAAGTCAAAAGCCTGGTAGGAGAATTAAAATTAAAAGCCAAACAGTTACAGAAACTGGGTTTGAAGCCAAGAAGCCGTTTAAGTCCATTACTTCAAAAGTGCTGTTTGCGACTATCAGCAAATGTTTCATACCAAAAAGCAGAAATCGAAATTGAGGCATTAACAGGAGTGAAAGTTGGTCACACGACGCAACAAAAACTAGTTCTCGAACAAGATTTTCAACTGCCCGTAGCATTACAAGTCGTGTCAGAAGTCAATGTAGATGGAGGAAAAGTCCGACTTAGAGGTAAACCGAAAGCAGGCTGTCACTGGCGAGACTATAAAACCGTTCGTCTACAAGGGATTTACTATGGTGCGTTTTTTGATGACAACCAATCATTAGTTGATTATGTCAATATTCAGCCTCTGGTTAACCCGTTAGTCTGCTTAGGAGATGGTCATGATGGTGTGTGGAATCTTGTCAGAGAATTTGGTAAAAGTGAGAATTTTGAGCGTTGGGAAATTTTAGACTGGTATCACCTCAAAGAAAATCTCTATAAAATTGGTGGTTCTTTAAAACGGCTTAAAGCTGCTGAAAGTTTTTTGTGGCAAGGTCAAATAGATAATACTCAGGCTTTGTTTATTCATTGCCGAGGTAAACAGGTGAAAAATTTCATTACTTATCTCAACAAACATCGTTCTCGTATTGTCAACTACAGCTATTACCAGGCTGAAGAACTCTGTTCTATCGGTTCTGGTGCAGTCGAGTCGGCAATTAAACAGATTGGAGCCAGGATTAAAATTTCTGGTGCACAGTGGAATGTTGAGAGTGTCAACCAAATTCTCTCTGAACGCTTAAGCTTATCTTAATGGTTTACTTGCTATTTGAGTGTTTCTGCCAAAAGTGGATGCTCCCATCGCGATCGCTGCTACCCCTACGCTGCTGAATAGTCCCACAATGACCATTCCTGGGAAAATTATATGGTGTGCTAATATTTGTCACTAGTGCTGGATTTGCTTGGTTGGCTAGTCGCCGCCAAAGCTTATTGAAAGCATAAAGGTACTTTGCCTCATGGGTTACAAGTATTTGTACAAATTCAATTATCCAATCTTATTCCCTTGATGTTTCTCGCCTCTTCTGCTAAACCTATTGATGACAATCTCAAAAATTTTGTAGACGAAATAGAAGCGCAAAGTCCTAGTTTATCAGTTTTAGCAGCGCGTCAATTTCGTTATAGTTTGCGTCAAACTACTATAGAAGTAAATATCAAAGAGCCCCGTCAGTTTAACGTACTCGAAGAATTTATTATCCGCGCTGCGATTGAATTTCAACCTCCGCCAACAGAGGATGAATTAGCCTCTGTACTTGGACTGGATTCTGTATTTATCAAAACTACTACTGCAACTCTTCGCTCATTACAAACTCTATCAGAAACATCACCAATTACAGTTACTTCTGAAGGTCGCTCATTTTATGAAAAAGGGTCTGTACCACAGCCCCCATATCCTGTACAGCTTAATGCTATTACAGACCCTTTAAGTGACAAAATAACCTTTCAAGCTGAATCACTAAGCGAGACAGCGATCAATTTGCCAGACTTGGCAGACTTTTTAACTATTGATCGTGCAATTGCTGATATCTCTTCTTTAAAACTTGAGGAAATCCAAAAAAGTATTCAGGCTTCAGATTTAGCACTTCATGTCCCAGAAGAGGGAAAAATCGTTACTTCTTATAAGGTATTAAATCCAACTCAAAAATTTTGGAGAAAAATATCGCTTTTCGTTATCTTCGATGCTATTGAAGATAAATTAACCATCCAAATAAAAAATGGAAAACAAATTTTAGAGTCAGCATCAAATTGGTTAGAAGCTCTACACGCTCAAGGGAAGATATCCTTGCAAGCATTATGTAAGTTATCAACCGAAACCATTAATTTTGAACGTGAAGCCATTCTCAAATATAAAAATACTGAAATAGAAGTTAGACTTGAAAATATTCGCCAAAAAGCACTAAAACCTGCGATAAAACCTGGGAAAAAAGTAGATAATTCTCCAGTCGTAGGTGAAGTTGTACAGTTACGCGATGGACAAATTAGCCAAGCTTTCTCAGAAGTTTTGAATTCTGCTAAAAGTCAGGTTATTATTTATTCTCCTTGGGTGAATCAGGCAGTTGTCGATGAAAAATTTCTAACTTTGTTACAAAAATTAGCTAATCGTGGAGTTTGGATTTTAATTGGACATGGAATTGTGCGGCGACAAGAAGATGAAGAGAAACCAATTTCGCCCGAAGTAGAGAAAAAACTGCGAGCAATAAAAACACCTGATGGTTTATCATCTGTACAGGTTTTATGGCTAGGAGACTCCCATATAAAAGAAGTAATAGTTGATCGAGAAATCCATCTTTGTGGATCTCATAACTGGCTATCTTATCATGGTGATTACCTACCACGAGGTGAATCAGTTTATAAAGTCACAATTTTGCATAAAGTCCAGGAAGCTTATGAATTTCTCGCTAATCGCTTCCAAAATCAAGCTCAAAAATTATGGCAAAATGCTCTAAACAACCGCGATTCTAAACTGGCTGTGGAGTCTTTATATGTATGGGGTGCGCTAGGTATGGAAGACATTGCACTCACAAACATACAGCAAAACAATTGGCTAGAGCTTCTTCCTGTGTGGTTAAAGGTGACACTTCAAGGTTTAAGGTCGAAGAATATACAAGCTGATTCAGAAAGTTTTAAAACCGCACTTTCGTTGCTGAGTCAAGTTTCTATTGAAGAGGCTTTTCTTGAGTCATTGCAGGAAGGATGGCGTAAAGTTATCGGTGCGATCGCAATTAACAATCCTAAAACTGCTTTAAAGTTACTTAGCGATGAAGTCTGGGCGCAGTTTCTACGTCTCAATATTGCCCAAAACAGTGATTCACCTGATAATTTTATCTCGCAATATACTTTATCAAAGAAAATAAATAGATAACTATAGCAGTCAGCTTTGATTTTTGTTCGCACAGCGTGGCGTAGCCATATTTATTGGCGTAGTGCGTGTAGCGCAAGCGCGATGGCAGGCAACAGGCAAGAACGCTTTTCAAGTTGTACTAAAGTTTTTTCAGAAATCAAATATGATTCCTATATATCGATTTAAATGCAAAAGCGATACTCAAATTCCATATAAGGGAAGTGTAGCCAAAACTTTCTATATTGTTCACCCACCTAAAATAATACAAATGTTCTAGTCTTTTTACTTATCAGCCGCACTATCCATCACCAACAGCATTCTATAAAATTCATCCCTAAGAATCACATGATCCCCCTTACCTGTGGTGGCAGACAGTCCTAAACTGAAGATGAGAGTTGAAAGGCAGTCGGGAGAAATTTTGTGAAAAAAGTATTATCAATCATCCTTGGCGGTGGCGCGGGTACTCGGCTTTACCCATTAACCAAACTCCGCGCTAAACCAGCAGTACCAGTAGCGGGGAAGTACCGCTTAATCGATATCCCTGTTAGTAACTGCATAAATTCCGAAATATTCAAAATCTACGTCCTGACACAATTCAACTCAGCTTCTCTGAATCGTCACATCGCCCGTACCTATAACTTTACTGGCTTTAACGAAGGGTTTGTGGAAGTGCTAGCGGCACAACAAACTCCAGAAAACCCTAACTGGTTCCAAGGTACAGCAGATGCAGTGCGTCAGTATCTGTGGTTAATGGAGGAATGGGATGTAGAAGAATATCTAATTCTCTCAGGCGATCACCTCTACCGCATGGATTATCGCCAGTTTATCCAGCGTCATAGAGATACAGGAGCTGATATTACTCTCTCAGTTATCCCCATAGACGAGCGCCGTGCCTCAGATTTTGGTTTGATGAAAATCGATGACTCCGGTAGGATAATTGACTTTAGCGAAAAACCCAAAGGTGAAGCATTAACCCAAATGCAAGTTGATACAAGTGTACTGGGATTAACAAAAGAACAAGCCCAAAAACAACCTTACATCGCTTCGATGGGGATTTATGTCTTTAAAAAAGAGGTTTTGTTCAAGTTGTTGAGAGAATCTGTAGAACGGACGGATTTTGGTAAAGAAATTATTCCTGATGCCTCTAAAGATTACAACGTTCAAGCTTACCTTTTTGATGACTACTGGGAAGATATTGGAACAATTGAGGCTTTTTATCATGCCAATTTAGCCCTGACTCAGCAGCCCCAGCCACCCTTTAGTTTCTATGATGAACACGCACCAATTTATACCCGCGCTCGTTACTTACCTCCGACTAAGCTTTTAGATTGCCAGATCACAGAATCAATTATTGGCGAAGGTTGTATTTTGAAAAATTGCCGCATTCAACATTCAGTTTTAGGAGTGCGATCGCGAATTGAATCTGGTTGCGTCATTGAAGAATCTTTGCTCATGGGTGCAGATTTTTACCAAGCTTCTGTGGAACGGCAATGTAGCTTGATAGAAAATGACATTCCCGTAGGTATCGGTACAGACACGATCATTCGTGGTGCTATCATCGATAAAAATGCGCGCATCGGTCACGATGTCAAAATTGTTAATAAAGATAACGTGCAAGAAGCTGAACGCGAAAACCAAGGTTTCTATATCCGCAGTGGCATCGTTGTCGTGTTGAAAAATGCTGTAATTCCCGATGGAACCATCATTTAGTCATTAGTCATTAGTCATTAGTCATTGGTTAATAGTTACAAGTAACAAAGGACAAATGACAAAGGACAACGGACAAATGACTAAACTCATTTTGTTGATTGGTCTTCCAGGTAGCGGTAAGTCAACTTTTGCAAAAAAATTACTGGTAGAATGCCCCCAGATGTCGCTGATTTCTACGGATGCCATCCGGGGGCAATTGTTCGGTTCCCAAGCCCTTCAGGGACCGTGGGTGCTTATTTGGCACGAAATTGAGCGGCAGTTTCAGCAAGCTATTTCCAAAACTAATACAGCTATTTTCGATGCTACTAACGCCCAGCGCCGCCATCGTCGTGAAGTCATTGCTGTAGCACGTAACCTGGGCTTTAGGCAAATTACGGCAATTTGGGTAGATACACCAGTCTGGCTGTGTTTAGCATGGAATAAAAAGCGATCGCGCCAGGTTCCTGAAGAAATTATTTTGCGAATGCACCGTCAACTCCGGGATGCCCCCCCAAGCCTGGAAGAGGGACTAGACGGGCTGATCCGCTTATCAGAAAAATCGGAGTACGGAAATTGCGATCGCACGTTGAGCAAGAACCACACTTGATTTTCTATATTCTTTGTTAATTTAAAATCAGATTCTTTTGCTTGGCACTCTACCTAGCAATTAAATATCTGTGTTCTTAAAAAAAAACATAACAGTAATTTCTATAGGAGGCTAGTAGATGGCTGCAACCGACTTCAAAGACTATTACGCAATTTTGGGAGTTAGTAAGACTGCCACTCAGGATGAGATTAAACAAGCCTTTCGTAAACTAGCCCGCAAATATCACCCCGATGTCAACCCAAATAACAAACAGGCAGAGGCACGCTTTAAAGAAGTTAGCGAAGCCTACGAGGTTGTTTCAGATGTAGATAAACGCAAAAAATATGACCAATTCGGCCAATATTGGAAACAAGCTGGTGAAGGTTTCCCCGGCGGCGGCGTTGGTGCCGATATGGGTGGCTTTGACTTCAGTCAATATGGTAATTTTGATGAGTTCATTAATGAGTTGCTAGGGCGCTTTGGCGGTGCTGCCCCTCGCGGTGGAGGTGGGCGACAAAGTTACTCACAAAGTTACTCTTACCGCCCTCCTACAGGTGCGCCAAGTGGTTTTGGTGGCTTTAACGATTATGGGTTTCAAGATCCAGGTGCGGGTACTTCCCAGGATAGTGAAGCTATAATCACCCTAACTTTTGCTGAAGCATTTAATGGCGTGCAAAAGCGCTTTAGTTTGGGTAACGAGACAATTGATGTTCGTATCCCATCTGGGGCTAAACCTGGTACTCGTCTGCGCGTGCGGGGTAAAGGTCAAATCAACCCGATGACTCAACAACGAGGAGATTTATACTTAAAAGTTGAACTTCAGCCGCACTCGTTCTTTCAAATGGAAGGCGATAACTTGGTGTGCGAAGTAGCAATTACACCAGATGAAGCTACTCTAGGGGCGTCTATTGATGTACCCACTCCCGATGGTTCAGTTAATGTAAAGCTACCAGCCGGAGTGCGTTCTGGCCAATCGCTGCGTTTGCGTGGCAAAGGTTGGCCCCTCGCCAAGGGTGGACGTGGCGATCAGTTGGTGAAGGTGGCGATCGCACCACCAAAAGACCTCAGCCAACAAGAACGAGAATATTATGAAAAAATCCGGGCTATACGTACTTATAATCCCCGCAGTCATTTGCAGCAAGTCAAGCTGTGAAAATTTCGGATTATTGTAGAAACGGTAAATTTTACCGTTTCTATATTGATTAGGTCTGAGTTTGCCGCGTATTTCTCGCTACAATGACAGACTTAAACGCTTCCATTGCCTCTGGTGTAGACTCGGTAGCTTGCCACGATGGACGTACAATTAAGCGATCGTGCCAAGCATTTAATTTTGGATATTCACTTAAGAAAATGCCAACACTTGGCAGCACATTTACTACAGTTCCAGCCACAACTTCGGCGAGAGTGAGGTTGTGACTAGCAAAGTAAGGGCGATCGTCTAATAAATTTTCAAAAAACTTCAGCACTGTGGCAATTTTATGCTTTGCCTTCTCGATTTTTTCTGGATCTGCTCCAGGCAAACCTAATATCTGAGGTAAAAACGTCGTCGCTGCTGGCAAAAGCTCATTTACAGTTACCAGTTGTACCATCCGTGCGATCGCTAAATCCTTAGCATCTTTAGGCAACATCGCAGGTGTAGGATATTTTGCCTCTAAATAGTCCAGGATTGCTAAAGATTCCACTACATTAAAGTCGTCATCCACCAAAGCTGGTATGTGATGAAATGGGTTAATTGCCAAAAACTCTGGTTGAAACTGTTCCCCATCCAGCTTTATATCTACTAATTCAAATTCAAGCCCTTTTTCCAGAAGAGTAATCCAAACACGGCGGGAGTTAGGAGAAATAGGCGAATGATAAAGGGTCAGCACCATAAAACCTCACAGTTTTATCAGTAGGGTAAGCATTGCCAATTTTACACCTTATACTCAATTAAATTGTTCTAACAAAATCTCAATACTAGCATTGCGATCCAGAAAAGAAAATAAATGCCAGTAGCTGAGTTTTCCTTCTTTATCTAATACAAACTGGGCTGGTAAAGGCGCTCCTAGTGCTTGTCCTACTTGATAGGTACGAAAAACTCGACAACTAGGATCGCTCAATAACGGCATTTTTAAGCCTAAATCTTTCACAACAATTTGGCTTTGCCCTTCATCAGTACTAGTAATCATTAAAACTTCTATACCACGATTTTTGAATTCCTCATAATTTTCATTCAAGGCTTTGATATGAGGAAAACAAAAGGGGCAATATTGTTTTTCAGTAAAGATGCGGGTAAAGGCGAGTAACACTGGTTGCTTGCCTTTATAATCAGACAATTTTACTAAAGTTCCGTTGGTAATATCTGGCAGTTGAAAATCAGGTGTTCCTACTCCCAACCTGAGCTGATTTCTAGCTGGAACTGGTAAAAAGTTGCGGAAGAATCGCTCATTTAATAAGCCACTAAAATCAGTTGAAGTCAACATATTTTTAACCCTAATTATTTAAATACTATTTTATGAAAAAACCACAGATAGATACAGAGGTTGACACTGTTTCATGTGTATCTCTGTTTATCTGTGGTTTTCATTGATTTTGCTCTCAACTCCAACAACTTAGATTAGAGTTTGCTAACGAAATTTAGACAGCAGAGAAGTAAACTTTAGACTTCACTGGGTCAGGATTCATTGTCTTGTCACCAGGTTGCCAACCAGCTGGGCAAACTTCATCGGGGTGAGATTGAACATACTGAATTGCTTGTAATGTCCGCAGGGTTTCGTCAACGCTGCGACCAAAAGCTAGGTTGTTGATGGTAGCGTGCTGTATGATACCATCTTTATCGATGAGGAACAGACCACGCAAGGCAATGCCGGCTGCTGGGTCAAGAACGTTGTAAGCGGCGCTAATCTCTTTCTTAATGTCTGAGACTAGAGGATAATTCAGGTCGCCGACACCACCAGACTTACGATCTGTTTGAATCCAAGCGAGGTGGGAGAATTCACTGTCAACGGAAGCCCCAAGGACTTCAGTATTGATTTTCTTGAATTCTTCGTAGCGATCGCTAAATGCTGTGATTTCAGTAGGACAAACAAAGGTAAAGTCTAGTGGGTAGAAAAACAGGACGACATACTTACCGCGATAATCGGAAAGTTTAATTGTCTTAAATTCCTGATCTACCACAGCCGTTGCTGTGAAATCGGGAGCTTGTTGGCCAACGCGGAGGCTTCCTTCGGTTCCGTAAGTAAGGGACATTAACCTAATTCTCCTTTATCGGTTTATTAGCGTTGAAATACGGGTCAAGTAAAACTCGCCCATCCACGCTCTCACAGTTTAATTACGATCTGTTACGACTATATCATACTCATAACGATTTTGAGTAGCCAATGCCTGATTTAGATACAAGAGAATGGTTACTTACCAATGGCTTAGGAAGTTTTGCCAGTGGTACGATTTCTGATGTCCGCACGCGCACCTATCACGGTTGGCTGTTTACCGCTACAAACCCACCTTCTGGACGGACTCTGCTGTTTTCACACTTAGACGCTAGCTTAGAAGTATCGGGGAACGTTGTAGCACTGGGGACAAATGTTTGGGGTAACGGTCAGATTGAACTGACAGGCTACGAACTGTTGCGCTGTTTTGATATTAACCCAGTTCCAAAATGGATTTGGGGTCGAGATAACTGGCAATTAAGCAGACAATTGGTGATGCCTTATGGGTTAGTGGAGGCTGGGGACACTTCGACAAGCTCAGTGCATCGCTGGAGACTGGGGATTAGGAATGAGGAACTGGAAATAGCGAAGAATGCTTCCCAATGCCCAATGACGGCAGTTGCTCCACTTGGGGAGACCCCATCGCGCAGCGTCTCGCAGAGAAGACCGCACTGCCTCCCCAATGCCCAATTTTGCCATCGAATCTTGATCCAATATCGCTATGACGGAAATGATACAGCAATTTTACGGCTGCGGCTGCTGATCGCAGAACGTGATTTTCACCACCCACAAATTGCTAGTTCAGGATTACAGTTCTCAGAATTGCTTGGGCAACAGCAAATCTGTCTGCAAGCAAAAAAATTGGGTAATTTCGGTATACCTTGGCACTTGCGTTGGACAAAAGGAAAATATCAACCAGATGCAGTTTGGTATTGGAATTATGGATTGTCTGAGGAGACAAAACGGGGATTAAGTGACAAAGAAGACCTCTACAGTCCTGGTTACTTGATAGTCAGACTGCAACCAGGAGATGTGGTAACACTAGAAGCACGAGTAGGTTTTCCAAACTTGATGGCAGATGTTCTCACTTCCGAAACCTTTGCAGAAGCCGTGGAGGTAGAGCAAGACCGGCTCTCCCAGATTTTTGGATGGAGTGAGGAGAGCAGGGAGCAGGGAGCAAGGGAGAAGAGTTTTCCCCTCTACCCCCCGCATCCCGCCCCTGTGCCTCTTTTAAATGCCCAATCTCTACTCTGGCAACAACTACTTAAAGCAAGCGATCAGTTTATCGTCTATCGAGCCTCAATTGCTGGCCCCACAATGATTGCTGGTTATCACTGGTTTAATGAGCGAGGGCGCGACATATTAATCGCCTTACCTGGATTGGCACTAGTTCCACAACGCTTTGATCTGGCAAAAGGAGTATTACGGACTTTTAGGCATTACTATCGCCACGGTTTGATGCCTAATGTATTTCCTGATGCCGATGGTGAACCACTTTATAACAGTATTGATGCGGCGCTGTGGTGGGTTGAAACTTTAGGACTTTATTTAGAAGCTACCCAAGACTGGGAATTTTTGGCAGAGCAATTCTCTGTAGTCCAACAAATCCACAAAGCCTTTGTTGGTGGTACACACTACAATATCCAGGTTGATGCTATTGATGGGCTAATTAGTTGGGATGCTCGTGGTGTAGCTCTCACATGGATGGATGTGGTAATTGGGGCAAATCCCGTTACTCCACGTCACGGTAAGCCGGTGGAAATCAATGCGCTATGGTATTCAGCTTTATGTTGGCTAAGTCGGTGGGCAGAACGCTTAAGTTCGCTTGAACTTGGCGATCCAGTGCGTCTCACTAAGCAAGCACAGCGTTATGCTCTGCAAGCAGAAAAGGTTAAAACCTCGCTGCAAAAGTTCTGGAATCCTCAGCTGGGTTATTTGTACGATACTATCGAGCCAGACGATCGCCGAAATTTTCAAATTCGTCCCAATGCGGTTTTGGCGCTGTCACTGCACCACTGTGGATTTTCTGCCCAACAAGGGAGTCAGATACTAGATTTGGCAACTATCAGCTTGCTGACTCCTTATGGTCTTCGCAGTCTCGATCCAGGAGATCCCGAATACAAAGGGAGATATGAGGGTAATCAAGAGCAACGCGATCGCGCCTATCACCAAGGCACTGTTTGGGGTTGGCTAATTGGACCATATATTCGGGCTTGGCAACGTTTTTATCCAGAACAATCGCTACCTTTTGATTGGCAACCTCTGCTAGATCATTTCTTATCTGGCGCTTGTCTTGGCTCTATTTCTGAGATATTTGATGGCGATGCACCTCATACACCCAGAGGTGCGATCGCTCAAGCTTGGTCAGTTGCTGAAATAATTCGCCACATACAAAAATAATTCGTAATTTTATGATTGGCTGGAGTTGTGGCAACAGGGAACTGAGCCGTTTTTAAACAATTATTTACCGTGTTAACGATTACACTTTTCATATTTTTTAATCATTATTCATCGTCCAATACTATTTAATTTCATCTTCAATGAGGGTAAATTTTATTGGTTATAATGCTGGTAATCAGTAGGGCATAAGTAAAATGTCACCAAAAACTTTTGATATTGCTGACTTATCTGAGAATTTAGCTGATTTATTGTCAGATATCCAAAATCATGTTGAAGTTACCTTAACTCATCAGGGTGTCCCTTTGGCAAAAGTTTTGCCTTTGACTCAACCTGAGCCTACAGTTAGTAAAGCTGATTTAAATGATGCCTTAAAGCCAAGAGTTGCGGGTTTTTGGCAGGGAAAAGTTAAGATTGCTGATGATTTTGATGAGACTCCAGAAGAAGTAATTGCAGCATTTTATGGGGATGAGTAGTGAGTTTTTTGTTAGATACTCATATTTTATTGTGGTTTTTAGAAAATGATTCTAAATTGTCAGATCGGGTACGAGAAGTAATTACTAATCCTGAAAATTTAATTTTCGTCAGTGCAATTAGTGCTTGGGAGATTTCAATTAAACAGTCTTTAGGAAAGTTAATTTCTCCTGGTAATTTGGAGGAGGCTTTGCGCTTCAGTCGGTTTGAGATTTTGTCTATGACATTGACACATGGAATAAAGGTTGCTGATTTGCCTCTACACCATAAAGATCCTTTTGATAGGATGTTAATTGCTCAAGCTTTGGTAGAAGGTTTAACAATAATTACAGTAGACCAAAAGTTGAAATTTTATGATGTGCCATTATTCTCTGATGATTTTGGGTAGCTCAAATATACCAAAATTTCAAAACTCTAGTTTTCTCTAGAATAACTGCTACAGGTTTACTTCATTTGCTGATTGTTTTTTGGTGCGTAGGCGTAGCCCGCACTTCTCTACGAGACGCTGCGCGTAGCTTGCTTCCCCGGAGGGGTACGACAAGCTCAGTGACCATCGTAGACATCGCAATTTTGTCAGAGTATTCGCTCTTAAGTCTGACTACTTTATTGGATAGCTAGTTATCCAAGTAAAAAGGGATGCTTTTGGTGAGAGCAATCACAGTACTAAACTAACTCCTTAGCAGAAATCCTCAGAGGCTCGACTTTGTGCGATCGCCAAAACCCGAACTTAGGACGTTACTCTGCATGTCGTCGTGTCGCCCGGACAATTTTACCTTGGTTCTGCTCCTACTCTAAGAGCAGCCAATCGCGGTGTAGAAGATCATCAGATCAAGTTGGGGTGTGTTCAACCAGGGGAAAGTGCAGCAACTTTTGGCGATGCTTTGCGCCGACTTACCGAACAGCCCACACATCTATCTTTATGTCGATAACACTGGTTACTGGTTCTCAACTCAGCCTAATATCACCAGAATTGCCCAAGACCGAGCCGAGCAAATCCAACAGGATCAGGATAAAGTTCAAAGATAAGTATTTCTGATTACCATTGAACAAAAGTCTAGGGAATCTTCATCTTAAACGACCTTTCAAGGCTTCAATTCAAACTTTCATGGCTATCACGTTCTTAAATAAGCATAGTCATTTGATAGTTAAAAGAGCCTTATATTAAAATTCAGCTCCCTAATGCTACAGATGACTAGAAGCTGAAACCCTTATATAATCCTTCTTTTAAAGTGGCTCAGGTTGGAATTGAACCAACGACCTCAGGCTTATGAGTCCCGCGCTCTAACCAACTGAGCTACTGAGCCATATATCTTCAAATCATAAACTAGTATAGCATACAAATTTGCTCAATACTAGGATTTTTGCAATTTTCTTACAGCTTTTATCCCTGTTAAGGTTATAAAAGGCAAAAGAGGGAGGTAAACTCCCTCAACAAAGCAAGGCAATGATTTAGTTACAGATAGCCAAGAAATTATATGCGATCCGGTAACATGGCGATTGGGTTAACAGCACCCTTACCTGATGGATGGATTTCAAAGTGGGTGTGTGGCCCAGTACTGTGACCAGTGCTGCCCATTAAAGCAATTGTTTCTCCTTGATGTACCTGTTGACCAGGTTGCACTAGAATCTTGCTGTTATGAGCATAGCGAGTGGTGCTGCCATCAGGATGACGGATTTCGACAAGGTTGCCGTAGCCACCATTGTTCCAGCCTGCTTTTTCTATCGTACCCTCAGCTGAGGCGACAACTGGCGTGCCAGTGGAGTTAGCAACGTCAATTCCTTTGTGCATCCTACCCCAGCGCCAGCCATAACCAGAGGTAAGGGTACCTTTTGCCGGCCATGTGTATCTGGAAGCTACGGTTGAGGAAGATGGAACAGGTGTCAGCTCGTCAATGGGTCTGGGTAGATATTGATCCACTGCTGCCAAAGGCGGTACTATCTGTGGAGAAACTGTGGTTCCCCGCATCTTTCCTAAGGAGTCAGAGGCATTTACTCTTCCAGGAGGAGTTGCAATTCTTGTAGGAGATTGAGTGCGAGCAGGAGTCCACTGACTAGCAGAACCGAGATTGGGCAAGAATTCTGGGTTTACTGGTTCGGTAGGACGTACACTAGTACGGAATTGGGGCTTGATTGGTTGAGCGCTATAGGTAGCTCTAATAGGTGTAGGAACTGGAATTGGTATCGCTACAGTATTTGGTCGAATAGCAGAGTTAGGTACGATGAAATTATTGGGAGTAGAAACAGGAGTGAGCATTGCAGCATTATTAGTATCGCTAGCTGCTGGCACAACTAAATTACCAGACTGTTGAGCGCGGTATTTCTGCTGTAATCTCTGAATTTCCGCTTGCAAGCCGCGCAAACGGTCATTATTATTTCCCCGTGCTACTCTATTTGCTGGTGTTTTAGGCTGTTGTATTTCAGCAAAAGCTGTTGGCACTGGATCTTCACCACCAACACCATAAGTCCTAGTAGGAGTGGTAGGGCGTACTTCTAAATCAGTGGCACTATTTGCCTGAACCTGATTGTTCGCAATTACTGGTGTAGGGACGGCAACGCTACTGTTGTCGGCAATAGATGGTGATTGTGAAGT
Organism: Nostoc punctiforme PCC 73102; assembly: GCF_000020025.1. Classification (GTDB taxonomy): domain Bacteria; phylum Cyanobacteriota; class Cyanobacteriia; order Cyanobacteriales; family Nostocaceae; genus Nostoc; species Nostoc punctiforme. Next base: position 7,518,228 of record NC_010628.1, on the reverse strand, counting down.
AGTTGGTAGATAGGAGTTGGCACTACCAATGTTCATAGGAGAGGTAGCTACTTTTGGAGTTTTGCTGGACTCCACAAAAGTAGGTTGACTCGCTACAACAGGTTGGCTCACTACAGTGGGTTGATTCGCTACTGTTACCTCAACTTGACCAGCAGGAATAATTAGTTTTTGACTAATTTTCAGTTCATTGGGATTGTTGAGGTTATTTGCCTTAACTAGTTCTGATACTGAAGTATTGTATTTGCTGGCGATCGCTGCTAGTGTATCTCCAGGCTTAACTTCGTAGGCGGTTCGAGCCGAGGACGCAATAACTGTTGGTGTAGCTGGTACTGCTGCAATTGCACTCGCCTGATTCTTCTGTTTTAACTTCGATATCAAGTTCGCTTTGCTTGCATCATCAAAAGTATTCGGCTGGGCTAATGCAGTTTTTTCAACTCCAGTCGTCGGCTGTGCCAAACCAATATCAGCTGGTGATAAGTTTTCAGTTTCCCCAGACTGTAACTGTGCGAGACTTTTTCTTAACCGATTAGATTTTTCTTGTAAGCGATTCAGTGCAAACTCTTGTTGTGCCTTAAGTTGTGCATTTATCTCACCGTTGACTGCACCAGATGTTGCTACTGTTTGTGGCTGGGCATTCAATAAAACATTTGTACCGCCAACACCATCAGCACTATAGTCAGACAAATTATTGACTGTTGGGAAACTAGTCTCAGTTAATGTGTTGTTCAATCCCTGTGCCACTTGTGACTTCAGGTTAGTGGAATTTTTATAACCAGCTGTTGCTTGGGAAAACGTTTCTGATGCAGGAATTTGCAAAGACATTCCATTTGCCGCGACTTGCCATTTAGCTTCAAGCCCAGGCACTTGTGAGACTGCCGTTGGTTCCACGATCACAGGATTTTCCGGCACGCTCGCTGATGAGACTGCTTGGGACTCCAGCTTTGTGGAGGCGAATTTCACTTCAGTGTCAGGAGCAGCAGGAATCGAAGAGGAAGCCTTTTGGCTGCCTACTGGCACCGCTGCTTGGGCTTGATCGCTTTGTCGAGTCACCAAAAGGCTGGTTGCTCCCATAGAGATTGCCAAGCCAATCATGGCGGCTTTTGTCCGCACCCGGCGGTTAACTTTTGGATTCATCACATTTTGCAGTTCTACCGGGGCATCATCGCTGTTGGGGTTATTGTTCAACACAGCTTTTACTCTCTTTTTTAATGCTCGTTTCAAAGACGACCTCCTATGATCACTAGCGCTTAACTGACCTCGATTTTTCAGTTGGATACTAGTCAATGATTTAGATCACAACAAATGATAGATCAAGATCACATTCACCAGAGATGCTTACGCAAGATTAACCTGCTTCTCTGATTTAGACAAGTTTACATGTATTAGCAAAACTTAAAGTTTGCTGTGTTTACTTGTCCGAACCACTCCTAACACCACTTAGGACGTTTATAACTCTTTACCATTATCCGCGCTTGTCTTGCGTCAATCACGGGGACTAGACAAATGATTTGCCTAGTCTATAGTCGCTGCCGAAAAATAAATTGCTGCGACTTCTGGAAAAGTGATGCCCCCTGCTGTAGATATCTTCAAGATATTTCTAGCCCATCAGTCTTCTCAACACGAGACTTTACGTTGATTATTCCCTAAAAAACAACCGTATTAACTATCGTCTAATTTTAGGCTGCTTTTTGGAGTTCATCGAGCAAAAACAGCTTAAATACATAACATGACTGGATTTTAGCGTTTTTGTTCCCGATTTAGGATGCTTCAAATTCATCAAAATCTATCATTCAAATTTGGCATTATCTCAAGTTTTATATATAAATTTCTTATAATAACCTTCCTCTCTTTGTAAGTATCTTCCACTACAATTGGCGAATAAACCCAGGATTTGGTATATTCTTTTACATATTTTGCCGTAAACAAAAAAATCTTGCTACCAAAATTCTCCAGTTTAGATAGATTTTTTTAGAGTTAATAAGTAAATATACTTATCTAGTGAAGGTAAACAACTATTGTAGATAGCCTAACTGACGACGGGTTTCAAATAAGCCAATTGCCACACTGACTGACAAGTTCAAGCTGCGAACCCCTGGTTGGCTCATGGGAATATACAGAGTAGCATCGCAATCTGACAAAATTGTTGGTGGTAAGCCCGTAGTTTCACTACCAAATAGTAGCCAATCATCGGCTTGATATCGAAAGCTGACGTAACTAAAATTACCACCAACGGTATAACCCAACCATCTGCCTCCACGCTCTTGATGTACGGTTTTAAAGGCTTCTAGGGATTCGTGATAGTGGAGTTTGACATAAGGCCAGTAATCCAAACCGGCTCTTTTGAGGTAGCGATCGCTAATTTCAAACCCCAAGGGCCCTACCAAATGCAATTCTGTACCTGTTGCTGCACAAGTACGAGCAATATTACCTGTATTAGGAGGAATTTGTGGGTTAACTAAAACGACCTGGGGCATTGTCCGTATAATCTACGTATTGTATAAAACAATTTATTGTCAATGTTAAATCTACCAAAGGGTAGAGCCTATTCATAGGTTTTGTTAATAATAATCAAGCATCATCCATCGATTAGATTTTTAAAACAATAGCACAAACCCTCCCAGAGCAATCCCTGAGAGGATATTTGGCTAAAATTGGTAAATATTAAGTTTTATGTAGAAAGATTAATCACTTGTGTATTTTAGGGCTAGTACTATCTCCAAAGAAATCTACCATTGGGTATGGGGCATGGAGAAGAGACATAGGAGACAAGGAAGAGGGGGGAGACAAGGGAGAAAGTTGAATAATTCTCCCCTTATCCTCCCTGTCCCCCTGCTCCTCTGCCTCTTCAATTAAGCCGATAGGGACGAACACAATTTGTCTTCGAGTTCGATTTCGCGTTCTTGGGTGGCGAGAATAGCCTGAGTGATGACGCGCTGGCTGTCAAAACCAACTGTGTGTAACTGCAACCACTGTTGAGCCTCATTGCCTTCGCGGAGAATTTTGTGCAATGGAGAAAGGAAACAGCTAAAGCCTCGTTGTTTAGCGATCGCCCAAACATCTTGGTACATTTGGGTAATCCAATCTCTGGCTAGGATGCTTCTACCATCTTGCCAATGCCTCAAATGAGCATCGAGACTATCAGCAGCCACAGCCGCTTCGTTTTCAGCAGTCAGGGTGACGAGTTCTTCGTTAGAGAAAATACTTTGAGTTAAAGGATCGATGTTGGGATTTTCGATTACTTGCAATAAACGCGCTTCTAATAAGGCAGTAATGGCTAGTAAGGCAATGGGATCTGTGACTAAATCGCAAATTCGTAGTTCTAGGCGATTTAGATCATAAGGGCGGCGATCGCCATTTGGTCGTACTGATGTCCACAAATGCCGAACATTTTGCATGGTTCCGGCAACGAGTTGATCTTTGACCCACTGGATATGATCGGCGTGGCTGGCAAATAACGGTACATGGCTAGGCGTTTGCGGAAATAGGCCCCAGCGAGTGGAGTGATAGCCAGTAGTTTTGCCATCTAGGAAGGGAGATGAGGCGCTGAGGGCGAGAAATAAAGGTGCTTCCATACGGATAACCCGACACGCCCGCATTAATACTTCTGGATCGCTGATGCCTATATTAATGTGTACGCTGGCGGTGACTACTTTTGTCCCGTAGGTGTTCTCAATGTAGTCATGATAGGGATTTGCTGGATCGGAACGCAGAAAGCGATCGCTGCCACCCAAAGATAAAGTACTTCCCGGTATCAAAGTGTAATTGTCCAACCTATTAAGATAGTTTCGTAACTCCCGTCGGGGACGCAGCAAGGCACACAATAAATTTTCGTAATTTTGGGATGGTTGGGTTATATATTCGACATTGCGGCTATCTGGCTCCCGCATAAATCCATCCAAGGCTGCAACAATTTTGTCGGAGAGACCGACGATTTCACCTTGAGGTGTGCCAGTGTATATCTCGATCTCAAAGCCTTTTAATAAGACCACCTTGTTCTCCTCGGCTCTCTCTGCCTATAAATTGTATCGAATTAGACGTATCTTTAGGATCTATCTTTCAGTCAATCAAAGGTTAAGAATCATGTAATTAATAATTCATGCCAAGTCATGATGACAGATTTCTTGGCTGTTCTTCAAAAAATTATTACTACTGAAATTACTGAATGCTGTGCTGTAAGTAATCTGGAAATTGAGGTGAAGTGTAAGTTTCCAGAAAAAACAACCTAATTCACAGTAAATACAAAAGATTGTCTGCGTAGTATAGGGTCAGACAATGGTCACTAAACACCCAACTTGCCTGTATTTAGTCTCTTATTAACCAAACGCAATTGCTGCGATCGCTTCAAATATTTTACCCAAGGTTCCTCGGACAAGTGGTAAATTGCATTTAGTGATAGTGTTGCAGTAAATACATCTCTTCCACTGGTAACACCACTGATGCCTAAATTTTCTAAAACAGCAGTTGCAGCAGAGTCTAAAATTGGTTCAGTATGGATGAAAACTTCTAAACTCGGTTCCTCTGGGTTTTGAACGTCATTGAGCGCTATCGCAAGGGTAGCATCTAGCTTTTGAAAATCCATGAGCAGTAAGTGGGTAAAAAAGCAGGCAATTTTTAGCCTATCGTATAACGAAGTTATCAAACTTACGAGTTTTTATTGCCTATCTTTAGTATAGATTTAATGAGCTATTTACTCTGTCCAATTACAGATTAATTGCTGTTCTCTTTGGCTTTGATGTTTATTGAGAGCCTAAATGCAGATTATGCTTGTATATTAATATTCCCTTTTTCGATGGAAGTAGCACTCAAAGTTGCTCATGAAAAATCAGCATCTAAAGCAGTTATTCCGATTTAAATTGCCTCTGTCAAGTCAGCATTTTTTAAATTAGCACCGTTTCATTTGCTAGCCGTATAATCTTCAAGAGATGCGATATATTTATTGTGTTAAATGTGTTAAATAATATCGCATCTCTGAGGCCAATTACAGATTTAAAGCGTTAATCACTCCATAACCCCATTTCTCATCAAATGTCCCTGCGGGTTTTCCAGGAATTGCACTATTTTTACGTAGCAAGTCTTTCACAGCAGTCGGCTCGAGATTCGGATCTCGCTGCAATAGTAATGCTACTAACCCACTAACAAATGGTGTTGCCATACTCGTACCAGCCTGCACCACAAACTTGGAATTAATCATCGATGAGCGGTCAAAATTTGCATCGGCGGAAAGAGTGGAAATAATCATCGCTCCTGGTGCTGCGACATCCGGCTTGTGTGAATCATTCCGTAGAGGCCCTTCACTACTGAATTCCGAAATAGTATGCAATTCTAACCCCATTTCTCGCACTTGGTTATCAATATCTGTGTACTTGGTTTTAGTAGTATAGGCGGCAACTGTAATTGCACTGCTAGCGGCACCTGGTGAACCAATTTTTAGCGTATCTTTCACACTTTTACCAGTAAAGAACACTGACGAAGTGTCATCTAATGTCCATACATCTAAACGTGTGTCAGTTGCAGAACTGTTGCGAACTCGTAGCTGCCAAACACCTCCCATAACTGGCGAGGGGTCAATACCCCGGATTTGCACAAAGAAATTATGATCGCCATTGGCTTTATCTGGCGCTGGTGTCGCCAATTGCACCCTTGCATCTGGTAACTGGTAATCTTGTGCGGCATTACCGTCAGTAATTATTTTTTGGAAGGGGGTGACAAAACCGTTAGGACTCCGTACTGAGACTTCTAATTCGCTGTCTTTGGAATACCAGGCGTTTAACCAAACTATACCTATTTGATTCAAAGGAACATTAAAGCGCATACCACGAGTGCGTCCACTGGGTATTATCGCTTGTCCATGAATGTTATCGTTTCCTTCGTTACCGGCAGCACAGCAAACTATTCTTCCAGGGCCAGTTTCCGCATCAATAACTTTGGATAAGGAATCACTACCATCATGGGCATCAGCGTGTCCACCCAAGCTGAGATTTACTACGGCTGCGCGTCCTAACTCTCTAGCAATTCGGAAAATATAACGCACACCATCAGCAATATGGGCATCCTGTAAATCTGACCTGACAACAATTAATTCTGCTTCTGGTGCTACACCGCCATAGCTAGCATCGGCACCGGCGGCAATTCCGGCAACATGAGTACCATGACCGCCAGTATCCTGAGAAATTGTCAGTTGCGCCCCCGTAAATTCCGCCCCATAGCCACCCTCCGTTACTCCTGGTCCTGGCAGTGTTTGATCCCAAATGTGTAAAATTCGTCCAGCAAAAGCGGGGTGTTTCGGATCGATGCCACTGTCTATAATGCCGATGATTACTCCTTTACCAGTCAGTCCAGTTTTGTTCTGGAACTCTGGGAGTTTAACTGCTCCCATTGCAGTGTCCATCCTCAAATGAAGTTTGCGTGACGGCTTGATGCGTTGGATAACATCTTCTTCAGATAAGACATCTAAACTTTCTATCGGTAAAAAAGCCGTCCGCACACTCCCAGAGTTTTGATTGACTTCAATGTTATATTGTGATAAATAACTCAAGTCTGCATCAGGATCGCAATAGATAAAAACGACGCTCTTTGTTGGCTTGACTGGGCTTTTGTGGGCAATGATGCCAAGTGATCGCTTATGTGTAACTAAAGCTTTATCTCCCTCATTTTGATAGTCTTGAAATGCCAACAGTAATCCGGGAGAAAGTTTTTCGTGCCTCATTTTTACCTCAAATTCAATTTATTGGATGAAAGCAAAGTAGTTTATTAGCATAAGTCGCTCTGGCATTAATGCAGACTATGCAGTTTTTTCGCCTTGATTATTTGATGCGACTATAGTTATCTATTTTTTTATAGATAACATCAAATAAGCTTAGGAGGCGGCAAGTAATTCCTAAGACAATTGCTAATTCATAACTCATATCCCTGAATTATGTCTCCTAATAGTGAGTGATTTTCTGTACTTATGAGATATCTTTGAGCAGACGCATCTCAGAATTACCCAAGACTGAGCTAAGAGGTAATTTTTATGGAGCTATTAAACTAATCCACTATCTGCCTAAATCATTACGGACAAAGTTAAAAAAATAAAATTAAGAATAATTAAGTAATAAATAAAAAAGATAATTTTAAGAAATATTAAATACTAACAAGTTGTATACTAATATGTTTTGATTTCTGTGGGCGAAGCGCGATGGGCAATAGGCAAGAAGGCTCTTTGAGTTGTACCTAGCTTCGCAAAAATCCAAAGATGAGTCCTGTAGCCAAAATTGTTAAATTGGTATAAATTTCTACTGACTACTGGCAAATTACAGATTCTCTATCATAAGTAAGAGTCATAAAGAAGCTAATATTTGCAACGATCGCTTCTGAACGTACAAAAAGTTATTCATGCAAATTCAAACACCAGATTGGGTAAAGCACGCTGTTTTCTACCAAATTTTCCCAGATCGCTTTGCCAGAAGCAAACAGCCGCGCAAACGGTTATTGCAAGAAGCCCGTTGGGAAGATTGGGACTCTATGCCAACCCTCCAGGGTTATAAAGGTGGGGATTTATGGGGCATCATGGAGGATTTAGACTACATCCAGAATTTGGGGATTAACGCGATTTATTTCACACCCATCTTTCAATCCGCCAGTAATCACCGCTATCATACCCACGATTATTATCAAGTTGACCCGATGTTAGGGGGCAACGAGGCTTTTAAAGAATTGCTTGATGCAGCCCATCAACGGAATATCAAAGTCGTTCTGGATGGGGTGTTTAACCATTCCAGCCGTGGCTTTTTCTTTTTCCACGACGTTTTAGAAAATGGCCCCCATTCACCTTGGGTAAATTGGTTCAAAATAGAAGGCTGGCCCCTTTCACCTTATAACGGTGAATTCCCTGCAAACTACGTGGGTTGGGCGGGAAATCGCGCCTTGCCAGAATTTAACCACGATAATCCAGAAGTACGAGAATATATTATGGAAATTGCCGAATATTGGCTTAAATTCGGCATCGACGGTTGGCGATTAGATGTCCCATTTGAAATAAAAACTCCGGGTTTTTGGCAGGAATTCCGCGATCGCACTAAAGCCATCAATCCCGAAGCATATATTGTGGGCGAAGTGTGGGGAGATTCCCGCCAGTGGTTGGATGGAACGCAATTTGACGGCGTAATGAATTATTTATTTGCTGGGCCGACAATTGCTTTTGCAGCTGGCGATCGCGTAGTCTTAGAACAAGTCCAAAGCCGCGACTATCAACCCTACCCACCCTTATTTGCTGCCGAGTACGCCACCAAAATCCAAGAAGTACTGCAACTTTACCCTTGGGAAATTCAGCTAACTCAACTCAATTTGTTAGCAAGTCACGATACAGCCCGATTGATGACCATTGCAGGCGGTGATATAGCGAGTGTAGAATTATCGACTTTACTGTTACTCACCTTTCCCGGTGCCCCCAGCATTTACTATGGTGATGAAGTCGGTTTACCTGGTGGCATAGATCCCGACTCAAGGCGTGGCTTTCCTTTAGAGGCTAACTGGAATCAAGAAATTTTCAATACTCATCGTCAATTAATTACCATCCGCCAAACATACCCAGCCTTGCGTACAGGTGATTACCAAGTCCTCTATGCTCAAGGGCAACTTTATCTCTTTGCACGAACTTTAGGCACAGAAGAATTGATAATTGCTATAAACGCTGGCACAAGTTCGGCAACCGCAAATGTAGATGTGGCTAGTTTGCATACTCAACCCAACAAGCTGTTATATGGTACTGCTGAAGCTGAGTGGAATGGTGAAGAAGGAACTCAGCAATTGTCATTAACTCTTCCCGCACGCAGTGGCTGCATCCTGGGGACTGGGGACTAGGAAGACTTTTCATTTCCCAATGCCCCATGCCCAATGCCCTTATTTTCCGGCAACCATTGCAGGCATCAAAACCTCATCAATAATGTGGATCACGCCATTGTCTGTCAAAATGTCTGTTTTGATAACATTGGCGTTATTCACTTTGATTTTGCCATCGGCAGATTCAATGGCTACAATTGACCCTTCAAGCGTCTGTGCCTCATTAATCTGTACCAAATCGTCAGATCGAACATCCCCACTAGCGACATGATATGCCACAATTTTCTGGAGCTTGGGAATGTCTTGTAGTAGAGAATCTAAAGTTCCTTCTGGCAGCTTGGCAAAAGCTTCGTCAGTTGGTGCAAATAGTGTCAAAGAACCAGGACTCTTTAGAGTTTCTATGAGATTTGCAGCTTGAGCAGCTTTCACCAGGGTATTGAAATTTCCCGCGTTGATAGCAGTTTCCACAAGGTCAGCCATAAGGATGTGTGACTTTAGTCAGATAGTATTATAAGTAACTTATAAAATGACTAGAAGGCTCTTAGCCTCTATCAACAGAAAGGTTGCTGGCGATTAAATACAAGACAACAGATTTATCAGTACTGCTACACTGGGGAATGACCCCAAGAACCACTGATTATGCTAAAGCGTTCTAAGTTCGAGACAACTCAGTCTCAGATTATGCACCGAGCTGAGGAACTGATTAGTGCAGCCTCAAATCGTTACCGCATTACGGTTCAGGTGGCCAATCGTGCTAAACGTCGGCGTTATGAAGATTTTGAAAATAACGAAGATGCGATGATGAAGCCAGTGCTAAGAGCAATTATCGAAATGTCCGATGAATTGACTCAACCAGAGATTATTGGCGAACTATAAAAAAAGGCTTTAGAGAAGGCAGGATGAGCAAACATCAATCGTTCATTCAACCCCTACTCAAGCCCTGGCAAACACTCACTGCCTTAATGGTAGTGGGTGTAATTGCTTTGAGTTCAGGGGCGGGCAAATCAATATACCCAAGTTTGTTTAGTATCCAACCTGCTTATGCTCAGAGAATAACACCTAGTGATGTTTGGCAGTTGGTGTACCAGCAATTGCCAGATTTCCCACGAGAAAACAAGTATATCAGCAAAGAAAATGGGAAAGTTGCAGAAAACAGCACCCTGGCAAATCGCCTGATTAGATATCACATTTATACTAAAGGGCGGGCCCCAATTTATCGCTTAGATTGGAAGCTGACTTTAGCTGATTACCTGGGGGCGAATGAAATTATGTATGATACTACCTATCCAGGCTATGATTCACTACGGGAAAACCCTATGGAAGGCGATCGCAAAGCCATAACCCGTCTTACCCGCAGTCAGCGAGATGCCCTAGTGCAAGTCTTAGTCAACATATTTAATCCTACTTCCCAAAATACCCTATCTCCTAAACCGAATACCGCACCCAGTCCGAGTAGATCAACTACCCCACAGCCACCCCAACGAGGAGGTGCTGAACTACTTAGATAGTGGGAAATTTAGGAGTTATAAGTTGTAAATTCATAATTCCTAACTTATAACTCCTCACTTTTAACTAATTATGGAACGCGTTGTAAAAACCGGATTTGGTTGGCGTATTGGCTGGAATCCCGATGCACCTGAATTTAAAGGTTTAGTCGGTACAGATGATTGGGCAATTGAGTTAACCGAAGCTGAGTTGAATGATTTTTGCCGTCTACTAGCACAGTTAGCAGACACCATGAAGCAACTCGCAACGGAATTAATGGAAGAGGAAAAAATTGCTTGTGAAGCCGAAAGCGATTTATTATGGATGGAGGTAGAAGGCTATCCTCATGATTACAGTCTGTGCTTCATTTTGAATACAGGGCGATGTGTAGAAGGTAAATGGAGTGCTTCTGCTGTTCCAGATTTATTGCAAGCTGCTGGGATGCTTAAAGTTTTTTAAATGAGCCTCTTGATTATCTAAGAGTATTGCTATATGATGGTAATTCTGACCGGGGCGTAGCGCAGCTTGGTAGCGCGCCACTTTGGGGTAGTGGAGGTCGTGGGTTCGAATCCCGCCGCTCCGATTGATGATAAGCCATGCCTGCTAGTCTTTTTAAAATGACTAGCAGGTTTTTCAATAAGCACTGACTATTAGAGTGCTTATATCTCAACAGTCTTTAGTTATTTGCATAACTGAGGTGTACTCTACCAGTATCGTGTCAAAGCAGCATAGTTGCATAGAAGTTGCATATTAAATTTATTTATAAGATTTTAATATAAAATAAGAAACCTTTATCTAATTATCACTAAAGCCATTTAAAACTTAAAAATTTATTATTTTAACTAATTATAAAAACTCAATTTTGCATACTTTTATTTTATGTATAAACAAACGTAAATCTATGCGAAATATTACGTAGGTACTTTTGCGTTAGAAAACCAACATCACCTAGATACAGATAATGCACACTTGGTATGCAAGTTATTGCATACCTTACATACTTGAGTATATATTCATCCAACTTTTTATGCTTGTTAGGGAATCTAAAGGAAACGGGACTCCTAATTAATAAGAAGACATAACTGTTAGAAAATGTCTAATTTCTACTTTCCATGCGTTATTTAACGACTACAACTATGAAATATAAGATGTAAGGTAAATCTGCTATAACTTTGGTAGCAGCTATCCTCAAGTAAACAACTCCTCTTAGGTTGAGCTATACAGCGTTTGTTTTTTGTTTCAAGTATCATGTCATTTTCATAAGTTAGAATCTATAATGAACGTTCTAGATAGAGTAATGCTGTAGACGTAAACGGTGAGTAACAATTATCTATCTTTCAGCTATATCACCAGCAATTAATGCTTCTCTATATAACCAAGCTTCTCTAGCTGTTTTAAAACCATCTATCCACTTACTTACTTTCTTATTTTTAATTCGATATCCTACTCCCCAAGTGTCATTCTCAAAGCAATAGAAGATTTTATAAAGCATCACTGGTTGAGCAAAATCATTTCCACAATCACCATCATCTTCTATCACAGAACCATCTTTCTTTATACCGTAAAAACGTCGTTTTTCCTTATTTATGTGAACTTCTACAATTTTTTCTAAGTGTTTAGAATGTAAAATGATGGTTCCATCTAAGTCGATAGTATGATGTTTGGGGTTATGCGTAGACATTTTTTAGGACAATTTCTAATAAGAGCAACATTGTTAACAACAATATATTCTCTAAATTCCTCACAGTCAATATTCTCATCATAATCAGGTGCTAAATACTCAATCGTAGATGTTTTTACTTCGATGTCGTTTAAAGCTGTAAAATTCCTTCCTTTGGGTGTTGCCTATTTGCTGGAAACATCCAAAGTAAAGAGCATAGTAAGTAACTATTTGCTGTAAAAGAGGTGGTCAGACCTCTCTTACAAACGTTGTAAACTAGCTCTAATAGATACTTTTAATTTTCTTGGTGATGCCCTAAATCAAAAGCAGCAATGATTTGACTTACATTAATTGTTGCTGATGTGTATCCAGATTTAGTTACCAAGTATGGTATCTCAGAGCAAAGATTATCTGGTAGCTTTTCTCCTATTAAAAGTACATCCATCCAGATAGACCCATCAGCCATCTGGCTAAATTTCCTTATCTCACTAATTCCAATAATTGTGCCACTAGTTGTAAGTAAGCCGTAGTAAGATTCTTCATCTAAAAGTCTAGAGGCAAACCAGGGAGGTAATTGTTTTTCGATTTCAGAAGGTAATCTTTTTGCAATTTCTTCAGACATGGGTACTTCGTTATTGATATCAGTTTAGTATTCCCATCTATAAGATGGAAAATTATTATGAATCTTTACTAACAGCAAATAGTTTAATTTGCCATGAGTATATTTCCTTAAATAGCTTTTTAGTTTTCAATTGGTTAGTATAATTACTGCGGTATTGATAATTAAAAAATGTTACTTTATTCTAAGTGCTTAAAAATTTAATCTAAATATGCTTAAACGTTTGTCATTTTCTCGTTTAATAATAGGTGGTATTACTTTATTTTTTGTATGGAGGCTATTGTTTGTATTATATGTATTGATAATTTTAGTATTAGGTATATACGATGTTATTAATATATTAATTTTACGTGCAAAATCTAAGAACTAAAGTAAAAAACATCCCAGAGATTTTGGGATGATATTTCCATCTGTGGTTTCAAGGTTATTTAAGTGGTTCTTTAACGTCTACCAATGTTTCTGCAAGTGGTGTTTCAGATTCTAATCTAGCTTCAAAAAATTTATTAAAATCTTTCTGATTTTCAAGCATATTTTTTGCATTTGACATACTAAAACCATAAGTTTCATTTGAGAGTTTTATTCTGACTCTATCTGACGATTTATGAGTAAAATCATCACCAATTTTTACATCTGCAAAAGCGATTTTCATTTTATCTTACTTTGAATTATCTACAATACAGTATTACCTTAATAAAAAAGATTAGGCATAGAGATTATTTATAGATTACTTAAAGTTCATAGTTACTCTTTATAATCGATGATTATTTGCAGATAGTTTTGCTAGCAGCCATACATTTTTTACAATCTAGACACTAGTATCTTTTGTCAATTTGTAAAGTAAACTTGAACTTCCACAGTGAGGACAACTAGCGTTAATGTTTGATGATATATTGCTGGAATTAAGGGACTCTTATAAACAACATCAACAGAATTTTGATGAACATCTATGATTATAAAACCAGAAAAACCGAACTTTGGAATAATGAACATCTTAAAAAATGTTTAGAGCATTTACCATATAACCCTTTAAATTTAGAAGAAATATTAAATACAATATTGTCTAAATCTGAGGACAAAGAAATTCAAATTAACGATGATTCTATAAGTTTAAAATCTAAAGACGGGGAAAAGATAGATATACCAGTTACTATAGATTTAATAAAAGAATGTCAGTATAGAATTTTTGAAGAAACGGGCGTGAGAGAAGTTCTATTTATCGAACTTAAAAATATTTTGTTTAGTAATTAATATTAAGATGCAAATTGCATTACCGCGTTAGTGTACTACAAGGGGTAATTGCTAATTATGAGCTAGTTCCGATTTCATGTTGTCTAATACCTGTATCCCGACATAATCGCCCCAAGCGTTTATTTATCCAATACTTGACACCTTTAGGTCACAAATTTTAGTCTTTAGTTCAGTGTGTCCTAAAATTTATTGTATCATTCTATTTCTAAATCCTATTTATCCATAATTTGTCTAATTTTTGATAATTCATTTACTATATCTTTCAAAATATATGTAGTGTCTATTGTAGAGACTTTGGAATTAAGAATATCAATAATACTTTGCGTAAATTCTAAGTCCCATCTTGTAAATTCTGTTTTTATAAGTTCAACTCCTGCCTTTGCCATATCAACATGAATATCACGTATTTCATATTTACCAACAAGGAAATCTATATCAAAAAAATAACTATGATTAATATAGTCAATGTCTAAAGTTGCAGAATTACCCTGATTATTGATATGAAGACAGTCTGCATAAGCACCTAAGTTTTGAACTAATTCTCCACTAAATAAATTTGCTTTACTACCAAACTTAAATATTAACCTAATATTTGTAATTTCTGTATTCCCTTTGTTTCCTACCCTCACTCTTACTGTACTAAGATTATTTTCTTCTATACCATTAACAAATATTTTTATAGGTACAGTAAATCCACCAAAAGATTCGTTAGTTATAATATTGGATTCTCCTACTACTGACCAAGCTATTATCTGCTTCTTTTTGGCTCGATTCTGTATAATCAATGAAGCAATTAAACCTAAAATAAAACTAACGACCCAACCTGCAATAGTAATCCAATCTGATGTTTTCATGTAAACCAACGTCTTATAATTAGTAATTACAAATAACTTTCAACTCGCTTTCTACCATTTTGAGTGAAGTTAGTAAATCAATAAGGTATTATTTGCAATATTTATTTACAGTGTGTCTATTTTTATAAGTATTTCCGCAGCTAACTAACTATTTTATTATTCAACTCAAACTAACAAAGCCTTTGCAGACTCTAATATATATGGAGTAAGAGTTACTGTTGTTTTTGTGTGTGCAGAAACACTTATCCCTAATGGTGACTATTAGCATCAATTTCTAGCTTTTTATCAAGTTCTAGCTCTACACCATTCTCCCCAACCGGGGAACAGATAGTCATCCCCCCTTGCTAGTGGGTAATAATTCCTTAGTATTTACGC
The DNA here is from genome assembly GCF_000020025.1 of Nostoc punctiforme PCC 73102. GTDB lineage: Bacteria > Cyanobacteriota > Cyanobacteriia > Cyanobacteriales > Nostocaceae > Nostoc > Nostoc punctiforme. The sequence goes on along the minus strand of NC_010628.1, from coordinate 7,503,167 downwards.
CAAATCTTCTATCACTGGAATTGACCTAGTTGCAAGTTTTCCCTTGGTGTTTACTTTCCTAATAATCAGCCTGGGTCTAACCAGTCCTTTGAGTGTGTAAATTCCTTTGAGTGTGTAAATGTTTTATGCTGCAAGTTACCGTTACGCACACTCTCAATTAGAAGCACAAGACGATATAGCATTAAAATTAGGTCAGAAAATTCTTTTCAGTGAAATTTTGAGACATAGTGAAAAAGATATAACTTCTCAGCAAAGTTACGGTAAGCTTTCAATTATTTTCTAACTGATAAACCCCTAGCTACTACTCTAGGGGTTTTATTTAAATCAATTTTCTAACAGTTCTAAAAGACTCCCCAATAACCTGCTTTTTAAAACCATCGTCTTCTTTCTGTTGCTGTAAATTCTTACGATTCGCAAAACTGTAAAAATCCCTTAATTCTCTCTTTTCGTCATCTGTCAAAGGTTGGTTTTTTCCCTTGATACGTAATGCAACAATTCTTGTAGGCGGCTCATCTGAATAGAGGTTAGTTGTAGGTAATAAAGGTACTGCCATCAAAGCAAAAGTAGTCAATAATGGTCTATAACTGTACTCTAAACCTTGAACTTGTGGTTTAGCTTCGATTGGTACACCATTATTAATATGCGGCGTATTTTCTATAGTATTCGTTTTTACCCTTGACCTTTTCATCCTGTTAAATTGATGTCTACGTATAAAATAATTTTGTATGTTCATGGTTCTTCATAATTCATTTATTCATGCTATATTTATATTATAGTAGTTTTTATGTAACACGATTATGACAATTAATAAAACAGTAGTTAGAAGTATCAGATTTTCTGAAGAAACTAACCAATTGTTAAAAGTAGAAAGTCGGAGGTTAGGAGTAAGCCAGAATGATTTGATAAGAATAGGTCTAAGGTCTATTAAAAATGCTGACTTACAAACTTTGGAAGCTGCTAAGGAGTTAGTAGCGTGTTAGAAAATCCTATCATATTGAATGCAGAATGGAACCTAACTTTGGAGGAAACTAAAAAATTAGAGTATCCGAATGTTGGTATGCTTTTAAACATTCCAGAGACTAAGATTGTGATTTTTTTAGTCCTTGGAGATGATAAATTTGTACATTTAGGTGACATAAACCTTAAGGGATTACCTAATGGATAAAAACCCCACATAAACTTATGTTACCTGGGATTATGACCTAAATTTAGTCTCTGGTTGGTCGAATCATCGATGGACAGTGGATAGTTGGTTAAAGCAATTCCCTGAATATACTCAACTGAAATTATTTGAGGGTGAAAGAAATTTGACACTCAGTAATGTACCTATTTCAGAGTTTAGGAAGGCTACTGACTTGAAAAGGAAACGTAAAAATTTAACCGATGAACAGCGTAACGACCTAAGAGACAGATTAGCTGCTAGTAGGGTAACTAGCTAATGTAATTACTGGGGATAAAGTACTGATTATCCCCTATCAGAATAAATACACTATAAAGACTTATGATAACTAAAACTAAACGAATTGTCCCGGAATATTACATAAGCTAAACCAAGTGCTAGAAGACTGGACAAGGTTTCATAAAAAGAACGCTGTGCTTAATATTATTACAGCGTCTCAGAACAAGCACGAACGGTTTTCTAATCGAGCGAATGACATTCCTTACACCAGATTTTATACGAATTGAAATAGCCTTCAGCTAACCACAACTAAAGGCAATAATCGACTACTAATAACGGAGAAAAAACAAAATGAAACTATTTCCTAGAGAAAATGACCCCTTTACTTACACAGGCGAACTCAAACAAATGAACTACTCAAAAAATGACAATACAATGAAAACAATGAACAATTCAACTGTTACTAATTATAACGAATTTACAGAATTTTATCAAGAAAATATAGGTACTGACTCATCATTTAACTTTGAAGATACTGAAAAGTTTTTAAGTGCATTATGTGGGAATGATTTATTCACAGACTTTGAGGAATATAAATTTTTATTCCAAACTTTTGATGATAATGAGAAACGTAAAGACGAAAGTCTAACTAGACAACTCTATGGTGCTTTTGATGAGTGTAAAAATGAACTAGTTAAATTAAATAATAAAGATGCTGGCATATTTGTTACTATCAATCAGACAGCAGGCAATACACGAAAAACTGAAGATATTACCTATGTTCGTGCATTATACGCTGATTGTGACAAGAATGGATTACCTGAACACTGTCACTTAGAACCTTCAGTCATAGTAAATACTAGCAATGTCAACGGGATACAAAAAGGACATATTTACTGGTTATTGGAAGATAACGAAAAACTAAACCAGTTCAAATCTAGCCAACAGTCAATTATTAGCCACTACGAATCAGATAAGAAGGTACATGATTTACCTCGTGTAATGCGTCTACCTGGATTTTTTCATAGGAAAGGAGAACCACAACTAGTTAAGCTTGCGTATTGTAATCCTAGTGTTAGGTACAGAAATCAGAATGAAGTAATAGACTTGATACCTGCCAAAGTTTATGCTCAAGAATCTGAAAAAACTATACCTTCAATATTGCAAAAACAGATAGACAAAGTAAGTAAAGCAACAGAAGGTAGTCGCAACAACACATTAAATGAAGCCAGTTTTATTGCTGGTGGAGCAATAAGGGAAGGCGTAATAGATGAAGATGATGCTTTTGAAAGCCTATTCGATGCTGCTAGTGAAACCGGACTACCTGAAAAGGAAATAAGTACCACAATCAAAAAAAGTATAAAAGCTGGCAAAGATAAAAGTACTTACAAATCTAGCGTAAAAAATGAAGGTGGGAAAATGGAAGCATTAGTAGATATCGTTACTAAAGAAGCTGACTTAGGTAATTTACAATGGGATGTGTATAAAGAAACTTTTATATATAACAGTGAAAATGTTACACCTAATACATTAAGAATACCACTAGGTATAGAAAACGGTATTGATATACGCACTGAAGACTTGAGGGATGTATTAGATTTCATAGTAGTCAACAACACTAACTATCATTACAATGCTGTTACTTCTTACTGTGACTCAATAATAGAACAGTACGGCATGAAAGTCACAGGATATATTGAACAGTTCTGTGAGATTTTAGGATTAAGAGAACCAATCGAACGTGTTTACGTACTAAGGTTTTTAATAGCATCAGTAGCTAGAGCATACGACCCAGGATGTTATCTTGACAACGTAATTTTATTCTATGGAGAACAAGGATTAGGTAAAAGCAAATTTTTTGAGGATTTATACGGCAAGGATTATTATGCTACGTTACCCAATGAAACTGGAGACAATGACATAGTAGCTGCTTGTAAAAGTGTATGGTGCGGTGAGATAGGCGAATGGGAAAGATTTTCTAGTAAGAAAAGTCAAGCGGAAATTAAAACTTTTATTACCAAACCTAAAGATGTAATGAGAAAGTATTACACACAGTCATCAATAAACATACTCAGAAGATTTGTTCTGTTCGGCACTACAAACCATAAAGATATCCTGAAGGATACTACAGGTAATAGAAGATATTGGGTATGTGAAATCACCAAAGAACTAGATAGAGATTGGGTTGCAAAGAATAGAGATTTTATATGGGCTGAGGCTATAGCAGCTTATCGCAATAAAGAAAAATGGTGGCTAAATAAAACAGAGGAGTTAGCACAAAAGTATCACAATGAAAACTATACTGAAGAGAGTTTACCAGAAAGTCAATTAGTGCTATGGATAAATAATCTTCGTGTAGGTCAAGGTGGTACACAATGGAATGATACTTTAGCAACTGAAGGCTTTCATCTAATAGATGCAATTACAGCAATATTTGGGGATAAAGTAGATGTTGAAAAATCAAAACTTAAAATAACATCTGCTCTGAAAAAACTGAAGTTTTATAACAAAAGAGTGAGAGTAGGTGGTACACAACAAATGTTATGGTTCCATAACAATATAGAAACTATTACAGGTAAGAAGCCTCCTAAAACACTAACTCCTACTGACATGAAAGTTACTTTTCTGGAAGGGTAATAACAACTGTGCAGGTATTACTAAAAAAGTGGTAGACACCTGCACAAGCTGAAATGTATATATAACGGTAGTTTCAAGGTTTTCACTATATTACTATATCATACACCTGCACAGACACCTGCACAAGCTGAAATGTATATATAACGGTAGTTTCAAGGTTTTTTACAGTAGTGTGTGCAGGTGTGAAGGTATATTTTATAAAAGTACATAAGAAACTTAATAAGTTACCAATTATTTGGCTAGGGCATAACACAACATCAAATATATAAAGTTTGGTGAAATACACCTGCACACCTGCACAAAAGCCTAGAACGTATACACAGCAAGTATTCTAGCTGAGTAGGTTATACCTGCACACACCTGCACACCTGCACTAAAGCCAGAATCCTTATGCAGCATACGTTACAGTCAAGCAGGTATACCTGCACACTACCCACCACACCTGCACATAAAAAGTCAAACCCTTGTAAAGTCAACATTTTAATTAACCCTTCTATTTATGGTATTTACTCCATCTAGAAAGATTAGCTAGGTTAGGAATAGAAGATGATTCTATACCTAGAGAAGTAATCATTATCCGAGATGATGAGGAAATCTTGATTTAAATAAAATTTCACCTGTATCAAAATTGATATAAGTGAACTTTAATACTTTGCAGGTAAAAAATATAGTTTCTAACGTAAAAGTGGCTAAAGTAATCAGGTTTTAAGTTTTGGCGATTTGATTTATAAGGTTTAGTTAAACACTCACAAGTTGAAATAATTTCATACCAATTTAATGAGTAGTGATAACCAGATATATAAAAAAATCAGGGAATTGATGATTACCTGATTTTGAGTATTGAATTAATTTTTAATAGAAACGATAACTAAAGCTTTAAATTTCTGGTAATTGAACATTGTTGTTGATGATATCCTCATCTGGACTCCAGTAATGCTGGTTAATCATCTCTTCTGATGTTTCCATCAATGCTGCTACTGTAGCTATGTCTACACCTTGTCTTAGGTAATGAGTGATGCTTGTATTTCTCAGGTTGTAAGTAGGTAAGTATTGTTTGACTTTACCTTCACTTACCAAGTTTTCAATAATTCGCTTGGTGTACCTTTGGGTAAAATCCTTTAGGTTTATACGATTACCTTTTTGACTGGGGAACACTAACTTATTCAGCAGAGTAGATACATAAATTGCCCTTCTGTCAAGCAATTGTCTAATCTGTGGAGTAATCGGAAACAGCCTTGCTTTGTTATTTTTTGTAGACTTGAGAATGCCTTTAGAGTAAGCTTTATCAAAGACAATAACATTATCTTTCACGCAATCCCAAGTTAAAGCTATTGCGTCTTCTGGTCTACAGCCTGTGAGGTATAGAAATTCTATGAAATCAGCATAGTAGCTATCTTTAAATGCCGAATTTAAATTACAGTACCAATCACCTCCAAAAGCTTGGATTATATAATCAACTTCTTTTCTAGAATATGCTTTTTTGCTTCTCTCACTTTTAGGTCTTTCTGGTAACTGCTTTCTTAATCTACGCCAAATGTGAGTATGGGTTAAGTGATTTTCAAATGCCCAATTACTACAAGCTTCTATCTCAATTAACAACCTCTCAAGTGTACTAGCACTATAAAAGCCAAGTAATCTTCCTACTAATAAACAAGCATTCTCAGGTAGTAAATCATTTGCCATTAGCTTCCCTAGCATTCTATCGACATCACGCCAAATTGACTTTTTAGTAGTTTCAGCTAATCTTGCCTGTTTAGCTACTTTGTACTGTTCCCACAGGTCTTTTAAATTGAATACTATTTGCTGATTGATTGAAACAACATTGTCAGCTTGTTTAACTCTTGGCTGGTACTTTTCTAGCGTGTAATCGAAATAGCCAGCTAAAATGTCAGTTTTGATTTGGCTTGCTACTCTTTCAGCATTAGCAATGGCTAATTTATCGTCGTGTCTACCACCAGGAGATAATGTATATTGCTTACCTTGGTATTGAAACCGGATTATAATTCCACCATTATTGTTGCGTGGCTTAATCTTGGGTACTCTAGAGGATGATTTACCAGCTTCGTACATAGACTGAGTTGCATAGTTCTTGCATAACTCAGCCATGCAATTGTTCAAACCATTGATGTATTAGGGCTTATACGCCACTTTGGGGTAGTGGAGGTCGTGGGTTCGAATCCCGCCGCTCCGATTGATGATAAGCCATGCCTGCTAATCTTTTAAAAAGACTAGCAGGTTTTTCAATAAGTTCTGCAAGGCGATCGCAAAATCTCCAACTACAACTCATTAGACTTCTTGCAGAAGTGGGGAAAAGGTGGAAGGGTTAAACGGTAAAGGTATGGAATTTTACCTTCCTCTTTAACCTTTGCCCAACATCTTGCAAAAGTTACTTTTGCAAGATGTCTATATTGCTAACTCAGCATTATCCTATTCCCAAACGTCCAGCCAAACCGGGAGTTAGAGGTAAGAGTGTAGTAATCATTAAGAATAGAGCCAAAAGCCCCAAAGCGGCTCTAGCATCATCGGGTTCAGTGATTTCATTCAAGCTGGGGCGTTCTTGATCTCGTTGCAAGAAGAAAATCACGATCGCCCAGTACATGGCAATCATATTACCAAGAGACACTAACGCCAGTAAAATTAAGGTTGCGATCGTTGCGCGTCCTGCGGTTTTGCGTCCATAAATCGCCTGAACAATGCGCCCACCATCTAGTTGCCCTGCGGGCATCAAGTTCAAAGCGGTGATAATTAACCCCAACCAACCAATTATCACTAGGGGATGAACACTTACCAGGGATGACTGCAACGCCGAACCAAGGACAACTCGCGCCAAACTTCCCACCAAAATCGACCCTTGGAAAAACTGATTGGGTAATTGAAATAAACTACCTGGGTGAGAAAGTAGTAAGCCTGTCACCAGCATTAATAAAGAAACGATACCACCTGCGGCTGGTCCTGCCAAGGCGATATCAAATAATACCTTGCGGTTGGGTAATAGAGATTCAAAGCGGGTAATTGCCCCAAAGGAACCAATTTGCACTGCGGGTAGAAAGAAAGGCCAGCTAAGACGGATTTGGTGGCGTTTAGCAAGTAACCAATGACCAATTTCGTGAGCTACTAAAATCGCAAATATCCCAGTACCTATGGGCAAAGCTTCTTGAAATCGCTCTGGATTGGCAAATAAATCAAAATTCAGCAGTAATCCCGCAGCTTCTAGATTTGTGGCAATGGTTGCTATTAACAAAACACCTGCAAAAGCTTTTTGGGATAACAACATCGGCCGGGGATCGTTGCGGCTCGGCAGGACAATTACCACTGGTTTCCCATCCGTGTTTTCCACTAAAAATAGGCGATATTGCTCGCCAAGGCGTTGCTGCAAACTTGCAGTTAGACGGTTGTGAACTTCTTCTGGTTCTCCCCGCAAATTACCTTTGAAAATAACTCCATCTTGATAGGCAATGGTTTCTGTGGCAAAAAACGTATCGATACCAAAGATACCTTTAATTGCATTCAAGTCCTCTTCTGGTATCGGCGGAATCTCCGGTTTCAGTTCTGCTACTGTTGGTTTCGGGGAATTGGCTTCAAGTAAGGAATTAGCCGCGAGTCTTTCTGTTGCGCGTTGTTTGAGGATGGCATCTTGCCCAGCTGCGCGTAACTGTTTGCCCAAGTAGACGTACAATCCGGCGGAAGTCACCACTAAGAACAATATACCCGCTATATTGATGTAAATCCCTGCGGCAAACAACCCAAAAAACAGCAGCCAGGGAGTCATCAACACCACCGACTGTAACCAGGCTAAGATTCCCAGTTTACCAAAAGGTCTGGCGCGATAAAAGCCCCAGCCCAAAATGCCTAAAGCTACCAGTAGGATTGCCGCCAGGATAGAAGTTTCTGATAAAGTAAACATCTCCAAACCTTTGCTATTGAGACTAAGCCAGAACAAGTCCGGTATTGCAGATACACTTATTAATGTATAACGCCGCCTGTCGTCTGCCAAAATTATGCGGCTTTGCGTAGGCATAGCTCAACTCAGCGAAAAACCGGAGCGGTAGTTTGCTTACCTTTAACAAGGAAATTTTGCTTCTTGTTAAGTTAATTGAGATGGTAGCCGAATTTATGCTATTGGTGTGTAGAGTTATCCAGGATTGGAGAAGCCTTAGAACTGCCGAAAGCGCTTAAAAATTATTGAGAGTGATATATTATTCTGCGATCGCTCTTTTACTCAAGAATTACAATCTCTATTTGAGCAAAGTAGTCTTCTAAGTACAGTTTTGCGTAAAAGCATAACGTTTTTAATGCAGGGAAATGCATGAAAACTGCAAGCCAATGCATTAACAATTCAAGCTGACGCATTAACAATGCAAGCCAATGCATTAACAATTCAAGCTCACGCATTAGCAATGCAAGCCAACACATTAACAATGTAAGCTCACGCATTAACAATGCATTGGCTTGCATTGTTAATGCAGAATCTTGCCAAATTTAATTCGCTACGAATTAATGAAATGCTGTACTAAGTCCAATAAAGAGTTTCAGCATTTGGAAAGCGCCTACTAATCTCACTCTCAAAAAAGCTACGCAACGCTTTCATTGTGTCCTTCTCGTAAACGTACTTCGTCCCACCAAACTTATTACGCTTGACACTGCGTTTTGCCTCATCCATCTCTAATTTGGATTGCGGATACCAAGCTTGTAAGACTTCTTTTGACCCAGGTGTGAACCGATGTGAGATTAACTCAAAGGTAAAATTACAGTCAAAATCTAGTGCCTCGTTTATCTGGTCAAACAAACGACTATAGTGCATCTGCCAATCGTCTATCGGCATAATTGGCGCGATAACCAAGCCTACTGGATAGCCGCCACCGCCACGCTCTTGTGGTAACGCCAACCGTCGCAATGCATTCAGTCTGGATGCTACGGATGCCGTGCCACCTTCAAATTTGCCAGAAATGGGTGCTGCATTAACACTCATCCGACAGCGAGTATTCCCATTGTGTGGCAAATCGAGTAATCCATCCACAGCATCAAACTTCGATACCCAACGTAGATGTGCATTGGTACGAGTGCCAAAGTAACGGATACATTCAGCAAGACTTCCAGTTAAATGCTCAATACCCAATGGGTCTGTGTAACAGCTAACTTCAAAAGTCGTGGTTTTACCCTGTTGCTCGTAGTTAGCTAAATTCTCTAATATCTGCGGTAAGTTGGCAAAAACGCGGATGACAGGTGGCCCCGACAAGCTACCAGCTAGGTAGCAGTATTGACAATGAGCAGGACAACCTTCAGCAATGTGAAACTGCCAATCCGCAGAAGGTGGGATGGGACTCAGCTTAAAAGAACTGGGCGGTGCAGTAACTACCGCTAAGGTACGCTTGGCGATGTTATAAGTATCGCGCTCAGACTCACCGCGCAGACCCTTCAAGCGGTTCTGTGATAACTCTTCTATTGGCAAGTTGAGTGACTGCACACGTGCAAGAATCTGCTGCCCCCAATCCTCACCTAGGGCAGCAGGTGTAAACAGTACCCGTTCAGGCATCCACAACCTTGGCGATTTTGTTTGTGTCTCTGATACTGAAACTTGGTCTGTAATTGTATTCAGCAATATCATTCTCCGTTATTTAGTTTGCTGATTTCTGCAATTAATTTTCCAGGACTTGCTTAATTCGTCGCTCTAACAAATCGAGATCCAAACTGCCTTCATCACGGTTAATTCGTCGCACAGTGGAATTAACATTAGCTAAATTAACCAATAAATCTTGAAGAATTTCCTGCTGCTGACGTGCTTGGGTAACTTCGCGTGGTTCCTGTACCAAATCACGCACGATGGTATCTTCAGCGCGAGAGGCGATAATTGGATCGCTTTGCCCTTGAACGTGAACAAAGGTTCGTCGTCCTGGGCCTCGCTCCTCTTCTATTGGTATAACTGCTGTCACTTGGTCAGAACGCACATATTTGCCAAATCCCAAATGGACTAGCTCTGATGAGAGTATTTTCATATAGAAAGGTAATTTTTATGTCTTACCTATATTGTAAAATCTAGGAAAGTGACTTAAAGCCATATTCCATACGGGTTCTACCCAATTAAAAGTAGTAGTTTCCTTTCTCAATCGCTGCTTGATATGTATGTGTCAGTCACACTATTTGTAAAGGTAGAGAAAAAGAATTAAGCATGAACATGGATAGTTGTAGAGACACCACAATGCCGTATCCTTAGAACACCGATTCACTAATCTGGCTTTTCCCCTTAAGTCTCAAAAAGCTTACCCACAAATAGATTCTGCCGCAAGCACAGCATATACGATACAGGGATTGAAATCGGGTGTTAGAAGTAACAACCAATCCTGGACTGGTGCGAGAAAAATTTTGTAACGTGTGAGTTGGGCGATCGCTGATTCAAAACATTTTGGCAATGAAAAACCTATAAACTCTTATAAAATTTAGCATTTGGAGAACGAACAAATTTTCTCACCTTGCCATCGCTCTTAGAGGTTACATAAATTTCCCCCTCTTGGTCTACCCCAAATCTGAGATCGGAACGTTTACTACCAATGATTTCTAAAAAAGAACTTTCTTTTTTACCATCAAAAAGCCTAATTTCTTTAATTTTTGCCTGTTTACCATTAACAAGTTCATCTACAGGTACATGAAAAAAGCGTCCATCGTTGCCAAAGTCAGCAAAAATATACTGACCTACTAATTCAGGAATGGCTTTACCTCTGTAAACATAACCACCTGCGATCGCAACTGCATAAGAACCCTGTCCATCAGCGGGTAAATCATGGTCATATTGAGCAACCGGATATGTGTAACCATACTTGGCATCATCTTTAGGTAAGGAAAATAGAACATCTTCCTTCTTTTCATCTATCACCCATGTTCCCTCACGGTTCCCCCATCCATAATTAGCACCTTTGATCCCAAGATTTATTTCTTCAATCAAAGCTTGACCGATATCAACAATTAACATCTTGCCTGCGCCACTTGTATCCCAACTAAAACGATGGGGATTACGCAACCCATAAGCCCAAATTTCTCCTAAAGTTTTGGGGTCGTCATCGTGAGCAAAAGGATTATCTTCAGGGATGCCGTACTTACCGTTAACGCTGTTCTTGCCAAAAGGATCTATACGCAGAATTTTTCCTAGAGGTGTACTCAGGTCTTGTGCATTATCTAAAGGATCTGTATTGCTGACAGGAAAACCGTCACTTCCTCCGTCTGCTGTAGCAATGTATAACATTCCATAATCGAAATCTCCAAGTTTAGCATTAGGATTAAAGCCCAATTGTCCGACATTATGGTCTGGATATGGCTGTTCAATCCGCAGCATTTCTCGAAAATTTCCAGAAAAAGTATTAGCAGCAGGATTAGTAGTTTTCCATTCTAGAACTACGTCATGGTGAGAACTTTCGATGATATTACCTGAACTATCAATAATTTTTTTCCTCACAGGAAAATCAGTAAAGGAGTTATTTTTTTCTTCGCTGTGTACAGTATAAAAAATCCCATTTTGCTTAAAATCTGGATGGAAGGCAAAATAAGAAAAACCTTGTTGAGAAGTATCATAACTAAAGCCTGAGCATACTAATCTTTTTAAATCCATGTAAACTGAGGCTTTACCATTATTAATTACATATAGTTTGCCACGCATATCATTGACGAATAACCTGCCGCTACCATCACCTGCATGGGCTAACATATTTAATCTTGCAATTCTCTCTTTGCTTCGCCCTGTACCACTTTCTGGTATTTGCAAAATTTGTTGTATTCCTACCGAAATCTTTGATTTTCCAATCTTCTCAGGGATGGGATCTATAATTTGTGCTGAGGAAATATTAGAAAATGCTAAGTTGAAAAGCAAAACTATGCAGATAGGAATTAAAAGGTATAATTTTTTCATTATTTCAGTTATAAATAACTTTTAGTTTATGCCACCTATATTTATTAAAAATCTAAAATTAGCGGCAATTTCTATAACAACTGGAATAACTATCATCTTCATGAGTATTTTGTATTCTTGTCAAGGGGGAAATGCTAAAGGTAAAATAGTATTTTTAGATACAAATATTACTCAGATTCAAGATTCGCATCAGCAGAATACAAATATAACTTTTAAGGAATGGGGTAAAACTGAAAAAGGCCAAGCAGTACAGCTATTTACCTTGACTAATGCTAATGGATTAGTAGCTAAGATAACAAATTATGGCGTAATTATTACAGAATTAAAAGTTCCTGTACACAAGTTTTATAAGAAACAGGATAATTTGCAAAACATTCTTGAGAAGAATGCTCAAGTTGAAAAAATTGCTAAAAATTTCAAATTTACAGAGGGACCGCTTTGGCATCCAGATGGTTTTCTACTCTTTAGTGATATTCCTGCCAATACAATTTATAAATGGCAACCTAATCGAAAATTGCAGATTTTCCGTCGCCATTCTGGTAATGCTAATGGCAATGCCTTTGACCAACAAGGGCGTTTAGTTACTGCTGAACACGGTAATCGTCGTGTATCTCGTACAGAAGAAAATGGCAAATTAGTCACACTTGTTAGCCATTACCAAGGAAAACGACTTAATAGCCCAAATGATTTAGTAGTGAAATCAGATGGAAGTATCTACTTCACAGATCCACCCTATGGTATTAAACCACAACAAGAAGAATTAGGTTTTTATGGTGTTTATCGTCTGACATCGGATAGAAAATTAACTCTATTAGTTAAAGATTTTGTACGTCCCAATGGCATCGCCTTTTCTCCTGATGAAACCAAACTATATGTCAATGATTCTGAAACAGGTCATATCCGTGTCTTTGATGTTAATTCCAATGGACTTTTGAAAAATGGACATATTTTTGCCCAACAAAAATATCCTGGTAAGGAAGGAGTTCCAGATGGAATGAAAGTAGATATCAAAGGGAATGTTTACAGTACGGGACCTGGAGGAGTGTGGGTTTTCTCACCCGCAGGCAATCTACTAGGTATTATTGAAGTCCCAGAAGTTCCAGCTAATCTAGCGTGGGGAGACAATGATTATAAAACTTTGTACATCACGGCAAGAAATAGCTTGTATCGTATACGCCTTAAAAACCCAGGTGAAGGATATCCGATCTATAAGAATCATTGGAACAGAAAACTGGGTTAAGCTTAAAAGTCTTATTACATAAAGATTTTATGGGGGTTGGAGTAGTTCACTTGGATAATCCTCAAGTAATCACTTATATCTTTATATCAAGTGATGGCAAAATCAAATAAATAATGGGCCATTTCTAATTTAGAACAAGGTGCGATCGCTACTTGATTTCCTTGCCGATCTAAAAATATCGCTTGATTATTATCGCTACCAAAACCACTATCAGGTTGATCGATGGGATTGGCAACAATAGCATCTAGTTTTTTACTCTGTAATTTTTCTAATGCGGGCTTGACAATATTCCCAGTTTGTGCTGCAAACCCAATTAATATCTGATACGGCTGTTTATGTTGTGCTAATTGGGCGACTATATCCGGTACTGGTTCCAGAGGTAAGGCTTGGGGGAGCGATCGCTTAGGCAATTTCTCTGTACTATAATCTCGTGGCTTCACATCTGCCACTGCTGCTGACATGACAATTACATCAGCGTTGGGTAAATATTCCAGCATTGCCTGCTGCATTTGCTCGGCACTAACAACAGGAATTGCTTGCACTCCTAATGGTACATCCCAATTAGCTGGGCCATGTACTAGGGTGACGTTTGCCCCCCGGTGAAGTGCAGCTTGTGCTAAAGCTAATCCCATTTTACCTGTGGAAGGATTGCCAATAAACCTTACTGGATCAAGAAACTCTCGCGTTCCCCCAGCACTAATTAACACTCGTTTACCTGCTAAATCTCGTTTACCTTGAGTGTGTAACAACGATTGGATGTGAGCCAAAATTTCTGGAGGTTCTGCTAATCTACCAGCACCGATGCGATCGCACGCTAATAAACCCGACGCTGTATTCATCCCATGATATCGGCTATCGAGCAATAGCTGTTGCCAATTCCGTTGCACCGATAGCTGTTCCCACATATCCGTATTCATTGCGGGTGCTAACAGCACGGGACAAGTAGAAGCCAGCACGGTATTTGTAAGTAAATTATCAGCCATCCCGTAGGCTAGCTTTGCTAATGTATTAGCTGTCAAGGGGGCAATTACCATGACATCTGCCCATTCACCCAACCCAATATGCAAGGGACGAGAGTGAGTTGGTTTCCAGAAATCATCATCGGTGTAGGCGGGATGACGAGATAGGGTGGCTATTGTCAGAGGTGTAATAAATTCTTGCGCCGAACGGGTGAGGATGACTCGGACTTCGACCCCAGTTTTAAACAGCGTTGAAACCAATTCACAAATTTTGTAGGCGGCGATACCGCCACCTACACCTATTAGAACCCTGTTCAATTTTGGATTAGTCATAGTAAAAAGTTAGGAGTAAGTAGTAACTTAGGAGCAAGTAGTTACGAATGTTAATTGCCAACTCCTAACTCCTGTACAGACGCGATTGATTAATCGCGTCTCTCCTAACTCTCAACTACGCTTCATCGTAGGGTTCCAAGTCTAAGAGGTAGATATAGGGTTCAACTAATTCTGGACGCTGAAATGCGATCGCTCGTAATAGATGCCAATCATTTAAACCATCAAAAGCATTACTGTAATTATCCAGATCCAGACGTGTAGCCAGTTCTTCTACTTCTGCCGCAGTTATAGCAGCAATTTCTTTCCTGGAAATGCTTAGAGTTGTCATAATGCTCGCCCCTCCCTTATGCAGCACTCGCCTTCAGCATGGGTTAAGTTGCGCTGAACGCAGCCACCCTATATATATTACTCATTAGAAGGCATGGATTTCGTGAAAATTTTCAGCATTTATACCAGAATTTATAAAAAATTCGTAATCCTGACTAGCTAATTGTATTTACAACGAAATCCCGCAGCACCTTTAACGTTTGTGGATTTATTTCATGCCCCATGTCAAATTCATGATATTCTGCCGCCACTCCTAGAGATTTTAAAGTGTCTCGTGCCTTTAAAGCAGCTTGCAGTGGAACAACTTCATCATATTTCCCGTGGCTGATTAAAGTTGGCGGAATATCTCTTTGACCTGCCGTTAGTGCATCAGGATGTAAATACCCGCTCATCACAACTAAGCCTGCTAGTGGCAATTTTGAGCCTACATCTAAAGTCATTGCTCCGCCTTGAGAAAATCCACTTAAAATAGTGCGTGACAAAGGTATGCCAGTGGTACTTTCTAAAGATTGCAAAAAATCTATTAGCAGTTTCCGACTTTCTACCAAGCCTTCATACATATTTTCCACCCGCAGGTCATACCATGCCCTCCCTATAGGGGAATAGGGATAAGGATAAGGTGCATTGGGTAATATAAACTGGTAATCAGGTAAGTTGAGCAAGGGTAGCAAAGATGCGACATCCTCAGCATTAGCTCCCCAACCATGCAAAGTAACAATTAACCCTGTGGCGGGTTGAGAAGTTCCGGGAGGAACGGTAATAAATTGTAAAGACAGAGGTTTACTCCTAAAATTCTACTTTTCTAATAGATCCTATCTCTTCAAGCAGACTTAGCATTTAGGGGCATTTGTTGCTTACCCAAAGAATGGCTATATGTCATGGTGCGAGTAGGAAAAATTTAAATTTTTTGTTTACCTTACACAAAAACCAATTTTTAATATTTTAGCGCCTATTGATGAATCTGAATCCCCAAAAACCATTCGCAGTAAGCATTTTTGATTTACAAATAACTCTAATTTAACCTTAGCCTTTGAAAATGATGTCGTACAGTGACAGCAGAATCTCCACCACAATCAGAATCACCACATACCACTCTACTCGTTGGCTACTGCTATGCTGCATGAACTCCAAGACTGTTTGTGCAGTTTGGGTAATTAGCTCTAGTTTGCGTTCCAAAGCAGTGTGACGCTCACGAATTTCGTATTCATCCTCCAAGCGCAGATATAAGTTTTCTAGCTGTGGGGATTCCCAGAGCAGCTCTGGCTTATCAATGATCTCAACTCTACCCACAATCTTATGTTGAACTAACAGCGCAGTCCCAAGTTGACGCAGTAATTCCCGACTCTGCCGTCTTTCCCTGTGTTCACGCTGGAGACTAGCTGCAAACGGTTCAATTTGATCGAATACAGTCGCTAGGCTAGTTTCATAATGAGACAGCACAACACTTTTAGCGAGGATATCAGCCACTATCTGCAAGCGTTCTACACTAAATTCATGCAGTGAAATTTTTCCTTCCTTAACTCTCTCACTCTCTGCAATGTTGAGATGAATTTCCACCTCTTCTGTCTCTGGTTCGGCAAAGGAGCCACTAATTTGAGAGGATAGTTTAGTCAAAAAGGCTACCTTTTCTACAGGCTTAAGGTTAAACAGGACAACTGCGCCATAGTCTAGCAGTACCGCACAGCCCTGTTCACCGACTGTAACCATTAATGGCATAGTCGCCAAGGAAACGTAATTTTCCAATGTCTGTAAGTTAATATCCTTACCAAGGAATAGGGCCTGCGCTCTAAATCTATCTGTATCGTTAAAAAGGAGTTTTTGCATTGTCGCCCTGTTTGCTTTTCTGTCTGCTGATCTTGGAGGTTAGCGATCGCAATTAATACCTATTATCGGAGATCGCTACAATCTCAGCTTACCAATAAAGCTATCTAGCACTGGCGAAGGTGCGTTTGTATTTCGGTTGAAATTGGTTACACGTTTGGGGAGAATCGGTTTATCAAGGCTAAAGAGGAGTGGGGAATGAAAGATATGAAGGGACAAGGAGAACAACCCACTCCCCACTAATTGTCTAAAGTGAAGTTTGAGCAAATCAAAGCCGTCGCTTCAAAAGCACTGCCAGGTGTTCATTGAAGGAGGCAGGAGGCAGGAGGCAGAAGGAGTAAATTAGTAGGGGATTCGACCCCTACTGATAGCGCCGGCGGCAAGCTAGTCTGCGTTCGCGCAGCGTCTAGTAGAGAGCGTCGGGCAGTTTTCCTCCTGCCTCCTGCCCTCTGCCTCCTGCCTTCCTTGATCAAAGCTATGCAAAGGAACCGACACTCACAGGTTCAGGAGCAGTATTTGTGGTGAACTGGTTTACTGGACGGGGTAAACCGAGATTTTCGCGCAGGGTACTGCCTTCATACTCAGTACGAAATATTCCTCGGCGTTGCAGTTCGGGAATTACTAAGTCTACGAATTCCTCCAAACCCCCAGGTAGCCACGGTGGCATAATGTTAAATCCATCAGCCCCACCATTGACGAACCAATCTTCTAACTGATCGGCAATGTGTTCTGGTGTTCCGAGAATCGTTCGATGTCCCCGCGCTCCTGCAATCCACAAATACAGTTGTCGGATTGTTAAGTTCTCTCTGCGGGCAAGATCGGTTATGAGCTGTAAGCGGCTTTTGCCACCGTTAGTATCTGGCAGATCCGGCAGCGGCCCATCTAGGGGATACTTGGACAAATCATGGCCACCCACTAGCCCAGAAAGTAGCCCTAATCCTACCAGGGGATGGATCAACTCCTGAAGTTGCTCATATTTATCCTTAGCTTCTTGCTCAGTCTTACCAATTACTGGGAATACCCCTGGCATGATTTTGAGATGGTCAGGGGAGCGTCCGTATTGAGCCAATCTCCCCTTGACGATGGCGTAGAAGGCTTGAGCTTCTGGCAATGTCTGTTGTGCAGTGAAAATCACCTCTGCTGTTTGGGCAGCTAAATCCTGTCCAGGCTCGGAAGATCCAGCTTGTACGATTACTGGATATCCCTGCGGTGGACGCGCCACATTGAGCGGGCCGCGCACCGAGAAATATTTACCCTTATGGTGAGGAATATGCAATTTTTCTGCATCGAAGTAAATACCTGACTCCTTATCGTGGAGAAAAGCATCGTCTTCCCAACTGTCCCAAAGTTTGGTGACAACATCCACAAATTCCCTCGCCCGTTCATAGCGCAGCGAGTGTTCTAGGTGGTTTTCTTGGCTGAAATTCTGCGCTGCGGCTTCAGCAGCAGAGGTTACAAGATTCCATCCGGCACGACCACCGCTGAGATAATCTAGCGAGGCAAACTTGCGGGCGAGATGATAAGGTTCATCATAAGTCGTTGATGATGTTGCCACCAATCCGATATTTTCTGTCACCGCAGACAGAGCCGACAATAAGGTTAAAGGTTCAAAGTGGACGCTGAATTGTCCCGAACGGCTAAAAGCCTCAGTCCCTTGCCCTCGATCCCAAACGGCTAAACCATCTGCGAGGAAAAGCATATCAAATTTTCCCCGTTCAGCTGTTTGTGCCAGCTGCTTGTAATGTTGGAAGTTTAGACCTCCATCAGCCGGCGTGTTGGGATGTCGCCATGCTGCAACGTGATGACCACTACCGGGTAAAAATGCTCCAAGTTTAAGTTGTTTTTTCGTACTCATGTTTCTATTTGCGACGGCGTACTCATGCTTTTTTCGTTCTCTTGTTTGGAACAAGAAAATCTTAGTTATTAGACTTAAACACTCCTGGGACAGCAAGCAATTCGGCTGCTGAAAAACCGAGGGCATTGGGCAACATCCCATGCCCAATGCCCCATGCCCAAGTATTACGCAGTCACCGCCTCACGTCGGTTGTACTCAGAAGCGTCTCCTTTGATGGCCTCACTTTGTTTCCCATCGATACCAACGGGGA
Organism: Nostoc punctiforme PCC 73102; assembly: GCF_000020025.1. GTDB lineage: Bacteria > Cyanobacteriota > Cyanobacteriia > Cyanobacteriales > Nostocaceae > Nostoc > Nostoc punctiforme. The sequence continues at coordinate 7,484,452 of NC_010628.1, read as the reverse complement.
GGTCGCCGACAATTGTGACTCGTTGAACGTGGCGGGGCTGGTCGCCGTAATCTGCGATCGCATAATGTTGAGTAGCCCGATTGTCCCAAAAGGCTACGTCACCAACTTGCCAACGCCACCGAACTGTATTCTCAGGACGTGTGATATATGCTTGCAACAGCCGCAGAATATCATCTGATTCAGTTGTTGATAAGCCACGGAACTGGCGCACAAATCCGCCGATGAATAGCCCACGCTCCCCAGATTCTGGATGGACGCGTACAACTGGGTGCAGAGTCTCGTATACAGTCGAGGTGAAGACAGCTCGGTAAGCCTTGGCATATTCAGGAAGGTCAAATGCAGTAGCATAATCGTATTTGTTGCTATGTACTGCCCAAAGTTGGTCTGCAAGATTACGCAGATGGATAGGTAAATCTTGATATGCAGTTACGGAGTTTGCCCAAATTGTATCGCCTCCAGTTGGCGGAATGTCAAGCGCTCGTAAAATAGAGCCAAGAGGAGGACGGTCTACAAATGTTACATCTGTATGCCAGCTATTGGCGCGGGAAGTAGTGCGCCCATAATTCAGGTCTAAGACTTCAGGATTTTCTGGCAGCGATGGTACGGTAGGGTGGGCTGTAGTGACTTCACCAAAACGACGAGCGAAAGCAACCTGTCCATCAGCATCAAGTTGTTGCTGATCGCGGAAAAAGATCACTTTGTGTTTGACAAGAGTCTTACGAATATCACTGATGATATCGTCGCTAAGATTAGAACTCAGATTAACGCCAATAATTTCAGCACCGATACGTCCTGCAACTGGTTTGATATCAAAGTATTGAGAACCCATGATTTTTATCTCCAATAAATTTATGTTTGGGACTAGCCTTTTCAAGTTGGGTGAAAATTTGCCTACAAGAAACTCCTCTTTAACCTCTTAACTCTGTGTTCTCTGTGCCTCTGTGGTTAAAGAAAAGATTTTTTAACCGCAGAGACGCAGAGAGCGCAGAGAGAAAAAACAGCTTTTACAAGTCATCTTGAAAGGGCCAATGTTTTTACTCAGAGGTTGTTTGAAAAGTGTTTCGCTGTGATTTTAGGCACTTTAGATCCCCCCTAACCCCCCTTAAAAAAGGAGGAACCGGAATCAAAGTCCCCCCTTTTGAAGGGGGATTTAGGGGGATCTAAAATTTTTGATACCGACAAGAGGACTTTTCAAATATCCTCTTAGGTCGTCAGCAGTCATTCAATTTTGGATTGAAGGAAAAATCTGCTGATTTCTAATTCTTTTCATCTGCTAAATACCAGGAGTAGAACCGCCATCAACGATAATCTCTGTACCTGTAATCGATGCAGCTAGATCCGACACCAAAAATAGCGCCAGCGCGGCAATTTCTTCTGGTTGGGCGATTCTTTTTAAAGGAATACTTTGGATGTTTTGTGCCTTCACTTGCTCGACGGTAATGCCTTGCGCTTGGGCGTTTTGTAGAGCTAAAGTCTCGGCACGCTCAGTAGCTGTAGCACCAGGCGATATGGCATTAATGCGAATCTTGTACTCGGCTAGCTCTTTAGAAATGCCCTTTGTGAAGTTCAACAAAGCAGCATTGCTTGTACCACCAGCTAGGAAGTTAGGGCGAGGTGTACGTCCTGCACCGCCAACTATATTGACAATCCGTCCATCACCGCGACTTTTTTGATGGGGGACAACGGCTCTAACCAAGCGGATATAGCCCAATAATTTTAAGTTCCAAGCATCCAAAAATAAATCATCAGTGGATTCGAGGAAAGACCCAGCACGGGCTGAACCTGCATTGTTAATCAAGATATCAATCTGATTAAATTGGGCTAATGTTGTGGAGACAACTTTTTCAACATCCTCTGCTTTAGTCAGATCGGCGCTGATGGCAATAACTTTAGCACCAGAAGTTGGTAGGGACTGGATGGCAGCTACTGCATTTTCTAGTCTTTCTTGATTGCGGGCTGCGATCGCAACATTTACACCTTCACTATAAAGTGCTTTGGCGGTAGCTAATCCAATTCCTGCACTTCCTCCTGTAACAATAGCGGTTTTACCTAATAGTTTTAGTTCTAAACTCATAGAAATTTACCCTCACAAATGTAACTAATTTATTTACGAACCAATAATATTGCCGATTGAGAACCTGTATTGTGGATATCCAAGATGGCTTGGCTTTCCTCAGATGTACAACCCAGAAGTATCTTGATTTCTGTATCTCGCTTTTCCAAATCAACACTACAAATCACAGCAGTTACTGTTTGAATAGGCAAACTACCTATCCAAACATCAATATCATTTCCATCTCCAGATTGAGTATCTTGTAAGTATCCATAATCTAGTGGATAAACAAAAGATGGATAACTGGATGTGATGTCCCTTTTTGGCGATCTATCTCGATCTGACTAGCAGCTACAAGCCGATCTAATTTGAACCAGAAATCAGCATAATTCGTAATTATCACCCCACTGATAAATCTGCTTGATTGCAGCAAGAAAGAAAATTAGTCTCTATCCATAAATGAGTACATAAAAATAGAATTAATTACGAATTATTCGGTAATACTTCAGTTGGAAATGTGCAACACAGCCTTACCAGGAAAACGCCTGTCGAGTAGTTGTTGGGCTACATCAGCTATTTGTGTCCAAGAAGCTTCTAAATCAATGTGAGGATGCAACTGACCGACTTCTACTAGACTCAAAAGCCGTTTTAGACCGACTGCGGCTGATTCAAATCTCAATTCATCGAACAGACGTAAACCATACAGGCTCACGCTACCAGTCCCGAAAAATTGGGCAGCGTTGAATGTCACTTCTGCTCCCCCAGATACTCCATACAGCACAGTTTTTCCATCTTGCGCTAGTAAGCCAAGGGCTACCCCCAAAGTCTTACCACCCACTGACTCTATAATTAGATGATAGGGGCCATACTCACTAGCAGGTGAAAGGTCTTCGCCAATCACTACCGATTGTGCCCCTGCTTCTCTAACCAAAGTTTCATATCCAGCTTGACGAATATGTGCTGTTACTTGCGCCCCTGATAGTTGCGCCAATTGGATAGCAAAGTAACCAACGCCTCCTGATGCGCCTGTAACCAGAACTGGACGACCTAACAGTGAACCACCTTTTAGTACTGCATGATACGCGGTTAAACCCGCTACAGGCAGGGTGGCAGCTTGAGCAAAAGATACCGATGGCGTCAGTTCTGCTAAGGCGTTAGTAGGAACAGATACAAGTTCCGCCCAAGCACCAGCGCGGCGTAAGCCAACTACACGCGCTCCTTGGGGAGGCCCAGACTCATCAGCCGCAGGGATTTCCACTACACCTGCCAAGTCCCAACCAGGCTGCCAACCAGCCTCAGCAGTGGTTGAACGTTTTATTTCTCCCCGATTGAGAGAAATCGCCGCCACCCTGACTAGAGCTTCATCTGGGGCAGGCTTTGGTGCATTCACTTCACTCAGTGCCAAACGCCCCGGCACATTGGGGTCAACAATCACAGCACGTATTTTGCTCATAAGGTTGCCCTGGCTTAGAGATTAATTTCTAGTTTGTTGGTTCGCAATGTACTGTCTGCAATAGATAAACTCGATAGATTAGTTATTTCTTCTTAATTCCAAATCCCTGTAACTAGATTAACGAAATTTTACAAACTACGGCAACACAATAGGTTTACAGTATTTTTAGAACGTAAGAAGAAAATTATCACAGACAGCCAGAATAATCAAGCACCTTGCAAAAAGATTTGTTGCATCAATGCTTACATCTATTGCTGTGTTGTAAGCTAGTCGCTGTAAATCTCCGCCTCCTACATGGCTGTATGACTAGCTGCTCTCCAAGTGTCTCTAGATTTCGCTAGGTAGGATGAGGAAATTCTAAATTCAAAACTTTTATATCTTTGACCCGATGAAACTCAAGCGTTATTTCTGGATAACTATTTTAACCATTACTGCACTATTATTTGCTATTTTACCCGCTAGAACTCAGCAATATACGTCATCAAATACCCTATTTCAAACATCAACAATTAGCGCTCTTGCAGTGGGAATTTTTGACGGCAATACTAATTTTAAGCAGTTGAGAAAACACGGTAATTTTGGTTTGGGGACAGTAAATGCTCTGGATGGAGAAATGGTTGGATTAGATGGCAAATTTTACCAGATAAAAGCTGATGGGGTTGCTTCTGTTATTCCTGATTCGATGACAAGCCCTTTTGCTACAGTCACCTTTTTTCAACCAGAAACATTAATTAATCTAGAAGGGCGGATGAATTATAAACAATTGCAGCAATCTTTAGATCGGCGCTTACCAACTAAAAATTATCCTTATGCTATTCGTATCCAAGGTAATTTTCCTTATGTGAAATTTAGAATTCCTCCTAAACAAACTCCGCCTTATCGTTCTTTAGCTGAAGCATTAAAAGGACAATCAATTTTTGAATTAAGGAATATCAATGGAACTTTAGTCGGTTTTCGGACACCCGAATATATGCAAGGAGTAAATGTTAATGGCTATCACTTTCATTTCATCGCTGCAAATCACACAACTGGAGGGCATATTTTAGATGGACAATTCCAAAATGCTAAAATAGAAATTGATCCTCTATTAAACGTTGAGATAAATTTGCCTAAGACTGCTGAATTTGTCCAAGCTGATTTGGAAGATGGCAAACCAGCTGAAGTCAACAGATTTGAACCTAAGTAAATATTTTTGAATAAAAGCTATGTCACTACCAGAAACTATTGTCAAAGAAACGGATTCCCGCCCACCTGTGGCGATTGGGCATGTAAGATTATATGTGAGTAATGTACCGGAGGCTAGCGATTTTTTCGTCAAGATAGGACTGCGGCTGATTACCCAATCAGAACAATTAGCTGTTTTGGAATTACGGGGAGGAACGCACTTAGTTCTGAGAACAAGTTCAGAGGCGATCGCACCTGGAATGAATTCACCTTTTGATCTGATGGTAGATGATGTTGTCGCCACCAGAGATACTTTTAAAAAGTGGGGACTGACTGTTTCTGAAATCGAAACAGGCAGAATCCACAGTTCATTTACCTTAACTGGGCCGGATGGCTATTTATTGACGCTGACTTCTTCACATACAGGCGGTAGAGAAGTTTAACACCAGGTTTGCACAACATGACCCTTCAACTGTTGTCCTAACCAAGGTGTATTTTGTGAAAGTGTATAAAGACTTTTTCGTTCAACATTCCAGATTTTCTGGGGGTCAAATAAAGTAAGTTCTGCTGGTTGATGAGGTACGATTGCACTAACTTCTTGCCCCAAACATTTTGCTGGACGGATACTTAATGCCCGCCATAATTCTAAAGCTGTAAATTCCTCAGTTTCAACGAGATATTGCCACAGCAAAGGTAATGCTAATTCTAAACCAATCGCTCCTGGAGGGGCTTCGGCAAAGGCTTGGACTTTTTCTTCGTAGCTGTAGGGTGTGTGATCGATAGCGATCGCATCGATCGCACCCGCACGTACCCCTGCACGTAACGCCGCAACATCACGCGGATTTCCTAAAGGCGGGTCTAAATGCAAGCTAGTGTGATAACTCTTAACTGCTTTTGTATCAAGTAAAAGGTGCATCCAGGTGGTGCTGGCGGTGATGGGTAAACCAGCAGCCTTGGCTGAGGCGATTAATTCCACGCTGCGAGATGTGGAGACGCGCATGATATGGACTGGTGTACCGATGGCTGCAACCAATTCAAGCATTGCTGCGATCGCAGTAGTTTCTGCGCTGGCGGGTATTGGGGGTAAACCGAAACGGAGTGCATCTGGCCCTTCTCTCATTACACCATTTGCAGTTAACTGGCGATCGCTAGGCCAAAATGCGACTGGTTTGCCCAAAGGCTGGAGATACTCTAACACTCGCCGCACCAGCGCCAAATTTTCAAAGGGCTTACCATCGCTAAAACCAACAACTCCAGCAGACGCTAAATCTGCTAATTCTGTCATTTGGTTTCCAGCAACATCTAGGGTGATAGCACCCCAGATATGAAGCAGGGGAGCAGGGGAGCAGGGGAGCAAGGGAGACAAATTCTCTTCTACCCCTCTGCCCCTCTGCCCCTCTGCCCTCTTCTGCTGCAACTGTGCCACAAGTGCAGGGTTATCAATAGCTGGGGATGTATCGGGTAAGATGCTAACTCTGGTAAAGCCGCCAGCAGTAGCAGCTTGTAAAAAAGACAACAGGGTTTCCCGTTCTTCAAATCCTGGTTCACCGGAGTGGCTGTACAAATCCACTAACCCAGGACCGAGAACTAATCCCTGACAATCTCTAATTTGAGTATTGGGATGAATATCAGCAATGTGCGAAGCTACTTCTTTGATATGACCATCAGCAATCAGCACATCAAAGATTTCGTCGATTTCAGAAACTGGGTCAATTACCCGTACTTTTTGCAGCAGTTCAGTCATAAAATTTTTTAGTTAAGAGTTAAGAATAAAGTTAGGAGTTAGGAGTTAGAAGAGACGTGATTAATCGCGTCTGTAGAGGAGTTAGAAATTATCAGTTATTTGTTCCTTGCTCATCATTTTTAACTTTATTCATCACTCATATTTTTCACTCCTAACTTTATTCCTTAACTCTTGTACAGACGCGATTAATCGCGTCTGTACTCCTCACTTTTTTACAATGCTCCTGCTGCTGTTTTATCTAGTACGCCTCCACCAAAGTGAGCGGTGATGTTCATCGCTTGCAATACTGGTAAACCACCGATTCCAGAAGGGTAGTCGATAACGCTGACTGCGCCATTACCCTGGCGGAAATTCCAGAAATTTTCTAGCGATAAACCCAGAATGTGACAAAGTAGAGTTTTATTTGTAGCGTCATGAGCTACTACTAATACAGTTTTGAATTGATTGGTTAATGCTGCTTCCACAATTGATTGCCAAGCTGCAACGCTGCGTTCCCAAACCTCTTGTAAATTTTCCCCTTCAGGCATTTGCACTTGGGCGGGTACTAAGCGCCAGCGCTGCAACTCTCCGGGAAACTCTTGTTCTATTTCTGTTTCTAATTTTCCTTCCCAGAGTCCGTGGCTGATTTCTCTTAAACCATCTTGCAAGTCTAACTTTACATTAGGATGCTGTTTTAAGATAATTTCGGCTGTTTCTTTAGGGCGTAGCATTGTGCTACTTACTGCAAAATCAATCGCTACCTCTTGAAGAAATTCGCCTGCTTTTTGCGACTGTTGTCTACCGTTGTCGTTGAGGGGGACATCAATTTGTCCTTGAAACCGGGTTTGGCGATTCCACTCGGTTTCGCCGTGACGCACTAACAACAACCTGACTCCTTGATGATCTGGTCGCAATGAGGGTAAAGTTTCTCCTGTATGTTGGGTCTGATTTAAAGATTCTAGCTGGACTGGTTCGCCCAATCCTCCAGCAAAATTAAGTACGCTGATGCCACAGTTAGACTGCTGTATGGAATGGTAGCGACTTGCAGGGATTCCCAAGGCTGTGCTAATTAGGGCGCGATTAATGCCGTTATGTCCCACTATGAGAATAGTTTCGCCTTGATGCTGAGACAAAGTTTCTTGCCAAAACTGCCGCGCTTGTTCGTATAAAGCAAGAACAGGAAAATGTTCTCTTGTTCCCTGTGCATCATTTAGCAGCATCCGCAGTTCGTCTGGGCGTTGATGCCAAGTGCGATAGTCTTCGGCAAATTTTTGCTTAACTTCAGCAGTTAGCAGTGCTTCCCATAAAGGAAGGTCGATTTCTAGTAGCAAATCAGAAACTTGAATTACAGCAGATTGTTCAGAATGAGTAGCTAACTCACTATGGATAATATCTGCTGTGTGTTTTGCTCGTTGCAGGGGACTGCTGTAAATAGCATTAAATAAAATATTGCTGAGGGCTTTGCCAGCAATACTTGCATCGTTACGACCTTTCTCGGTTAATGTTGACGCATCAGTGCGTCCCTGAATACGCCGCTCGGTGTTATAACCACTTTGACCGTGGCGTACAATGATGACACGAGTCATCTCAAAGCCCTCCTGTATCTAGACGATTAATTTTACTGCAAAATGATTGCAGAATTACCGACTCAGGAAAGCGGATTTAGTTAAAAGGGTGGTTAGGAATCGCAACTATACAGACAAAACCCACCTCTGTGGGTTTCAAACCCTCAATTATTTCCTTAATCAGCCACGCCAGTAGGGTGTGTTATGCCGTAGGCTAACGCACAGTGGATTGTTAATGGTGCGTTGCGCTATGCAACAACACACCCTACATGAAAGCGCCAACTTTATACCTGATTATTCTCTCCCTAAATCTAACTGTACTTGCAATCCATCGTTGTCATTGCCAGACTGAGCGGGTGTTAAGAAAACAGAAGTATCTGGCTGTGATAATGTCTCGTTAAAGTGGATTTTGACTGGAGTCTTGTCTCTTCTATTATTGTTAGAGATTGTTGCTGGATTAGTTTGCTCAAAAAACTTTCCAAAGTCATCTTGGGCTGTTCTATTATCAATTCCGACTAGAGAATCACCTGTTAATCTATATTTTCCTGGATTTAAGCTTGATGCTGGTGACTGGGCGTACACCTGGCTTTCTAAGCTTGCAAAAGCTGCGGTAATTCCCAACAAAGCAATAATTTTAGCGTTCATTTTTTTGTCCAAATTATCTTTAATATTGCTTGTCTTTATTCTCTGGGCAAATTATTTTAATTAACTCTATCGTTAGGTTCTACTACAATAATTGTATTGCGGATATACTTGGGTCGTCAATTATTTCTGTTCGATGTTGATAGTAATACATTTTAAGTTAAGTAAGTTGGCGTAAATAATTGTCGTTGGGATAAGGCAATAGGCAATAAGGCAATAGGCAATAAGGCAAGAGGTAATAGGCTAGTTCATTTTTATTTACAAGTTATGATTTTATTGTGCAAACTTACTTAATTGTTCAGGAGGTGTATTAAGTGTGTGGTTCTGGTCAGAAGATTCAGGTGAATATGAGATATTTAAGCAATACGAACGAGCATTAGTAGCCATTGGGGTAAATTTTTCCCTTGATGGAGTCCAAACTGCCCTTGAAGGCTGCACTTATGGGCTAGAAGATGCTTTGAGAAGAACAATTGAATACATACTGTGGTTACAAGAACAGGAAAGAGAGGTTTTTCCAAACGCTATTTTAATTCGAGCTTTGCAGGAGCAATGGAAACCTGTGGCATGGCGTGATGAATACATGGAACTACCACTATTGCAATCGGCAGGTCAAAGGTGGTGGAATGCCGCAGTTTCCAAATGGGGATATGATGTGCGTAATCGTCTAGTTGCTGATGTTTTTTATGACAACGGGCAAGAATTTATTCAATTCACCAACGGCAAAGAAATATTAGTAGAGACTGCTTGGCATTGGGAGTGGGAACGATTGCTGGAATATGCTCTTTAGTTGAAGTGCGATGTCTACGACGGGCTGCGCCTACGCAATTTCTTTCAAGCAGCTAACTTTCACTAATTAACTGTAACAAGGCTTCCGTTGATATCTTGCCACTCATCTCGGTACCTTCCAACAGGCTATCTGCCAAATCTCGTTTGTGGTGATGTAATTCCACAATTTTTTCTTCGATAGTATCCTTTGCTACTAAGCGATAAATTGTCACCGGGCGTTGTTGCCCAATCCGATGAGCGCGGTCTGAGGCTTGGTCTTCCACTGCGGGATTCCACCAAGGATCTGTATGAATCACATAATCAGCCGCAGTTAAATTAAGTCCTGTCCCCCCTGCTTTGAGACTAATCAGAAATACATCCCCTGAACCAGCTTGGAACGCATCGACCCGTTTTTTGCGCTCTGCCACTGAAGTACTGCCATCTAGATATTGATAATTAATACCTTGTTGTTCGAGGTAATCGCGGATGATATGCAAATGGTCAACAAACTGACTAAACACTAACGCTTTATGACGATTTTCCAGCAGTTCACCTAGCACCTCACCAAAAAGTTGCAACTTAGAACTAGGTAATTCAGTACCAGGCATCACTAAACTAGGATTACAGCAAGCGCGACGCAGTTTCATAATCTCAGCTAAAACCTGCAAATGTTTCTTTCCTGCTTCTGCATCACTTTCGGTCAGTTTAGATATTGCTTGACGGCGCAATGCTTCATAGAATGCCTTTTCCTCTTGACTTAACTCTACATGAAGGAGAATTTCGGTACGAGATGGCAACTCTTCTAACACCTGATTTTTTGTCCGCCGCAATAGAAATGGTTGAATAAGTTTTTTGAGTTTATTACGTGCAAGTTTATCTTGATATTTTTCAATGGGGGTAGCAAAGCGTTGATTGAAGCTTTCAAAAGAACCCAATAACCCAGGATTAATAAAACGGAACAAATTCCACAACTCACCCAGGTGATTCTCAATCGGAGTTCCAGTAGTCAGCAACTTAAAATTAGATTTTAGGTTCATGGCTGCCTGAGAACGTTTAGTGGTCATATTTTTAATTGCTTGGGCTTCATCTAGCACAATAGTTTGCCACTGTATCTGAGAAAGCATTTGCGCTACTTCTTCCTGCTGTAATAAACCATAGCTGCATACCAACATATCCAACGGTTGTAAACCATCCAATAATTTTTGGCGGTTAGCACCAGAAAATTGAATAATATTGAGAGTTGGAGCAAACTTCTGCGCTTCACTCACCCAATTCATACATACAGAAGTAGGGGCAATAATTAGGGTTGGTCCTTCATGGGCATTTCTGAGAATGACCGCCAATGCTTGCAAGGTCTTACCGAGTCCCATTTGGTCTGCCAAACAAGCACCCACACCCCAATGTGCTAGCCGCGCCAGCCAACAAAAACCTTCCATCTGGTAGTCACGTAGTTCTGCTTGAAGGGTAGATGGCAGTTCCGGCTGGAGGTTTTTCACCTCATGGAGACGCTGGATATGTGTTTTCCAGTGTTTATCTGCTTTTACTTTACCTACCTCATCGACAAAATCTTCTAACCCTAATGTTGCCAAGGGGTGAAAACGAATACCTTTACTGTGTTTTTCCGAAAACATCCGCAATTCGTCGAGGCGTTTCCGAAAAGCTTGAGTTAAAGCCAAAAATTGACCATCACCAAGAGGAATAAAACGGCTGGGGGTTTTCTCCAATAGTTCTAGTAGTTGCTGCATATCTAGCACTAGGTCGTTATTCAATTTCAACTCCCCAGTGGCTGCAAACCAGTCTTGCTGACGTTGAATTGATAAATTAAAGTCTTTCAAGTCGGCATTATGGCTAACACGCAGTTTTTCTCCTTGTGGCCATTCTATGACTACGTTATTTCCTAGTTCTTGCAGTTCTAGCAGCAGTTCTAAACAGTCTTCTAGATGTTCTATTATCCATTCACCATCTTGTTCTTCAGTTCGAGTCAAGGTAGCGCAGGCGGCTACAGCGTCTTTGGCAAGTTGCTTTTCTTCAGACAGATTTCGTCTGGTTTGGAGACGTTTACCGTCAATCTCGGCAATTACAGTTTCACCACCTGCACCAGGACGGTAGTAGGGGCCACCTTGGGCAAAGGGACGTGACAAAAGGCTGATTTTCAAGCCGGCATTGGCAGGTAAAAGATGAATATGGGGTAGAGTCTGGGCGGGTACTTTTTCTGCACCTTCTGAACCGCCACCAATGTCAGAATGTACGGTAACGATTCCAGAAACGGCATTTATGGCTGCTAAAACTTGTTTCTCTGCGATCGCAGGCACATTTAATTTATTATCTATACCAATAATCTCTGCAATGCGTCTGTGTTCGGCAGTAATTTCAATGACTTTGATGCGGGTTGGGGTTTCTTTGATATGCAGAATATTCTGTGATTCTGGTAATTTGGGAGAAAATTCCAAAGTGAGACGGCCAAGTTTTTCTTTTTTAACCAGTAGTTCTGGTTCTCCCTTGACAATTTCTACACGGATAGTAAGTGTATCTTCCCAAAAAACCAACGGGTGTCCAATTAAAGCAGAGATGGCTTTTTCACCGAAGGTATAATCCACTTTGCCGTAATAGCCATCGCTATATGCCTCAATACAACTACATACCCGCATATCTTGGGGGGTGATGTAATCAAACTCAGATAATGCACTACTTAGACGCTTGAGGGCTATGGGGCGACCTTTACTCCATTCTCCTTTTGCATTAACTTTTTGTTCTCGTGGTTGTAAGACACATCTGCTGGGATAGAAGGTTATGAACCATGCTAAACGCAGTTCGGATTCTGGTTTTCCTGGTGTTTGTGGTTCTTTTTGAAGATTTGCTAGGGCATTAAGGCACATTTCCCAAGCTTCTTGGGGTCGAATTAAGTCTACGATGGTTTGGATATTGCTATCTTCTCGCAGTGCCTCTGCAAGTTGTTTATAGTTACTACTTGGTTTGAGTCGGGATAGGAGTTCTGCGGTTTCCATTGCCAACCAGTGATAACCGGAAGCGAGCGATCGCCGATACAATGGCTCTAGTAAATTAAGTAAGCGTTTTTTAGCACTCTCAGCATCCATCCAGTAAAGGCATAGCGAACAAAACAAGGTTTGTAAGCTATTTTCTTCTTCCACGGAAGAAATATGACCACTGACTACAAATTGTTTTTGAGTAATATCGCCTTGGTGGACTTGCAATACCATTTTCAGTCTGCCATAAGTGAACCTGAGCCAATGATCTGATTGACGGGACATCAAACTGGTATATTCTTCTGCTTCGCGGAGGCTTTGCGCTGAACCATCTTTTAAAAGTGCGAGGATAAAAAATAAGCCCCCAATTGTATTGAAATATATTTGGCGTTTGCCTGTAGCCTTTTTGATGGCTTTCAGGGCATCTTTATAATATTTGATGGCTTGTTCATTATCACCCCGCAGAAAACTTAACCAACCCCAAAAAATCGCAGCGTTATTTTGATATTCATTTGATATCCGCCCCAGACTTTCTTGTGCTTCTTGAGTACAACCCTGTAACAACAGTTGTTCTGTCAAAATCAGATGTAGATAATCTGAGCAATGTTTTCCAGGCGTAGAACATTCTTCTTCCAGCAACATCAACGCATCTTCAGAAGCAGATAATTTTAAGGCTGAATTGAAGAGGATACTGGATATACCACTTTCATATAATCCTTGTGGAAGGGTGTTAAACCAATCTGCATCAAATGGATTATTGTATATCTGCTCAAAGATATCTTCTATTACTATTTTTTCTTCGCTATCACTGTACTTCTGATAAGCTTCAATTTGCTGATTAATAAAACTAAGGTCTTGGCGATAAATACCAATGCGGATTTCTCTGATACACTGGCGTAAGTTGTAGAATATTCGAGAATCTCTGTTCCAGTGAGTACGTATTGGTAGCTTCTCCTCTACTGCTGTGACGAGGGTTTCAAACTGTCCGGTTTGTACAGCATGGCGAGTAGCAATTTCTGTGAGTAACGGATGACATTCAGCACCTTGCCTGCTTTCCTGTATTAACAAGCCTGCTTTTAACAATTTATCAATTTGGGAACTGAGGGTTTTAGTAACCCAAGGTTTATTGTTTTCATCTAAAGCGTCAATTTTACTAAGACAACTTACAAATGAATTTTTGTCTATCGGTGCATAAATTACCGAAAATAACTGGATAATTTTTTGTATGGAAGGATGTAATTTGAAGTATTTATCCGCAAGTTGTATTTGTAATTTTGTGGTATCAGTTGCTAAATTAATCATACTATTGGTCTGTTAAGTGAAGTTTGAAGGGTAAAGGAACGAACCACAGAGGCGCAGAGGGCACAGAGTCAGAGAAAAAAGAGATGTTTAAGAAGTGTCTCACCCGTCAAAGTTAGCTTGACAGACTACTATTTATTCAGTTCTTTAAATAATTCCATTAATTTACGTTTACGTCCATGAGCCGCTTCTAGTTGTGAGCGATAAGCAGACCATTCAGCTTTTTGTCCTAGTTGAAGATACGCAGTTTTTACTTTTTTGAGCCAATTAACCGCAGCGTCATAACGGTCAGCTTTTCCTTGTTCCATTATTGGTTCTGCCCGTCTGCGAGCGTTATCAATTACCCACTTTGGACGATGGGAAACTGCTGCATCCATGACTCGATGAACTAGTTCTGAAGCATAGTAACTATCTCTTTCTACTGTTTTAATTGCATCATCAATTAATCCTTCATGGAGGAAAATATCAACTTGAGCTTCTTTTATTCCCCAATCTGGCTGATCTCGTAGTGTTTGCAGTAAATCTTGTTTGACCGTCAACCAAGTTTCTCCTGCATAGTCTTGAATCTTACCATAGTCTCGAAACGATGGTCTGATTTTAAAAGCAATGATACTGGCAGTTAAGGCAGTAGCATTATCTTCTAATCCTTGGGCTAAATCACTTGTCCAACTAGCAAATTCATATAAACAGTTACCTGTTAAATTGATACCAGCTTGGCATATTTCTAACGCTTCAACCAAATACCCATCTTCCCGCAATATTTTTGCTAAGGCAAAACCCTCTTCTGCTTTTTCCATCAGGATTTTAGCCGCAGACATGGCTTCTTCTACTCTTCCCAAAGCTGCTAATTGCGTCAGGTATTGCAGAGTCATTTCTTCTGCTAAAGCTAGATTTAAATACTCTGTATAACGATTTTGACGTTCAAGAATTTGCAAGCGAATCAATGCTAAATCATCAGCAAAGCTTGGTCGTTCATTTTCCCAAAGTTCTGCGGTATCATCTCCTTGCATAATTTGTTGCAGTGGTTCATAATCCCAACCTTGACGCAATGCTTCTAAACTCATACTAAAGTCTGCACTGATTTCGTCTTGCCATGATTCCAACATCAACTGCAAATCTAGTATTTCTCCTGTAGACATTTCTGCACACAAAATTGCTTCTGTCCAGGCGCTGTCAAGAGGTTCTGCGATGGAATAACTGTCTCCACCGTAATCTAGCAACTCGTCCCATTCTTGGGCATAAGTTTCGGTAATAGTTTCGAGAATTGCGATCGCATTATTCCCATCTCCATTTTCTGCTAACTCTCGCACTTTCTCAATTACAGCCAGTAAATCATCTGTAAATGGGTCTTCTTCTGAACCATACTCTAATTCTTTCAATCCATCCCGCAAAATCCGCTTGACATGAGAGCGAAAAGGTGATGTGTCAATTTTGCTTTGACGGGTAGAAGACTGTTTAGTTTTTGGTTTTGGCAAGTCTATCAAACTTACAAACTCATCAATATCATCAATTATTTCTGGTCTATTTTCCACCAGTTCTTGCAGTAATCGCTGAGTTTGAAGAAGATCGAGGCGATTTAATAATTGTTCTAGTGTTGGACGTTCTTCAATGATCTCTGATTGACGCGAACAGCTTAATAAGGTAGCAACGATATGTTTGCACCAACCATCATAATCATAAGGACAGGTACAACAAGCTGAGGTAATTCCACCTGCATCAAAACGAATACTGACTTGATATGGTGTAATTTCGCTACCCTCTATCTCTGCCTGAATCAGATTACCTCGTTTTTTGAGCTCGGCGATCGCACCCCTGCGGTAATATTCTTCACCACGACTGTAGGATGAAGCGTTGGAGTTATGACGGATTATTGCTTCAGAAATTCCTGGAATCGACATAGCACCCAAGTATTTTATTTTTAGCTTACGTTTAAACTGCCTTTATTTTCTCTTGTGTCTGCATCTCACTTAAATCCCAAGCTGTCCTAGTAAGGACTATTTTGATTTTGTGCTGCAAAGTATTTCTCACTCCAATAGCATAGCCACACCTGCAACCTTGCGGAATCTGCTGTTTTTTACACATTGAAAGGGCTAGTTCTAAAAAAATCAGAGGCAAAATTTGTTCTTAGTCTGTGACAAAATAACAGGAATCAGCATCACCTAATCACAGTGTATATCAAAGATATGAGTCAAACACAGCAAATTATTTCCACAGTGCGCCCTTGCAAAATCGACAGCGCTACAGCAAGAGACCCAGTGGATTTAGTAGTCGTAATTGATACTAGCCCTTCAATGAAAGATCAAGCTTTCAACCTTAGCAATGCTGCCGCCGCCGCTATATAATACCGCCTCTTCTAGTTGTCCTTGCAATTTGAGAGTGATTTGGTTTGGCATCGAAGGTACTTGGAAGGGGACAAATTTTAATCGGACAGTACGGGATTATCTCCTGACAGAGTGCCAAGTTTCTAAGGGAGACTACGAGCTAGAAAGCGGGGATAATTACCTGATGCGGGAGCGCAGGAAGATGCGGCTCGAACTGTAGAAGATATCTCAATTTATTTTGATTGGCGACCAGGCGCAGCACGAGCAATTTTTGATTTAGGAGATGAAGCTCTTGAAGCTGGAGGAGATAAAACTGAAGAAAAAGATATTATCGCTGCCAATAAAGCGATCGCAAAAGCTCAACAAGCAACAGTAAAGGTTCATACTTATTTTGGGACGACTAAGAGCAAATTTAAAGATACTTTGCAGCAAGAATACGCCAGATTAGCTAAAGAAACAGGCGGACAAGCTTTTAGCGATCGCGATTCTCTTAGTGGTTTTATAGAGGTTCTTCAAAAGGTAATTTGCAATAGCCGAACCGAAATCTTTGTAGAGACGTTGCAATGCAACGTCTCTACAAAGATTCATATATCTAAGGGACTTCCAAGAAATAAATTATCCAAATAAACATAGACGCATTAGCGTTGGCGTTCGCGGAGCGTGTCGCAGACAAGCCTCTCGTAGAGAAGCGGTAGCGACAAAGGAGCGTCAGCGGCTTGCCGCAGGCTACCACAGAGACACAGAGAACACAGAGAGAGGAGAAATAGAGAGAGTTTTTTCATCAGTTTTAGGACATTTTTTTATTTGGAAGTCCCTAATCATCAACAAACCCATGCGTTTCATCAACAAAATCGTTCTGTTCATCAACAAACTCATGCGTTTCATCAACAAACTCATGCGTTTCATCAACAAACCCATGCGTTTCATCAACAAAATCGTTCTGTTCATCAACAAACTCATGCGTTTCATCAACAAAACCATAATTTTTGTGAGAAACACTGGTATTTATATTATATTAGACACCAAGCTGTGAGGATTTTACTGAACTAAAACACCGCTTTAGTAAGGCAAACTAGCTCTAAAGCAATAAAAAGGATACATTTATGCCTGCTCAAAAACGTACATACCGCGTTTTAGAAAAAGCTGAATTAAGAGTGGCTGGACTTAAAGCAATTGATCCCAGCATGGATTTTGGGGATGCTCGCAACTTGCAAAACATGACACAACTAATTGAGCAGTACCGTAGCAAAATAGATGCTTATAATACTGCTCTAGCCGTGATTAACTCTTCTAGAACTGAGATGGAAGAATTGGACAAAGCTTTAAGTGACATAACTGAGAAAATGCTGATTGGAGTTGCTTTTAAATACGGCAAAGATAGCCGTGAATATGAAATGGCAAGTGCTGTTCGTAAAAGCGATCGCATCCGTAAAAGCAGAGCAACACGCTTAAGGACGACTCCAAAAGAATTAGCTAGTGAAAATGCTAAAACTGCATATCTTAATGGACTGAATGGAGCGATCGCAGAATAAATCCATTCTCGTACAAAGTATGGAAACGAGTAAATAGTTAATTTTAACTCTCCACCCCCTACTCTCCAACCTTTTTCCACGGTAGTTTGACTGTAAATCGACTACCTTTGCCTAACTGACTTTCAGCGTGGACAGTACCACCATGCAACTCGACGATTTTTTGTACCATCACCAATCCTAAACCCGTACCTGCGGAACGACGGGTAGAGGCATTTTCAACTTGGATAAAAGGTTGAAATAATCGGAAAAGGTCATCGGAAAGCATACCAATACCTGTATCTACCACGCTAAAAAAGATATATTCATTTGTGGAATTTGGCTGAACTTCAATCCAAACTTTGCCTCCGTCGTGAGTAAACTTGATAGCGTTGCTCAACAGGTTGATAAATACCTGGCGGATGCGGCGCTCATCAACTTGGATGGGTTCGAGTTCTTCAGGGATTTGTACACTCAGTTGGATATTTTTCTGTAACGCTAAATTTTTGACGAAACTGAGACTAGAATCACATAATTCTGGAATAAAAGTAGCCGCTAGTTGCAGTTCTATCTTGCTGGATTCAATATCTGTAAGCTCAAGGATTTGGTTAATCAATTCTAGTAAGTTCTTACCGCTCGATTCGAGGGTATTTAGAAACTGGCGCTGTTCTTCGGTTACAGTACCGTACACTTCATTTTGGAGTGCTTCTGCAATTTCAAGAATGGAGCTTAAGGGAGTCCTCAATTCATGACTCATATTTACCAAAAAGGTTTTTTTGGCACGATTTGCAACTTCAGCAGCTTCTTTCGCCTCACGCAGAGCGGATTCTGCACTTTTGCGATCGCAGACTTCTAAAGTCAGAGCAACAAATTCAGCTATTGAGCTAACGAAGTTTTGCTCGCTCACTTCCCATGTCCGAGGAATATCAATCTGTTCAGACAATATTGTTCCCACGACTTCGCCCCCAACCCAAATGGAGGTATTAATTAGGGATACAATATTCTTTGTTTCTAGCAATTCATCCCATAATTCTTGTATCCGTAGATCGGTGCGAGTATCGGTGACAGCGATGATGCGGGCAGATGTCAGGGATTTAAAGTAGATGGGATAATCTGCGCGATCGCGTTCTAAACCTGCCGAATGTTTTTGATTGCTACGTTCATAGAGACTTATACATTGTAGCTTAGTGCGTTGGCGCAGCCTGCCGTCAGCATCACTATTAAATAACCACACACTTACTCGTTCTACTTCTAAAGCATTTGCGGCTTTCTCGGTAATAACTTTGAATGCTGTTTCCAGATTTCCTTCTGAAATTGTTCTATGATTTGCCAGTTCTGCCAACGCCCGATTATGCTTTTCTAGCTTTTGCTCACTGTTAATACTTTTTTGAATCTCTTGCTGTAATTCTTGAGTTCGCTGTTTAACTTGCAATTCTAACTCTTCATTTTTAGTAATCTGTGCAGTAAAGGTTTTACGTAAATGCTGCATCATCTCGTTGAAAGATTCACCCAGTATTTCTACTTCTTTAATGCCTGGTACAATCACCACTGAGTCTTCTCCTTTGGTGAAATCAGCTAAATCTTTTGTCGCTGTGCTGAAGTACAAAATTGGCTGAGTTATCCAACGGGCGGTGATAATTCCTAGTAAAGTAGCTAATCCCAACGCTCCCAGACAGAGAAAAATTGTAGTTTGAGTGTTGCGATCGATTTGCCCCATAAAATCTGCTTCTGGGACAGCTACTACAATCAACCAGTTGACATTTGGTTCGCCCTGTAACGGTCTAATTTCTAAAAATTGTCGTTTGCCGTCAAAAGAGAAATCTAGTTGCTGTAAACTCTGAATTTGGTCAAAGTTACTAAATTTAGTTTCTAAATATTTAGCGCTGGCTTGAGTAAAAGCATTCCCGCTTTGGGAAGCTGCCAACCTAATCGGTTTACCATTTTGGAGGCGGAATGGTTCTTCGGTTGTGGAACTTGCCACTAATAGCCCCGATCGCTCGATAATAAAAACTTGTCCAGACTTGCCAACTTTAATATTTTGCAGCAAATCCCCAATTTGTGATACATGAGTTAGGGTGCTGTTGACACCGAGTAACTCACCTTGGGAGTTATATATAGGTTGAGAAGCACTAATTAGCAGCGTTGGTTTGGTGATGGGTGTAAAAATTTGACTAAAGCTGAATTTTTTAGCGGTAACTGCTGCTTGATAGTTAGGACGCGATCGCGCATCATAGTTTTTGATTACCTCTGGTAGCTGGGTACGTTGACCTTGACGGTCAATTTTGTAGGTGTAGAGGTCGTAACCAGTTGACTTATCGGCTTTTCTGAGTAAATATTGGCGATCGTTGAGCTTTTCCACCGCTAAATGTTCTTGCTGTTCATTGCTTGCCGTTAAAGCGACAGCATCAGGAAAAATCTCTAACTGCTTGATTAAGTATGACTCCCAAGTTGCCAAATTTTCCATCTTCAGCAACCCAATGTCAATGATATTTTGATTACCGCGCAGTACTTGACGCGGGGTTGAAAGGTAAGCCTGTAAATTTTGCTCTACTCGATTAGCGACTTCATAACGCAATTCGCTAGCTACCTCATTGACAGCCTTTTGCCCATTGCGGATTGATAAGTATGCAGTCAAACCCACAGCTAGGAAGATTTGCAGCACAAACAACGCTACGAGAATGCGACGTAGAGGTACACCTTTAAATAGGGGAAAAACACCATTTTGACCAATATTTTTGTTCATAAGCCCACTCTCCCTTCCTGTCCTAATAGTAGTGAGTACAACACCTCGACTTCTCTGGTCTGCGGGCTTATACATAGTTTGTACTCGGTCGGATCAAGTGCCAATATACCACTTTTGGCAAAAGAACAAAACTTTAACCTGTGATTTTACATGCAATGTGAATTTCATCGAATTAACATTTTCAGCCTAGCTGAGAGGTTGTTTGAAAAGTGCCTAGCTGTAATTTTAGAGACCAAAACACTTGTAGAGACGGCGATTTATCGCGTCTTGAAAACCCAAAATTTTTGCCAGTAGCCCTTAACTAAACCGTATTGGAGCATTACCCAGATTTTTATAGATAAACTTTAAATTTTATTCAAAGCAAGGAGAGCTTCTTTTACCGAAAGGCTGCTGTATTGATTTCGTTGCAGATATTTACCCAAGCTTGATCTCGTTTTCCTCCCATAATGGTGTTTAATGGGCTATCGGTAGGGTGTGCTGCTTGATATTTTTCAATTGCTGTTGCTTTGTAGTTGCTAGCACGCAAAGGTATCCAAAGGATTTTGACTCCTTCGGCTTTCGCTGCTTCTAACAGAGGTGGTAACTCATTTTGACTAATAAACTTTGATGCGAGGAAGTTTGGACTTACCAGCAACACTGCTACTTTTGCAGTTGCCAAAGCCGCCTGGATTTCATCTCGCCACACAGCACCAGGCTTGATTTGGGTATCATCCCACAGTTTGAGATTTTGTTCTCTAATTAATGGTTCTAGATTAGTTTTGAGGTCATTGAACCACTTTTTATCTTTGTGACTATAGCTAATGAAAACTTGATCTCTGGTTACGGGTTCAGACATGGCTATTTCTAAATTTGGTGGAGTTGCTAAAACATCGTCAATCAGTCTGCGGACATCTACCATATCACCGCTATCCTGGCACTGGATTTGGTAGCGATTATTGTCCCGGAATTTATACAACACGTCTCGACGGTAAAAATAAGGCGTTTGACTATCTTTACAGCTTTCACAATTGCAGGGAACAAGTGTTTGATATTTTAGGTTTTCGTAAGAATTATGGATTTTATCTAGTTCATGAGTGATAATTGCCAACAGTTCTTTCTTGCGGTTTCCTTCTACGCGG
The DNA here is from genome assembly GCF_000020025.1 of Nostoc punctiforme PCC 73102. GTDB lineage: Bacteria > Cyanobacteriota > Cyanobacteriia > Cyanobacteriales > Nostocaceae > Nostoc > Nostoc punctiforme. The sequence goes on along the minus strand of NC_010628.1, from coordinate 7,463,114 downwards.
ACTTTAATTTCTCGTTGATTATATTGTTCAATGACTTCGGCACGAGTTTGGTCTTTATTGAGAACAACACCTGTTTTCCAAACAAGGGTTTGTTGTTCAATATGAGCGTGCATTTCGACAATAAAGCGGGTAAGAATGCCTTTGGGCATGAAGTCATAGGTGTAGCGCAGGATCAGATTGTTAGATTCATCCCAATTGAAATCAGGCTGATTGGTCGAAAGTAGGTGAGGTGCAATATAATTTTCCCGATTACCTGGAATTTCGTAGCAAAGCTTGAACTGCATCATTAATTGCAGGAGTTCATCTTGCATATCTGCATATTCGCCGCTTTTCCAAATATTTTTGAGGTCATTTTTGGTAAAACAACCTAGCTTTTCCTTGACAGTTTGATTATCCAAAACTTTGTAAACAGCAGTTGTCGCCCATTCCGGTTTGAGGATGACGTAGTGTTTGAGTGTAGAATCGTCTTGAAAGTGGAGGCAAACGCCGAGGTCGTGGAGATAGCGGCTCAAGCGCTCCATGTCTTCAGGGTCTGTTAAATTATTTATTTGGCAAAGGTCACGGTATTTTTCACGGCTAATGTAATTTTGGGAATTGTTCTCTAGGGCGGCTCTGACTCTTACCCAAAGTTTTGGTAGAGGTATACCAACATGGTCAAGTCTGCTGATGTATAGCTGAATCGCCTCTTTAATCTTTGCTAAATCGCGATTAGTATCTAAATTGGTTGCTAGTATTTTCTCCAGATTGCTGAATTCTCCTCGTAACTGGCGCTCATTGACTTGGCAATCACGGTCTTGTTTTTCGTTTTTGATGATGATAACTGGACTCTTGTCGCTCAAGAGTTCGACAACTTTCAGCCACCAGTAAAAATCAGTGTTTTCTTTGCGAGTGTCAGCAACTAAGGCATATAGAGAACGCTTGCTGAGGAAAAACTGATGAGTTTGATGGTAAATTTCCTGACCGCCAAAATCCCAGATGTTGACGCGAAAATCTTTGCCATTGGACTGTGTAAAGTCCCACCGGATCACCTCAATGCCTTGGGTTGATTTTTCTTCTGGCTGGAGTTTATAGGTTTCGTCTTTGATTTTCTTGGCTAAAGAGGTTTTACCGGCTCCTCCTTCGCCAATAATTAAGAATTTTGCTTCATAGAAAGGTTCGGTTTCGGCTGGGTCTTGCACCCGAAAATAGAAATCAAGAATTTCATTCACATCACCCGGATCTTGGTAGTCAGCCTTCGGCCCTAAAATCTCTGGTGGAATCGGGACTGGATTTCTACGAAGATCCAGCTTTTTCAGGTTTGACAGTTGCCTGATTTCCCTTGGCAGACTGCTCAGTTGATTACTGCCAAGGTCGAGGGATTGCAGCTTGGTGAGTTGGACAATTTCCGGTGGCAGACTGCTCAGTTGATTACTGCTGAGGTAGAGGGATTGCAGCTTGGTGAGTTGGACAATTTCCGGTGGCAGACTGCTCAGTTGATTACTGCTGAGGTCGAGGGATTGCAGGTTGGTGAGTTGGACAATTTCCGGTGGCAGACTGCTCAGTTGATTACTGCCAAGGTCGAGGGATTGCAGCTTGGTGAGTTGGACAATTTCCGGTGGCAGACTGCTCAGTTGATTACTGCCAAGGTCGAGGGATTGCAGCTTGGTGAGTTGGACAATTTCCGGTGGCAGACTGCTCAGTTGATTACTGCTGAGGTAGAGGGATTGCAGCTTGGTGAGTTGGACAATTTCCGGTGGCAGACTGCTCAGTTGATTACTGCTGAGGTCGAGGGATTGCAGGTTGGTGAGTTGGACAATTTCCGGTGGCAGACTGCTCAGTTGATTACTGCCAAGGTCGAGGGATTGCAGCTTGGTGAGTTGGACAATTTCCGGTGGCAGACTGCTCAGTTGATTACTGCCAAGGTCGAGGGATTGCAGCTTGGTGAGTTGGCCAAATTCCGGTGGCAGACTGCTCAGTTGATTACTGCGGAGGTCGAGGGATTGCAGCTTGGTGAGTTGGACAATTTCCGGTGGCAGACTGCTCAGTTGATTCCTGCTGAGGTCGAGGGATTGCAGCTTGGTGAGTTGGCCAATTTCCGGTGGCAGACTGCTCAGTTGATTACTGCCAAGGTCGAGGGATTGCAGGTTGGTGAGTTGGCCAAATTCCGGTGGCAGACTGCTCAGTTGATTACTGTCGAGGTCGAGGGATTGCAGGTTGGTGAGTTGGCCAATTTCCGGTGGCAGACTGCTCAGTTGATTAATCCAGAGGTGGAGGGATTGCAGGTTGGTGAGTTGGCCAATTTCCGGTGGCAGACTGCTCAGTTGATTATTGCCGAGGTGGAGAGTTTGCAGGTTGGTGAGTTGGCCAATTTCCGGTGGCAGACTGCTCAGTTGATTACTGCGGAGGTGGAGAGTTTGCAGGTTGGTGAGTTGGCCAATTTTCGGTGGCAGACTGCTCAGTTGATTACTGTCGAGGTGGAGAGTTTGCAGGTTGGTGAGTTGGCCAATTTCCGGTGGCAGTATTGTTAACCCTTTGTAAGAAAGGTCTAATTCTGTTACCTCGTCTTTGACAGCTTGTTCAATAATTTGCAGCAGTTCTTCGTTAGTCATTTTGGGTTTTACAAAGGCTATGCCTGACGACGAGTTGCTGCTTGGACGCGCAGCAGAGAAATTAAGCTAATTAATAATGTACCCTGTATCAAGGATTGCATCAGCGCAATGTGCGTTAGCGTAGCTCGTCATAGACATAGCAGGTTCCTACGTGTCTATGCTCGACCTCAAAGCATCATCATTACACCTCTGAACTCTAACCTTGCACCTTTTTACACGAACTATCGAGCAAAAAGGGCGATCGCTTTGTCTTTATTTGAGAATTGACCAATAGTGATGCCTGCGGAAGGCTACGCCTACGCCACAAACTTTGTAATCACCTTATAGTAGTTGTAAAAATATAAAAAGTATTTAGTCGCGATCTTCAACTTGATATGAGCGCAGCAGATTTATTCCCAACCTTGCACAAGCTATCTCGTGCAGATAAACTCAAGGTCATGCAGTTTTTAGTTCAAGAACTAGCAACTGAAGAAGAAGCATTATCGTTACAGCCAGGAGTCACTTATCATGTGTGGTCTCCCTATAATTCTCATGAAGCTGCTAATAAACTAGCTGCACTGCTAGAACAAGACAAACAGGTAAACGATGCTTAATTCACAAAGATTTCTCTTCGTTGAAAGTCGTGATGTGTTTGGAGATATCGATGCAGTACCAATATTACCTTTAACGTTAAGCTACAAAAATTCCGTTGTTAACGTTTCGGGTCTATTAGATACTGGAGCTAGCATTAATGTTTTACCTTACAGTGTAGGTATTCAGTTAGGGGCGGTATGGGAAGAACTAACAACCTCAGTGCAACTAGCTGGAAATCTAGCACCAGTTGAAGCAAAAGGGTTAATTTTATCTGCTCAAATAGCCAGTTTTGCACCAGTTCGCTTGGTATTTGCTTGGAGTGTTACTGATAATGTGCCGTTACTTCTAGGACGCATGAATTTTTTTGTGGAATTCGATGTCTGTTTTTATCGTTCGCAGATGGCTTTTGAACTGTCTCCTAAGTCGTAAGATTAAGCAATCATGCGATCGCCCGATCTCTGAACTCGAAGCTTCACTTTTTTATACAAACTTTTGAATTGCCCAGCTTCTATTCCAAATTCCTATGTATAAATATGCCAGAAACTAAATCAACTCCTCATACACATACAAGCACATCAACCAAAGCTGATAACTTACCTGCATCTGTTATCTCCTCTTCTACCTCTCAAGAAATCTACGATGTTGTAGTGGTTGGTGCTGGGCCTATTGGGTTAGCAACTGCCATTGGTTTACGTAAACGTGGAATTGAAAATATCCTTGTCATCGATCAAACTCGCGCCTTTCGTCAAATTGGGCAAACATTGGATCTTCTGCCCAATGGATTAAAAGCTCTTAAACATTTAGATCCTAATGCTTACGAAGAAGTCAAAAAAACTGGACTGGGTTTATTGAATCCCAAACAGTCTAATGACCAGGAAACTGTCGAACCTAATCAAAAGCAACAGCCTCTAAAATCCTCACCACAATGGGCTTACAAAAATTTAAAGGGCGAGATAATTAATTCAATTTCGCTTAGTTTTGATGACTGGCTTCAAGATTATGGTGAGGGTCGAGTGTCAATTTCTTGGTACAATTTGCAGACAACCCTCAGACAGCTACTTCCACCAGACCTAGTTAAAGCTAATCACCGTTGCATTAATGTTGTGAATGAGCCGGAAAAAGGTTGTGTCCGCATAGATTGTGTAGGTGATACAGGAATAGAAGCCAACCCTTATGCCTATTGGACAGATGGGCAGAAAAATAATGAGATGCAGCACCAAAACTCAGATATCCCTCCCCAAGAATTAGCAACAAAATCCATTAGAGCTAAACTAATTGTTGCAGCAGATGGGATTAATTCTACAGTTCGTAGGCTGCTTTACACAGATACTCAATATCATAATTTTGCCCGACCTGAATACTCTGGATTTGCAGCTATATTTTGTAGAGAAATAACTGAAGTACCAAAGGAACTATGGACAAAACTAGAAGAAGATTTTTTTCAAGGCTCAACACTTATAACAATCACTAACGATGAAAAATCTGGAAATTCTGTTTGTATAAATAACATTCGGATAATCTTATATTACAGACCAACTGGTGAACTAGGGTACATAATACATCTTGCTTTGCCTTTAGACTCATTGCAAGGAAAATTTGAAAGTTCTTTAATTGATTTAGCTTTGCAGGAGTTGGAAAAAGCAGGGTTTCCTGATGCGCTCAAGCAATTAGTGCGTATGTCTCCTCCTGCCAATATGCAGCAGCGTCCATACTACATTCACCGCGCTAGCATTTTGGATTCTCTACAAGTTTCTAACCCAACTGACCTCAATCCTGAAGCTAATCCTGCCAAAATTCCACCAGCCTGGAGTGTAGGGCGAATCGTCTTAGTTGGCGATGCCGCACATGGAATGCCACCCTTCATGGCTCAAGGAGCTAATCAAGGATTGGAAGATGCACTAGTTGTTACAACACTCATCGCTAAAATTACTGAGGAGAATAACTGGGATAATCTGCAAACTATAGCCAAAGCCTTCAAGAAATACGAACATCTTCGTCGCCCATTGATAGCATACGTCCAAGAGGCAACATTACAGCGATCGCCCCACTCGTCAGATAAAGAGTGGGAGGACTACAGCCAACAGATATATCGCCGCAATTTCGACCAAGTAATAGAGGCGTTGTAGTTTACCGTCAGTGAAAAATTTTGATTAGAATGCAGATGTCCACTAGGCGGCAATACTGTGTAGATATTGAGTCGATCCCCCCAACCCCCCTTTTTAAGGGGGGCTAAGAATGGCTTATTTTCCCCTTTTTAAGGGGGGCTAAGAATGTCTTAATTTTCCCCCTTTTTAAGGGGGATTAAGGGGGATCTCCAATGACTATGCACCTTAGCACTAGGCGGCGTACTGTATATCCACGTAAATCCAGAAAATAATCGATGAGTAATCAACTACAAGACTACAATCCTAGCGGCGTAGGTGAAATAAATGGCAACCTCTTAGGTTTGCCCTGCGATTATGAATCTGCAAACCTGATTGTCTTTGGTGTGCCGTGGGAAGTCACTGTTTCTTATGGCGCAGGCACAGCTAATGGCCCCCAGCGAATTCTTGATACTTCAACTCAATTAGATTTGTTCGATTTCGATAACCCTAATGGTTGGAAGCAGGGAATTTTCATGGTAGAAATTCCCCAAGATATTTTAGAGAAGAATACATACTACCGCGCCTTGGCAGCAAAAATTATTGAGCGATTAGCCCAAGGTAAAGAACTCTCAGATACACCAGATTTAACATCTGTCCTCACAGAAATTAATCAGGCTGGGGAACAGGTAAATCAATGGCTGTTTGACAATTGCCAAGAAGCAATTAGCAAAGGTAAAGGAGTCGCAGTTATTGGAGGAGATCACAGTTCACCGTTAGGTTATTTCCAAGCATTAGCGGCGAACTACACCAACTATGGCATTTTGCACATTGATGCCCACGCAGATTTACGCGATGCTTATGAGGGATTTGAGTTTTCCCATGCGTCTATTATGTTTAATGCAATGAAAATACCGCAAATTTCCAAGCTAGTGCAAGTGGGTTTGCGTGATATTAGTCATGATGAAGTGCAAATGATAGACCAATCTGAGAGTCGCATTATTGCATATTACGACCCAGCCATTAAACAAAAGCTTTACTCTGGAACAACTTGGCTTGATTTATGCCGAGAAATTATCAGTCATTTACCTGAGTTTGTTTACATTAGCTTTGATGTCGATGGTCTAGATCCAAAACTCTGTCCCAGTACAGGTACTCCTGTTCCCGGTGGATTGGAATTAGAGCAAACATTTTTTCTGTTCCGGGAATTAGTCAAGAGTGGTAGAAAAATTATTGGCTTTGATATTTGTGAAGTCGGTGATGCCGAATGGGATGGTAATGTTGGAGCGCGGGTAGTTTACAAGCTGGCAAATTTGATGGATTTGTCAAAACAGAATTCGTAATTCGTAATTCGTAATTGGAACAGGAATTGTTGAGTTACTAAAATCGTTCGGCTGAGACGTTCTGCGATCGCTCAGTCGAGCTACCTTCACAGTGTTCGCGTAACATTCCGCAGGAAAGTCTAAAATCTAATTAATAATTTTAAGATAAAGAATAGCCCGTTGCTTTGTGAACGTATTGCACAACTTTTTGATATGATTCGGGATTACTCACAGGATTAATGATGATGGGTATAGTGCCATCTGGCAACCAGAAAGTTATCCTACCATTCGGTTCATAACAAAAGGAACTGATGCAGTTGAGATTAATTACATATTCGTTTTTTTCGTAAAGAATTTTCACCCAGTGGGCATGATCTAATTCTAAACTTGTCACACATTCTAAATAATCGAGAATCTTTTGATAATCTTCTAGGTTACTTTGTGGATTAATGACTATTGGAATGGCACTATCGGGTAGCCAAAAAGTAACCCTGCCATTCACTTCATAACAAAAAGCATGGACACGTTCAAAATTCACTACATATTCTCTCCTCTCGTAAAGGATTTTCACCCAGTACGCCACAACATCTCCTCAAGTCCAAAATTTACGAATGATGCACCCTGTATGTCTAAGTCTACTGAAGCCTTAAGTTTATGTTGCCGTGTACCAATTCAAAATCAAATTAATTTGTTTGAATTATGAATTGTTAAGAAACCTCCAATGGTGTTGGTGTAGTTGAAGTTGACAAAGAAAGAGCGATCGCTGCTTGAATAAACCCTTTAAATAAAGGATGAGGGCTACTAGGACGAGATTGAAATTCTGGATGAAATTGGCAAGCTAGAAAGAATGGGTGCTTGGGTAATTCCACAATTTCAACTAACTGTCCATCAGGAGAAGTCCCACTAATCGCATAGCCGGACTTTAATAAGAGATCGCGGTAAGCATTGTTGAACTCATAGCGATGTCGATGTCGTTCATAAATTACATCTTCTTGATAAAGCTTGAAAGCCAATGTATCAGGAAGAACACGACAAGGATATAGCCCCAAGCGCATTGTACCCCCTAAATCGACAACTTCCTGCTGTCCTGGCAATAAATTAATTACCGGATTCGTTGTATGAGGGTCAAATTCAGCACTATTAGCATCTGTTAATCCCCCTATGTTCCTAGCCCATTCAATTACAGAGCATTGCATTCCCAGGCATAAACCCAAAAAAGGAATTTGGCGATCGCGGGCGTATTTAATGGCGGCAATTTTGCCATCCACTCCCCGAACCCCAAAACCTCCTGGCACAACTACGCCATCGACACCCCCAAGATGAGTTTCGGCTGATTCATTTTCCAAATCTTCTGAGTTCACCCAACGCAAGCGCAGTTTGCCATAAGTGGAAATTGCAGCATGGTTTAGTGCTTCCACGACAGATAAATAGGCATCACTTAACTGCACATATTTGCCGACAATGGCAATTTCTAGCTCGTGCTTAGGAGTATGTAACCGTTGTACCAAGGTTTGCCACTGCGTCAAATCTGGTTGGCGTTGCTCCATTTGCAGCAAGTTCAGCACTTGTTCTGCCATTCCTTCCCGTTCCAGATTTAGGGGTACTTCATAGATACTTTTGGCATCTTGAGAAGTAATGACGCATTCTTCGGGCACATCGCAAAATCCCGACAATTTTTGCTTTAATCCCTTGGGTAAGGGGCGATCGCTCCGACAAACTAAAATATCTGGTTGAATACCAATGGATCTGAGTTCTTTAACTGAATGCTGTGTTGGCTTAGTTTTCATCTCACCCGCAGAAGCAATCCACGGTACCAACGTTACATGCATATACAGTACATGTTGCCGCCCAACCTCTTTGCGGAACTGGCGAATCGCTTCCAAAAACGGCAGTGATTCAATATCTCCCACCGTCCCGCCAATTTCTGTGATTACTACGGACGGATTTGTACTTTTAGCAACTCGCAGAATCCGCTCTTTGATTTCATTGGTAATATGAGGAATAACCTGTACAGTGCCACCATTGTAGTCTCCCCGTCGCTCTTTATTAATGACTGCCTGGTAAATCGAGCCAGTAGTCACACAGTTCAAGCGCGACATTGAGGTATCGGTAAAACGTTCGTAATGCCCCAAGTCTAAATCTGTCTCCGCACCATCCTGGGTAACGAATACTTCCCCATGCTGAAAAGGGCTCATTGTGCCAGGATCGATATTGATATAAGGGTCGAGTTTGAGAATCGACACCGAATATCCGCGCGACTTGAGCAAACGCCCTAGACTTGCTGCTACAATGCCCTTACCAATACTGGAAACTACGCCTCCAGTTACGAAGATAAACTTAGTCATAGTAGTTTGAATTTCTAACAACTTCTAAAAATACATCCCGTCATTGTGCCACAGTTGTTGTGGTGTAATCTTCTGTGATTTGCTGTGAAAAACCTTTTAGGATTAGTAATATTAGGCTGTATTCTCACATCCTCCGTAGCATTGGCAGAGCCATCTCTTATAGTCGTTTTTCCTGAGACAAACTACCAGACGAGTTCCCAAAAAATCTTTTTTCTGGGGACTGCTCCACCAGATGGTGAGGTTTTGATCAATAGTAAGCCAATTAACCGCAGCAAAGCTGGTCATTTTTCCCCTAGTTTCCCCTTGCAGTTGGGGGAGAATCTTTTTACTGTGCGTCGCCAGAATCAAGAACTTAAAATTAAGGTGATAAGGGTTAACACTAGCCCTGAACTACCACAGGGGGTAGCCTTTGCTAAAGATTCCTTGACTCCCGCAGCTGACATTGCCAGACTACCAGGAGAACTAATTTGTTTTAGCGCGATTGCACCCCCTAACGCCAATGTCTCTGTAACCCTGGCTAATCAAACAATTGCCCTTTCACCCCAACCCCAACAGGCACAACTACCAAATAATTTGGCAGCACTGACAGGACAAAATCAGCCTCATGCCCAGTTTAGCGTAGGCAATTATAAAGGTTGCACCACAGTGGCTACAGCCGCCGATCTGGGAAAACCTCAGTTTCAACTAACACTCAATGGCAAGACGATAACTCAACCAGGGGCTGGTAAAATTCAAATCCTCTCAAGAGCAGAGTTGCCGGTTTCTGAGGTTACAGTAGAGTCAGGCGTTGCTCGCACTGGCCCAAGCACCGATTATTCTCGACTCACGCCACTGCCTAAAGGCACACGTGCAACAGTAACAGGTAAGGAAGGTGAATGGTTGCGCCTAGACTATGGCGCTTGGATTAATAGTCAGGAAACTCGCATTCTACCTGGTGCAATTCCGCCACAAACAATAATTCGCAGTGTCGGATACCGTCAACTCCCTGGTGCGACAGAGATATTTTTCCCCTTACAAGTTCCCGTACCTGTGAGCGTGCAACAAAGTGAGAAAGCTCTCGCTCTCACTCTCTACAATACTACTGCCCAAACAGACATTATTCGCCTGGATGATGACCCTCTAATTTCTCGGCTAGATTGGCAACAGGAGGCTCCAGAACAAGTAAAATACACCTTTAACCTCAAAAAAGCTCAACAGTGGGGATATAAGCTGAGATACGACGGTACAACCCTGGTTTTGGCTTTGCGTCATCCGCCTAATATTGGGAACACAAGACGCAAGCCTTTAGCTAATCTCAAGATTGTACTCGATCCAGGGCATGGCGGTAAAGAAACTGGTGCCAGTGGCCCAACTGGATATTTAAAAAAAGATGTGAATTTGCTGGTATCTAAGTTGCTGCGGGACGATTTGGTGAAGCGAGGAGCAACGGTAGTGATGACGCGGGAGGACGATAAGGAGGTTTCTCTAGCAGAACGTCAGGCAATTATTAGTAAAGAAGAACCTGCGATCGCTATTTCCATACACCACAACTCTCTACCCGATGATGGCGATGCTGAAAAAACCAAGGGATTCGCGGCTTTTTGGTATCAACCCCAAGCCCACAGCCTGGCAATATTTTTACAGACCTATGTTGTTAAAAAACTCGGCAAACCTTCTTATGGTGTGTTTTGGGACAACCTAGCGCTGACACGCCCAGCAGCTGCGCCATCGGTGTTACTGGAATTGGGTTTTATGAGCAATCCTGATGAATTTGAGCAGGTAGTGAACCCAAAAGAACAGAAGAAAATGGCTGATGCGATCGCTCAGGGGATTACTGAGTGGTTTAAAAGCGTTCGATAGATCGGGAGTTAAACTTACGAGCTATAGCAATGTTATTTCTTAGGCCAAACTAAAGATTGTAGGGACAATTCATGAATTGCCCCTATAGGGTTTTAGCTATTATTTGCATAAGTCCTGGATTTGTGAACATTCGCGGTATTCAGATCGCCGACTTCGTGAAAGTTGTCAGTAATTTAACTTTTCAGTGCTTCTACCATGCCAGAACAACTTTGATTGCGGGTAAAAATATATCAAATCTTATATTTTGAAACCGTATGTATTTTAAAATCGGCGGTATGGTAGGAGCGATCGCTATCTTATTGAGCAATGGTAGTGCGATCGCTGAAGGTGTTGGCGCAGCCATCGCCCAAGATGTACAAAGATATATCACTGTGGGGCATGATAAATTAGGAAACAGCGTAGCTCTGGACACAAAAACTATAAAGGGCACAACATACAAGCTTTATGGCATATACGGAGATGGCATCTTCGAGACTACATTCGATGCATCATGTTCTGAATCGCGGCTTTTTCGGAATCACATTGCCATTTACGGTTCAGAGGGACAGCTACTTCAAGAGGATAAGGAGAAAGGAGAAATACCTTTTGTCGCCAATTCTTCACCAGGCAAAGGAATGAAAATTGTTTGTCAAAAGATTGGGGCCCTTGGTTGGTAGTGGCTCAATATTTGTTGATGGGGAATAGGGAATGGAGAATAACCAATGCCCAATTCCCAGTAGAAAATACTAAGGACAAAACAACGTGTCACGCGTATCTCGTCCTGTGGTTGGATTAGTCCCTTTGGCAAGTTTGCACAATTTTTTTTGTTCATCGGGACGCAGCAGCGTATCGGTAAAATCTGCTCCGTCAATGATTGCACCATCAAATCTGGCATTAGCGGCAAATGCACCCTCTAACAGTGCATTTGTCAAATTTGCTCTAACTAAACGAGCCGAGTCTAAAGTGGCATTTCTTAAATCAGAACCCTCCAAATTCGCAGACTCTAAATTTGCTGCAAAGAAACTGACACCGTTCAAATTAGCTCGGCTGAAGTTACTCTGGCGAAGATTAGCTTTGGTAAAGCTAGAGTCTGTTAAATCACGCCCTGAAAAATCAGCCTCGACCAAAATCTCCTTATTATATTCGAGTGCCAAAGCTGTTGGAGCAAAACCGAGCGTTGCGGTGATGCTAATCATTCCCCACAAGAATAAGCTGAGTATATTTGTCCAAAAGTGATAGTCAGTCTGACGCTTCAACCCGAATTGTGTTCGGGATGAGTCGAGTTTAGAACCTGCTGTGCAATCGCTTAACCTAGAATTCATAGAATTTATGATATTTTTCGTCAATGGCTAACCTTCCTCCATCTCATTATCCAGATATTGGTCATTTAGGAGAAGACCTAGTTGCCCAATGGTTGCAATCTACTGGTTGGATAATTCTCCATCGTCGCTTTGCTAGTCGCTGGGGGGAAATTGATATTATTGCTCAACATGATGGACAAACTGGGGAAAAACTCCTTACTCAACACTCCTTACGGGCTAAACGCCCCGCTACCGCTAACAGCACTCAGCACTCATTATTGGCATTTGTTGAAGTCAAAACCCGCAGTTCAGGGAGTTGGGATGCAGGGGGAAGAAGCGCCATCACCCCACAAAAGCAAGCAAAAATCTCACGGACAGCTGGAATATTCTTGGCCCAGTACCCTGAAAAGGCGGATTATTCTTGCCGATTTGATGTTGCTATTGTCTACTGTCAAAGGATATCAAAAAATCAGACTGCGGTTATAGCAACTCAGGAAGCTCTTGCTACTTCATCAACAGCCGAATATAAGTTTAAGCTGCAAGAATACATTCTGGCAGCTTTCGACTCTTCAATTGATAATGGTTAATTGGTAATGGATAAAATATCTTAATTACCAATAATTATGTGCTGGCGTTACAACCAAATGTTATTACGCCAAAGTTTCTGGGCAGTAGCCTAAGCCCCGAACAAACTGTTGCCGGAAAGCTTCGATTTCGTCTCTCTCTGGACTACCATGAGAAACGATCGCTACCTGGTAGCGACGCATCACGTCCACAGGGCATTGTCCCGCTTCTAAACTCCAAAGTGCCATTTGCACCCTCATTGGTGGCTCATAGCTAATTCCTAATTCATTTAGAAAAGCCCGAAAGTCGCCATCTTCTTGGGGCGAGACTTGACCTTTGAGTTTGATCCTAACCACCCAGCCATCAATTTGATGAATCACGGTGACGAACGAAACTGGTGTCTGGGGTCTAGCGTGCAGGTGTTGAACGACCCTCAGGGTTAGACTGGCATTTGCCAGATAGTACAAGTATTCCATGTTTGTTGGTGCTTGGGATCAAAGCCAATCCTACATATCTATATTCGTCAATCAGTGCCTGTTCCCGGTAGGGTAAAAGCCCCCGTTTTTAGATGGGGAGGTTTACCCAGTTTTTATGTTAATTTTTCCGTGTTACTTAATAGTAACAATCTTATAGCCTCGCGACAAAATTGGGCAAAGATGCCTTAAAGTTCCTTTAGAAGAGAAAGCTAAAAACAGCTTTTTGTCAGAGAGTATAAATACTAAATAAAGCAAAAACTAGTACAAGCCAAGTTGAAAGATACATCTAGCCCCAAAGAAAAAAATTTTGAATTAGATTGCTCGGTAGCAGGCTATGACTACACACTACCTCCAGAACTCATTGCCCAAAACCCAGCAGTTCCTAGAGATAGTTCCCGGTTACTGGTAGTTAATTCTCCCACTACAGGCGCTGAAACAGAAGCATCTCACCATATTTTCCATGATTTGCCTGCACTGCTACGCTCTGGTGATTTGTTGGTCATGAACAATACAAGGGTTATTCCAGCTCGGCTTTATGGTCATAAAACCACTGGTGCTAAAATCCAGGTGTTGCTGTTGGAAGAACGGCAGTATAACTGTTGGTTAGCTTTAGTTAAGCCAGGAAAAAGCTTCAAACAGGGAACGAAGATTATTTTTGAAGCAAAGCAGAGGATTGGGGATTCAAAAGAGGCAGAGGGGAGGAGTGCGGGGGGCAGAGGGGAAAACTCTTCACCCTGCTCCCTTGATTTTTCCCCAGTAACCAGCCAACAACTCACGGCTACGGTTTTAGAAACAGACGCAGCAACCGGGGGACGTTTGCTGCAATTTGATGTGCCAGAGGGAAAGCCTTTGGTGCAACTGTTAGAGGTATTTGGTGAAGTACCGCTACCACCGTACATTACTGCCTCCTCAGCTGCTGATGAGCAGTATCAGACAGTTTATGCCGAACAGCCAGGAGCGATCGCAGCACCGACGGCAGGATTACACTTTACCCCACAATTATTACAAAAGCTGCGCGATCGCAATATCAATCAAGCTTTTGTGACGCTACACGTTGGTGTAGGCACTTTTCGCCCTGTGGAAGTGGAAGACGTAACTACCCACCAGATGCATGAAGAATGGATTGAAGTTCCCGCCGCCACGGTAGAGCAAATTCGCGCCACCAAAGCTGCTGGCGGTCGAATTATTGCTGTGGGAACAACGGCAGTAAGGGCTTTGGAAGGGGCGGCTAAATCTGGGAATTTACAAGCATTTTGCGGTAAAACAGACTTGTTTATTTATCCCGGCTACCAATGGCGGGTGGTGGATGGTTTGATTACCAATTTTCACCTACCGCGTTCCAGTTTGCTGATGTTGGTAAGTGCGCTAATTGGCAGAGAACGGCTATTGAATATATACAACGAAGCGATCGCTTCCAAGTATCGTTTCTATTCCTTTGGTGATGCTATGCTAATTTTGCCGGAAGCCATAAAGTCTTAAGTCAAGTTTGAGGGCAATAAGGTTCGCTGAAGTTTTAATCCCTCCATTTTTAGAGACTTGCAATATCAAGACGATTAATTTTATGCATGATTAAATAATTAAATTTGTCAAATCTAGTCAAGAAAGATGGCATGAAAGTAAAAGAACAGTTGATTTGAATTTGTTTATTAGCAGATTATAAAACCTGTAGAATATTGCACTAACTACGGTATGTAAAGCAACTGAGCAAGGACAAGAGTGTTTTCACAAAAGTCGAATGCTCACAGAGTGAGAAATTCTTAATTTTTTGATTTGCAATTTTTCATGCTGTGGTGGGTATTCTGACTTATAAAGATATGAGCATAAGTACATCTATGTCACTCCTGTCTAGAAAAAGTCAAACTCAGCCGTGGTTACACTCCTTATTTCACCAAAACTCTGTTCAGAAAAAGCCCCTGTTCAGACTTCTATTTGCGTTCTCTGCGTTTTTGGTCATAGCTGCACCGGCGATTACTAATTTTCCAGGAAGCAAGCTGCTAGCAGAAACCGCAATTTCTCAGGATCTTGAAGCAGCTAGCTTTTTCCAGCAGGGAGTCACGCGCTATAACCGCAAAGACTTACAGGGTGCAGAATATGCCTTTCGTCAGGCGTTGCAGCGAGATCCTAGCCTTGGGGCTGCGCTAAATTATCTGGGTAATATATTCATGGAACAAAATCGCCTAGATGTAGCTTTACAAGAATATACAGAGGCGATTAGGATTAATCCTAATTTTAGTGAAGCTTATTACAACTTAGGGTTAGTGCTGCATCGTCAGGGACAAAAAGATGCCGCGATTACGGCTTATCGTCAAAGCCTTGTGATAGATCCCACAAAGGTAGCAGCGCTGTATAATCTGGGTTTGGTGCTGTATGAACAAGAACAGCTACCGGAAGCGATCGCAGTATACCAGCAAGCAATTAATTTAGATAGCAGCAATGCCAATGCTTATTTTAACTTAGCGATCGCCTTGCAACAACAAGGTCAAACAGAGCAGGCGATCGCAACTTATCGTCAAGCCTTGCAGCTAGATCCTCAAAATGCCACAGCTTATAACAACATGGCAAATTTGCTAGCAATTCAAGGCCAAGCTTCTGAGGCTATTTCTGTTTATCGGCAAGCTATTCGCTTAAATCCTAAAAACGCCTCAGCTTACTATAATTTGGGAGTCACTTTATATAATCAAGGCGACATCAAGAAAGCTAATGGAGTCTTGAAACGTGCCCATACTGAGTATCGTGAGCAAGGGAACATTGAGCAAGCTGAAAAAATTGAACAGCTAATGCAGCAAATTGCTCAAAAAAGTGGTCAACAGCAGCCTCAAGCCAGTCAAACAACTACTCCCTCTCAGACTCCAGACAAAACAAGTAATGTAGTACAAACACCTGAGCCACAAACGCCAAATCAACTAGAAAACCCTGTCTCAGTTGAACCACAATCTACTTCAACGACTTCCGGACAATAAACAAACTCGGAGTTAGAAATAAATTAATAACTTCTAACTCTGCCAATTTTAGATTTTAAGTAGCACTTTTGGTGTGCTTACAGCGCAACTTGGATTTAAGGAAAAATCTAAAATCTCAAATTGAATGACTTCTAAATTTTTTAAATCGGCAAACGATTGATATCTTTATTGCAGCCAATAACTACCATTGCGGAACCACGTTCTAAACGCTTGGTAGGATCGGGATTAATTTGAAATTTACCATCCTGACTCACCGCTAGCAAATTTAAACCGTAGCGGTTACGAAGTTGAAGCTCGGTGATTGTTCTACCGTGAAATTCATCAGGCACAATCAACTCTACAATACTGTTATCTGGGTCTAGATCAAATCGATCTAAGATTGCTGGTTTAGTAAGTGTACGCGCTAGAGCGCAACCTGCTTCATATTCAGGAAAAACAACATGATCTGCTCCTACTCGCCGTAATAGTTTACGGTGAACTTCGCTAGAAGCTTTGGCGACTACATGAGGTACGCCAGCCTCTTTCACATTTAGGGTGGTTATAATGCTTTCTTGAACGTAGTTGCCAATCGCTACGATTACAGTATCAAATTCAAAAATTCCAGCTTCCTTTAGTGCGGCTGGTTCTGTAGAATCTAATTGCAAAGCATGACCAACTATTCCCTCAGTTAATGCTTCTGAAACTCGTTTTTCATCAATATCTGTTGCCAGCACTTGATAACCGAAGTTATGCAGTGTAGAACAGACCGATCTACCAAAACGACCTAACCCAACCACAGCAAATTGTTGGTTATCTTTACGTAAACTGCGAAAAAAACTTAATGATGAAAGATTCACCCTTTTTATCCTTATAATGGCTCCCTGTATTTAGGGCAAAAAACGGTTATAATACTTGAATTAAAAATCTTATTCTTTGCCTTCCAATGTATATTTTATCAGTTTAGTCATTAGTCATTAGTGAGTTGTCAAGAAATTATTATCTCCTCACTTCCCACTCCTTAACTATCCCACGAGGAGATTTTCTTCAGGATAGTGAATTCTGGTGGGGCGGGGGTCTCCTAGTACTGCGGACATCAGTAGTAAAACACCTACTCGTCCAATGTACATAGTTATAATGAGGATGAGCTTTGCTATTATAGAGATACTTCCTGTAATACCTGTTGAAAGCCCCACAGTGGCGAAGGCTGATACCACTTCAAACAAAATTTGAATAAAATCCAAAGTTGGATCTGTAAGGCTGATTAAGATAGTAGCTAAAATTACTGTTGCTATTGAACCCACTAACACACCTACGGCTTTCAAAATTAAAGATATTGCTATTTTGCGATCGTATAATAAAACTTCTTCTTTTCCCTGAAGAATTGCCTTGGTACAACTGGTCAAGACTCTAAGAGTTGTTGTTTTCATGCCTCCTCCTGTACCACCTGGACTTGCACCAATAAACATCATCGCAATCGTAATAAATAAACCTGCGGTAGTCATTTTGCTAATATCGATGGTATTAAAACCAGCAGTTCTAGGAGTAACTGATTGAAACCAAGCTAGTAATATCTGGTCACGAAAATTTAGAGAACCAAATGTTTCTGGGTTTCTAATCTCTATACAAAAGAATGCAATTACTCCTATTACTAACAATATAATAGTTGTGCTAGTTGCAACTTTAAAATCTAGAGAAAATATTTGGTTATGATTTTTTTTGAAAAGGCAATCGCGCAACCAAAGGTACATTTCCAAAATTACCTGATAGCCAATTCCCCCAAAGATAATTAACATTGTGATGGTAAAGACTACTAAGAAAGATGACTGATAGCCAATTAAGTTATCTTTAAATAAACTAAAACCAGCATTATTCCAAGCGTTGATACTATGAAAAATGGCTAACCAAAGCCCTTTACTCCATCCATATTCAGGAACGAAAGCAGGCAGAAGTAAGAATGTGCCTGTAATTTCAAAAATTAAAGTTGTGGCAATAATTGAACGGATAACTTGGGCACTACCACTCATCCCTGGTCGGTCTAAAGCTTGTTGAATTGCTATTTTCTGCCGCATATCAAACCTACGACCAATGAGCAAAATTAGAAATGTGGTAGTTGTCATGTAGCCCAAACCGCCAATCTGAGCTAATAGTGCAATAAACAATTGGCCCCAAAAGGAAAAATAAGTACCAGGATCAACTACTGATAAACCTGTGACACAAACTGCGGATGTCGAGGTGAATAGTGCCACAATCAGGTTATTCCATGTACCATTGCTAGTCGAAAAAGGCATCATCAACAGGATAGCACCAACAGCAATGACAGCCAAAAATCCCAAACAAATTGTCCGAGCAACAGTCATAATTAATTCGTAATTCGTAATTCGTAATTCGTAATTCGTGGTTAAGAAAGTTAGATTTAACCTGGGTTTAAACCTCTTGGATATCGTATATTTTTTGGATAGTTGGTATAATTTTGAGCAATAACAGCTTGTTCAGGTAAAACTGAGAAATTTTTCTAAAGAGGATTAATTCCGGTTTAGCTTTCTTAGAACAAAAATACCCTTATTTAATTAAAAACATACATGGTAGTCTACCAGTATGTTTTTTTGAATTTTACTTCGTCTCAATACTACTTTTTTCATGAGTGCAACACTTTACCAGCAAATTCAGCAATTTTACGATGCTTCATCTGGTCTGTGGGAACAGATATGGGGCGAACACATGCACCACGGCTATTACGGCGCTGATGGTACCCAGAAAAAAGACCGCCGTCAGGCTCAAATTGATTTAATCGAAGAATTGCTTAATTGGGCAGGGGTACAAGCAGCAGAAGATATACTAGATGTGGGTTGTGGAATTGGCGGTAGTTCTTTATACCTGGCGCAAAAGTTTAATGCTAAAGCTACAGGGATTACATTGAGTCCTGTACAAGCTGCAAGAGCAACAGAACGCGCATTGGAAGCTAATTTGAGTCTGAGAACACAGTTCCAAGTCGCTAATGCTCAAGCAATGCCCTTTGCTGACGATTCTTTTGACTTGGTTTGGTCGCTGGAAAGTGGCGAACACATGCCAGATAAAACCAAGTTTCTTCAGGAGTGCTATCGAGTACTGAAGCCTGGTGGCAAGTTAATTATGGTGACTTGGTGTCATCGACCAACTGATGAATCTCCATTAACGGCAGATGAGGAAAAGCACTTGCAGGATATTTATCGGGTGTATTGTTTGCCTTATGTGATTTCTTTGCCAGAGTATGAAGCGATCGCACATCAACTACCATTACATAATATCCGCACTGCTGATTGGTCAACTGCTGTCGCCCCCTTTTGGAATGTGGTAATTGATTCTGCATTCACTCCCCAAGCGCTTTGGGGTTTACTAAATGCTGGTTGGACTACCATTCAAGGGGCATTATCACTGGGATTAATGCGTCGCGGTTATGAACGTGGGTTAATTCGGTTTGGCTTACTGTGCGGCAATAAGTAGAATTCCACTTCAGCAAAAAGATGTAATCTAGGAGCATTGAAGTATATGTTCCTAGTGATACACTATTATACTTAAATACAAGATTTGGAGCGATCGCAGCAGGTATGATTCAGAGAGTTTAGCGATCGCAAAACTTGTAAATTTTAATGCAGATATCGGGGAAACCTTCTAAAATTAAGTTTCTTATTGTTAAATTGCTGAAATGCCACTCGAACTGCAAAACCTCACAGGCGGTTACACCACAGTACCAATTGTTCAAGACATTAATCTGACTCTGCAAACAGGAGAATGGTTGAGTTTAGTTGGTGCTAATGGTTCAGGTAAATCTACTTTATTAAAATTGCTGAGTCGTATTCTTTCCCCACAGCAAGGAACAGTTCTACTTGATGGCAAAGCAATTCATTCCCAACCCCCAAATATAGTTGCACAGAAACTAGCATTATTACCGCAACAACAAACGGTTCCCGTGGGCTTAACAGTGCGACAATTAGTAAGTTTGGGACGCACGCCACATCAATCTTGGTGGCAATGGGAATTAAACGCTCAAGATTGGGTGAAAGTAGAAGTTGCAATTAAAAAGACGCAACTAGAAAAATTGAGCGATCGCTTAGTTGAACAACTTTCCGGTGGTGAAAGACAACGCGCTTTTTTAGCTTTAGCACTAGCGCAAGAACCAAAAGTTTTATTATTAGACGAACCTACAACTTTTTTAGATATCAACTATCAATTACAATTATTGGAATTACTAAAAAATCTGAATCAACAGCAAGAATTAACTATTGTTACAGTTCTACACGAACTAAACCTAGCGGCACGATACAGTTCTCGCATTGCTTTATTAAAACAAGGTCATCTTTGGGAAGTTGGTAAACCTGAAGAAGTTTTGACACCAAATGCGATCGCTCAAGTATTTGGTGTGGAATCTGTGATTATCCAGACACCTGTGGGTTTACAAGTTTGTGCAATTTCTGCTGTGTCAGCATAACTCTATTACTTTGCTAACCAGAGTTAGATATCTTTTTAGTACTTCTATGTAAGTCAGCCAAATGTATCGTTGACAAATACTTTATTCTATTAACTTACTTTAAATACTTATCGACGGATTAACTTCTCAAAAACTTTGTTATTGTCCCCGATTGGTTGGTCAACATTGAAAGCTTTATTAATAATAATTTGCTTAGGTAATTGAGCGCCATTTTGGACATATATTCCTGGCATACGCTCATCTTAAATTCTTTAATCTCTTTAGAACCAGGCACTAGGCTTACTTTAAGCTCGTGGATAACTCGCTGCTGTTCTTTGACAATTTGGGTTAGTTCATTTAGCTGCTGAGTGTGTAAGTCATCCAATTTTTCATGGAGAAGTTCAATATTTTGTCCAGCCCTTAAATTCACCTGATGGTCAATTTCGGCATTTCTTCGATCGGTATCAGACTGGCGATTTTGACTCATCAAGACGATGGGTGCTGTATAGGCTGAGGCAAATGAAAACACTAAATTAAGCATCATGAAGGGTGATTGATCCCAGTGGGGAACCCCAGGCATTAAGTTGATACTAACCCATCCGGCCAAAACCGTGCTTTGCCCAATGAGAAATCCCCAAGAACCCACTTGCGCGGCAAATTTATCAGCAAGGCGTTGTCCGCGAGTCAGTTCTTGAGTAGAAGTATTCTGTGCTGCTGGTTGTATCTCCACAACCTGAGGTTTTTGAACTACTTTTGCATCAACATTGTTAGACGATACTTTTTTGAATGGATTCATATTGCACCTGTTGGCGTTATTTCTGTCTGCATTTATCCTGATGACTTTTAATTTACGCTGCTTAAACGATAGGAGCAAATATTGTTTTTTTTCAAAATGATAAAAAAAAATGATGGTAAGTCAAAAACTACCTTCAGATAGATCCCTAAAGCTGCGTCGGCAAAAATATTCATCTAAACACTTACACTTAAATACCCCATCCCTTTAGAGAGTGGGGTATCCAAGTGGGGAAATAACAAGAAGACTGAACACTCATCCTAAGACTTGGTTTCTTGGGTCTGTGCGTCGATAATTACACTCCAGTCATCATTTGTCACAGCAGCTTCAAGTTGACGCTGACGTTCGGCTATATTCGTATCTATTGTTTCTGACTCTTTAGAAAGGGTGGTGTCAGCCATTGCTTTCCGCAGTTTTAGCTTTTTCTCCTCGTATGCTTGACGTTCCGCCTCCGACATTACCGCCTTTGCAGCTTCCCCTACTGTACTAGCCCACATTTCGCTTTCGGACGCATTACCAGGTGGTGTGGTTTCGAGTTCTGCTATCCACGCATCTCGCAAGTCTTCCATATCTTGACGCTTGGGGAACTTGAATGCTTGCACGCGCACAAAAGCACACTTTTGCTGACCATTTTGGGTGACATGGCCGTTTAGGGAAAGTAACACATTTCGAGAATAGCCAATGTACTGCACGCGGCGTTCTGCATCTAATACTGAGTAAACACCTGCAATTTTAGCGTTCTGAGCAGATGCACTCCAAGTCTCAAGTCCAATGATTTCAGTACCATTGTTTGCCAGCTCAGGGGTTATACTCACCTCAATGGCAGTGTGTTCGTCATCGGAACTATACAAAAATTCATGTAGCCCACGGTGGTTTATGGGGACATTTTGATGTTCAATTGGCGGGTTGTGCTGAGTTTCCATCGTCGTTTATCTCTGAGTTATGACAGCAGATTGCAAATATATGCCTTTAGAATATTGAAGCTTAAATCTACTCACATCCCCAAATTATTGCTGACAAAGGAAAAACAATTATTAGACCTTATATGAATCAATTGACACCTAAAAATTGGATCTTTATCAAACAGCGACTTACCCCCTATTTATTTTTACTACCCGCCTTGGTTCTTTTGGGGTTAACAGTCTTGTTGCCTGCGCTGCAAGCGTTTTACCTCAGCTTTACTAGCTATGAAGATATCGCCCAGCCGCCACAATGGATAGGTTTAGCCAACTTTCTTAAACTTTGGAAGGATGCAGTTTTTTGGAAAACCTTAGAAAACACTTTTTTATATCTTGTGGGCGTAGTCCCAATTTTGGTAATTGCTCCCTTATTGCTGGCAATTTTGGTAAATCAGAAACTGCGGGGGATGAATTGGTTTAGAGCAGCCTACTACACCCCAGTAGTGATTTCAATGGTGGTTGCAGGAATAGCTTGGAAATGGCTGTATGCAGAAAACGGATTACTGAATCAATTCCTAAAAGCTTTGGGGCTTTTTCCAGAAGGTATTCCTTGGCTAACTAGCCCAGCGAAAATTTTTGGCATTATACCAATTTCTCTGGCCAGCGTTATGGCTGTCACTGTGTGGAAGGGACTAGGCTACTATATGGTGATTTATTTAGCAGGGTTGCAATCAATTCCTGCTGATGTATACGAAGCTGCTGCGATCGATGGTTCCGATGGTATCAGCAAACATTGGGATATTACCATACCTTTGATGAAGCCATATTTAGCATTAGTAGCGGTGATTTCAGCTATTTCTGCAACCAAAGTTTTTGAAGAAGTATACATTATGACCCAAGGGGGACCGCTCAGTAGCTCAAAAACGATTGTTTATTACCTATATGAGCAAGCTTTTGGTAACTTAGAAATCAGCTATGCTTGCACAATTGGTTTAGTCCTATTTTTGATAATTTTAGGGTTATCAATTTTGCGATTAGTTATCAATCAAGAGGGTGGAGATAATATCACAATCTGAATATTTACTTAATTTCAGAAATATTGAAAACTGATACAAAAATTTGCATTCTTAGTTACCAGTGCTTGAGGGCATTGCTTGTTGCGTAATTTTAAGCTTTTATGCAGCTTAATTAGAATGTAAATAAGTCTGCACAATAAAACACATAATTTAAAACCGCGTTTGATACTCCACTACTGCACGACTATCATCAGTTAAATTAGTGGAAGCACGCACACGAAATTCATCGTTTATCCGGTAATTAACACCCCATTGGAAGGGATCATTTGTTGTCAAAATCTTAATACTAGAAACAGATATTTTGGTAGAAATATCGACCCCAGCCTCGGCTGCTAATTCCAAAGTTGAACTGCTCCTTCCAGCTTCGGGATTCTCAGAAATAACGGTAGGGAATATCCGCAGTTCACTTAAGCCAAAGGTACTCCCAATCTGGTTAAAAGCAGACTGAAAATTATTGAACACAGCCGAACCTGCAATGTTAATCAGTCCCAAAGTACTGTCACCACGTCCTTGGGTGTCTACAAATCCACCTCCTAAAAGAGCAACAATTTCGGTTTGACTACGTGACGGACTGCTTGTTAATTCTAGATTTTCATTGAGTTTGCTGGCTAAACCGTTGATAGTAGCTTCGACTCGAACACTCTCTAAGGCTGATAAACCTGTGGAATTTACTTTACCGAAGTCATTACTTTGAGTTACGTCCAGTACTTTGGCAAATAGGCGAATATCTAAGTTGGGGTCGCGGGGTTCAGAGGGACTAAAAGTTGCAGTGTGTTTATAGCCACGAGCAAGATTAAATTGGGTAGTAAATAAATTCACCCCTCCTTGTTCTAACTGGATAGTACCATTGGGTACGGGCTGATTGATCGAGCCGTTAACGATGAGATTACCAGTGGCGCGGAAGTTGAGAATAGGGGGACGGGTAATTTGGACATTTTTACCGAGTTCTAAATCTAGATTATTAAATCTAGCGATACCTGACGGCAAGCCTTGAGCCAACGCATTTCCCTTGCCATTTTCAATTTCAGCTTTACTCTGTTTATTCTCTTTTGTGGGTGATACACCGAGACTACTATTTGCAGATGAAGTCGCATCGGTAGATTCTGCCAGCAATACCTGACCGTCAAATAAACTTACTTTACCGCCAATCGCTGGGTTAAGGGCAGAACCAGTAATCTGCAAATTGCCGCTAGCGCCTCCTTGGTAAAGTCCCTTGAGATTTAAGGCTAGCTGATCGAGATTAACGGTTAGGGGATTGGTGATACTCACGTTCTGATTGTTGAAAATGGGAATTTCTCCAGCAGCTTCCACTTTCCCACGGCTAAATCTACCCTGAAGATTTTCTACTAAGATGCTGTCAAAATTAAACAGTACTTTACCTGTGACACGTCTCAGCTTACCTGGTAATGCCTGAGCTGAAAAAGTAGCATTATTAACAGTAGCAATTCCCTCAACTTGGGGTTTTTGCAATGTTCCGCGTACCTTAAGGTCTACTTCTCCTTCACCTTTTTCAAAAACTACTTGATTAGTCAATGCGTTTAACAGTCCCAATCCCTCGTTTTCTAACTTCACATCCAAACTGATCTGTTCACTGTCTGGTGCAACGGTTGCAAAAGGCAATTTATAAGGGATACTGCCAGTAATATCAACAGGTTTTGGCCCTGCAACTGCTACAGTACTACCAAAGTTTAAGCGTCCGTTGGCATAGCTGAAACTTGCCCTTGCTGATTCTATTGCTTTCTGATTCAATAATCCGTCTGTAATTTGCAATTCCCCTCTAGCTTGGGGATTAGCAATGCTACCTGCTAAAGCTGCTGTACCATTAAGATTACCTGTAATTCCAACTGGCAGTTTTACAAAATTATTTAGTAGTTGCACCGGAAAATTATTCACCCGTAACTGGCCAGATTGTTCATCACCACCAACGTTACCCGTAAAGGCAACCAACCTGTTTTGAGATTCGATTCGTAAAGGTCGCAAACTCAAAACACCATTTTCAAAGTTGCCTTCGGCAATCACTTTGTCAGCAGTATAATAACGATTTCGTTCTTCCTTTTTACCCCAAGTGAAGTTTTGTCCATTCAAATTAAAATCCACTGATAATCCATTGGCTGTAGCTGTATTTACAGCCACTTCCCCGTTGAAAGTCCCCTTTAAGTCTGCCAAATCTGGTATTGGAGTGGAGTTAAGTCGCTGTTCTTGCTGTTCTGCTACCAAAGTTTCAATTTCAGAAAACCGTTGGATTTGGGTTAATAAGGGTTGATTTGGTACTCCTTGGGGGGTAGTGTTTAGATCCTCTGCTGTGCCGTAGATTGCTGCTGAACCACCTGGCAAATTTTGTAAATCAAATATCTGTGTTAAAGCTAAAATATCTTGGATCTCTCCCTGGCTGACGTTCAGTTTACCTTGTAGTTGAGGTCCTTTAGAGCTTTGGGCAAACGTACCGACAAGGGCGTAGCTACTTTTACCTTTGACAAATTCGCTGTTGGTGAGTGTGCCTTTCCCGTTACCGTAGCGGAATTGAGCAGCTATTCGATCGCCTTTAACCCAGCCAATTTGCGGATTAGCGATCGCTAAATTCCCCGTTGTTGCTAATGTCTGCTGATTAAACAGCAAATCCCCAGTTAACAACCCAGCTATCTTACCAGCGCCCAATCGAGTAATTGGTGGCGGAGTTAAATTCAATATTTGTAAGGGGAAATTTGCAACTTTTAGCGCCCAATCATTCCCTTGAACATTACCTGTGGCTGATGCTTCCTGCCATTTTACTAAGAAGGATTTCGGGCGATTATTGGCATCTAAATTAAAGGCCAAGCGATCGCGATTACCCGCCAAGTTCAAATTTAAACCGCGTCCCTGGGCTGAATCAATGTTTCCAGTTAACAACGGCTCAAAAGCAATATCTTGAACAACTAAGTCTCGTAAATTAATTTGTCCTACCACATTTGGCAAGGGCAGCTTACCAGTGACTTGTCCATTAAAATCGACTCTACCCGCCACAGCAACCTGATTAGGAAAATTGATCGGTAACTGTTTTAAGTTGTAATTCTGCGCTTGGACGTTGAGATTTAAGGCAGTAATTTCCGGTATGCCTGCTTTTTTAGCATTGGCTAATATGCTACCACTCACACTTAAACCGGGAGCAGTTGCCCGCTCAATGGTCAGCCTTTCACCACTCCAAGCGATCGCAGCCGTGAGGGGTTGCTCAAGACCAGGAAGCCCTTGGGATAATTGCACCTGTCCAGCAGCACGCACATCAGCTAACTTGGACGATCCTACATTGCCAGCTAATTGCAACTGACCGCCAAATTGCCCCCGCAATTGCTGATTGAACCGATTTAATTCCACACCGTCAGCATTAACTACAGCTTGATAGCGACCATTAGCCAATTGGATATTAGAAGCTGCGATCGTTCCACCTGCAACATCCAGCCGTCCTTGACCACTAGCTTGGATAGTTTGCGGTTGGAAGGATTCAACAGAACCCGCCACGTTTGCTTGACCAGTTAACGTCCCTCTAAATTGCGGTGGTACTGCTGCCAACTGCTGCAAAGGTACATTATTTGCCTGAACTTGTGCCTGGTATACACCATTAGCCACTTGGATATTAGAGGCTGTAATCGTCCCACCCGCAACATTTACCCGCACCTGACCCATAGCTTGGATAGCTTTAGGTTGGAAGGATTCAACAGAACCCGCTACGTTTACTTGACCAGTTAACGTCCCTCTAAATTGCGGTGGTACTGCTGCCAACTGGCGCACAGGAACATTCTTAGCCTGAACTTGCGCCTGATAGACACCATTAGCCACTTGGATATTTTTAGCTGTAATAGTTCCACCCGCAACATTTACCCGCGCCTGACCACTGGCTTGAATAGTTTCTGGTTTAAAAGAATCAACAGAACCCGCTACATCGAACTGACCAGTTAACGCCCCTTGAAACTGCTTTGGTACTTTTGCCAATTGCTGCACAGGAACATTCTTAGCCTGAACTTGCGCCTGATAGACACCATTAGCCACTTGGATATTTTTAGCTGTAACCTTACCACCGCCAATAGCAAGGCTACCCTCACCAGTGCCACGGAGCGTTTTCAGGCTGAAATTATCTCTGTTACCTGCGATTTGGAACGTACCCGCCAAAGGATTATTTAAAGCTGGGGGAGACTGTTTCAATATTTGCCCTAACCGCACACCATTAGCTACAAGTTGAGCAGAGAAACTTTGATCTTGCAGTTGGACATTAGAAACTGCTACCGTGCCGCCACCAATTTGAACTCCTGCGCCATCAGTGCGAATCGTGGCAATTTTAAATGGTGCTGTGTTTCCTGAGAGGATGAGACGACCATTGAACTGCGCGTCCGCCAAAGAGACATTTTGTAGTTGACTTTTGTCTACAAAGGGTTCTAATTTTACACCAGAGGCAACAGCAACAGCTTGCCAACGCTCATTAAGATAACTACCCGTTGCCCGGACTGTACCACCACTGACATTAAGAGCCACATTACGGAAAGAGACATTGCGATCGCTCCCAATCGCAACTTCGCCAGTTCCAGGGTAAGTTCCATTAGGGGCTTGAAATTGTACCGAAGTTTGGACATTGGTAGGAGCGCCAGTTAATTGGGCTGTAGCTGAGACATTGCCGATTTGGAACGCAGGTGTTGTTTCATAAACTTTTGCGATCGCATCCCCTGGAACATTCTTGGCAGCGAAATTTAAATCCAGTCGCGGTGTTTTACCAAGTTGAATTGTGCCAGCGCCTGTGATATCACCACCAACTTTAGCTTTACCTTGAATATCTTTTAGGGTAATTAAAGAGGAACTAGAACTAGTAACAAGCTCAAATTTACTACTGATGCTATTGAAATCAACTTTATCAATGCGGGCAGTTTGGATTGTGGCAACTGAGGCTGAGATAATTGGCTCTTTAGTCGATCCGGTAATCTGCAAATCTGCTTGTACTTGTCCAGCGATCGGCACAGGTAGTTTTACCTTCAGAGTCTCCTGGGCATTAGCCAGACTCACCGCATTTACACGCCCTGCCAACTTAAAACCTGCTTGAGTGTCGATGATTCCCGTAGCCACTACAGGAATTTTGCCGTAGTTGGTAGTAACATTGTTTAACTGCAACTCCGTTCCCTGAAAACGGAGATTTCCTTGGCTATTACTCAACAGCTGCGGGACTTTGGGTATTTGAAGTGTTACCCCTTGCACAGCCGCATTGCCATACAATAAAGTCTGTTGCCCTGGTGTCAACCGAATTAACAAGTCGCCATTGGCTCGACCCGCCTGTAAGTTCACTGGTAACTTAATCAACCGAGTAATATCCGCAGCCAGCAAATCTTGTGCTTTCACTTGAAAGTTGCCCGCTAGCACCTTAGAACGTGTCTCTCCCTCAATGGAAATATTGCCACCACTGTCTGCTTGCCCTCCTACTTCAAACCGGATTAACTGGTTGTTTGCTAAAAGTTGGGCAGAACCGTTAAGTTGAGAAAATGTTACGGGCGAGGTGGGGGACGCAGAAGATATTCCCTCCCCTGCTTCCCCTGCCTCCCTTCCTCTCTCCTGCGGCATCAAGGCCAGCTTGGCATTACGAAACCGCAAGTAGTCCAAATCAGTTTTAATTGCACCGCCTCCACCTGACGACGCGATGCTAGTGGAAACCCAGCGCCCTTGCTCATCCTGCTGAATGTAAATATCTGGGTTGACTAAGGTGACATCTAGCTTGAGGTGGCGGTTAAAGATTAGTTGTAACGGGTTAAAACCCACCTCTACAGATTCGACTGTCGCCCGATCTAGATCTGTGGGTGTGGCGGGGATAGCTGAAGCGCCAAACTGCACTCCCGTTAACGAAAATTGTGTGACTTTTCCCAGTTTTACCGGACGGTTGAGTGTAGTAGTCAGACTTTGTTGTGCCAACGGCGTTAACTCTGTTTGGACAAAAGTCCACAACCGCCAAATACCGATGATAACTCCTAACAGTAAAAGTCCACTCAAGGCAATGCTACCCCGACTCAACACCAGCAACCACAGACGCTTGCGGATAGGGGAGGGGGAGTGAATATCTTGATGGGGAGATTTAGTCATTTGCTTTCACTGTATTAATTGCCGGATGTCGCTGGCACACACAAGCATTAACTGACACATTGATTCAGTATGCCATTTCCAGGATACGCCAAGTAAAGCAAAGACCTCATTAGTTAAGTTACGGTATTTGCTTGATCCAATACTTATGCTTAATAATTTTGGCGTTTTCAGGAAAATCTGAATAGAGTGAAAATTCTTCTTGTGACTTTCCTTGAGGTACAACGTAGAACTTTAATATGAATAGACCTTAAAAAAGACAGATGATTACACCAATGCGTGTTTTTGTGTTGATTTTTAACGCTCGAACGGAAAATGAGGGGATTCACACGATTCGGGAGGGCGATCGCAATAAAATTCTGATGTTTGAATCAGAAGACGATGCCACGCGCTTTGCCCTAATGCTGGAAGCTCAGGATTTCCCCGCACCGACACCAGAGCCAATCGATGCTGAGGAAATCAAGGAATTTTGCGAAAGTGCTGGGTATGAATGGGAAATCATCCCAGAAAACAGCAATTTAGTTGTCACTCCCCCAGAACTGAACGTAGAACAAACTGACTGGCAAGCAAACGCCCAGAAGGAGGATACTGTTGAAGACACCTTCCCTCTCAATCAACAGCCACTAGAAGAACCAGAATTATCTGATTCTGAACTAGAGAAGATGCGTCGCAAATTGGAAGGATTGCTTTAATTAGTCATTAGTCATTAGTCATTGGTCATTGGTCACTGGTCATTGGTCGCTAACTGACTAATGACAACGGACAACGGACAAAGGACATAAGGATAAATGACAAACTTGCAAGAACGTGGGCATCTTTTAACCGAGCTGGTAAATCCTAACAGTCTTAACTTAGACCAGCTCAGTTCTCTGGAATTGGTAGAACTGTTTAATAGTGAAGATCAAAAAGCAGTTGCAGCGGTTGCAGCGGCGAAAGTTCAGTTGGCTGAAGCGATTGATAGCACTGCAGAGCGTTTGCGTCACGGAGGACGCTTATTTTACATTGGCGCGGGCACAAGTGGTAGGTTAGGAGTGCTAGATGCTGCTGAGTGTCCACCTACTTTTTGTACGCCGCCAGAGTTGGTACAGGGGATTATTGCTGGTGGTGCTGGCGCACTGGTACGCAGTTCGGAGGATTTAGAAGATAGCATCGAAGATGGTGAGGCTGCGATCGCTGGGCGACACATTACCCAGCTAGATGTAGTCGTCGGTATTACTGCTGGTGGGACAACACCTTATGTCCACGGTGCCATTCATGCAGCTCGTCAACGGGGAGCCAGTACTATTTTTATCGCCTGTGTTCCGGCTGAACAAGTTAGCATTGATGCCGATATTGACATTCGCCTATTGACAGGGCCAGAAATCATCGCCGGTTCAACTCGCCTGAAAGCTGGTACAGTCACGAAGTTAGCTTTAAATATGCTTTCCACAGGAGTAATGGTTAAACTAGGTAAGGTTTATGGTAATCGTATGGTGGATGTGGCAGTAACAAATCAAAAGTTACGCGATCGCGCTTTACGAATATTGCAAGACCTCACAGGCTTAAGTCGGGAAGCTGCTGGTTTTTTATTAGAACGTAGTGGCAAGTGGGTTAAACTAGCATTATTAATGCACTGGACTGGTTTGGAAAAAGATGATGGCGATCGGCTTCTTTCAGAACACCAAAGTAATCTTAGGGCAGCTGTTATGAGCTATCAAAACCACAACCAATCTTAAAAACATTTTCCTAAATAAATACTCTATAGGTGGCTGCTACTTGTTTGAGTAGCACACCTTTTTTTTAAAGATAATATTCACTAAAAAAAGCTCGCTTTAATTAACTTTTATTAACAAATGTAAATTTAAATAAATATTATTAACATTCATAGTCAATTTCAATAAATAAAGTTAAAAATTCCTAAATATTACTAATCATTTTAAACAAAAATTCAGAACTTATACGGTTATAATTCCGTATTAAAATTATTAAAATAATTTGTTAATACTGAATGCATCCTAATGATGTGGACTATAGTAAGCTACTTGATTCGTAAAGTCTACCGATAACAAACTATATGAAATCGGACTTATAGACTAACAGAAGTTTTGCTATTTTCCCATCATACTTTGATTTTAATAAAATTGATTTTGACCGCTATATATCAATTTTAATGTGTCTTATGACCACTATACAACTAGTGTGGGTTTTTCAATAACTGGCTTTTTAATATAAGGAATAAAATATGACCCACTCGGAAGTTCTTCTTTCAAAGAATTTAGTTAATGAATTTAAAACTTGTACTCAACTGCAATATAATGGCAAATTAAATATTAAAAGTTCAAAGGGTAGCCAATGGACTTTTTATTATCGCCTGGGACGTATTGTTTGGGCAACAGGGGGCACTCATCCCTTCCGGCGCTGGCGTAGACACATGGCTCAAAACTGTCCTCAGATTGATGTTGATAAATTGCTGTTGCGTTCACAAGACGTATCAATAGATTACTGGGATTACCGCCTTTTAGAAATCTTTTATAAAAAACAGAAAATTCAAAGAGAACAGATTCAGTCTATTGCCGAAAGCACCATAGCAGAATTACTATTTGACCTAGCATTGCAAGGAAATTTTGCTTCTATAACTTGCAATCGCAGCCAAGAAGTTATCCTCGAAACACCAATGAGCTTTACGAGTGCGGAAATGTCTGTAAAGCACATGCAAGACTCATGGAAAACTTGGTCAGCCGCTGGTTTAGCAAATTTTTCTCCTAATTTGGCACCGATTTTGCGGCGACCAGAACAACTCCAGCAGATGGTAAGTCTATCTGTCTACAAAAACTTTGTGAATTTAATCAATGGTAAATTCACTCTCTTAGATTTAGCCGTGAAAATGAAGCAGAGTGTACTACCACTCACCCGTTCGTTGCTTCCTTATATTCTTAAAGGAATCATCGAATTGGTGGAAGTACCTGATATGCCATTAGTAGTGACTGAGGTCAACAATAAGCCTGCCACTACACAACCAAAGAAACTGAATGCTCCATTAGTCGCCTGCGTGGATGATAGCCCTCAAGTCTGTAAAATGTTAGAGGATATTATTACTTCCAATGGACTAAGGTTTATCAAAATTCAAGATGCTGTACAAGCACTCCCAACCCTCATTCAAGATAAACCAGACCTAATTTTCTTGGATTTGATTATGCCAGTTGCTAGTGGTTATGAAATCTGCACTCAGTTGCGGCGAATATCTGCATTTGCCAATACACCAGTGATTATATTAACAGGCAGTGATGGTCTTTTAGATAGAGTTCGTGCCAAAGTAGTCGGTTCTACAGATTTCATTACTAAACCCGTAGCGCCTGATAAGGTAATGAGTATAATACGTAAATATTTACCTACATTGAGTGTCCCCATTGAGAAGAATAAAGCCAATGTATAGGAAGCCGCTTTTATTTCTGTTCGCGCAGCCTGGCGTAGCCATAGTTACTTGGTTTAAGAAGTAATAGGCAATAAGCAACGCGAAAAGAGCCTTTTTGGGTTGCATTAAGTTTGTCAAAAATAGAATATAAGTTCTACATAGGTTTGTAATTAGGGAAAATGAGTAATTTTTATTGATAATTAATCATCAGTTAATCTGATTGGCTTAAAAATTTCATTTCTCAGCATTGGGCTATCACTCAGTAATAGCCAGACGAAATCTTTACAACCTATAGACTTTCTCACATCCATAAACATAAAAATAAGCCAGAATTGAGAAGGAATAATTAGGTAGCAGTATGAAAGCTACTTAATTATTTTTTTGCAAAAATTTAAATATTTTGTTTGATTATATACATATAAAATTACTCTTTAATTATGAAAAAGAATGCTTTTATTCTTTCTTGATAAAATTATTTAATATTCACAAATATATATATTAAATTCTGTCCGCTACGTACTTTTTCTGAGGTTAATAGATAAAGGTTGAATCAAAATTAGATAAATACAACTTTTTGTATTTATAGCAGTCCTATTGAGTTGTGAAATATTGGTCATGACAAAGGGGTTAGGGCTAGTCTCTAGTCCTTTATATGTAAGAAATTACACATTTAAAACTTAAAATCTCGTTGGCGCACTCCCACTATCTTCCCTTTTTAATAAGGAAATTGGTGAATCTTTTGTGCGTAATTACTGCATGTCTTTGTTCATGAATCACTAGAATTTGTATATCTAAATTTGTCTACATTCTTAAAAATTTTAAAGGGTAATTATCATGAATACTGTTTTAGTTGTTGAAGATGGCTTAACAGATATGGAAATAATCAGCCGTTACTTGCAACAGGCAGGTTATTCTGTAATTAGCGCCACCAGCAGCGAAGAGGCTCAAGACAAAATAGATAAAAACAAGCCAGACCTCATATTTCTTGATGTAATTTTACCAGGAAAAAGTGGCTTTGAAATTTGCCGAGAACTGAAAAATAATCCCAATACTAGCAAAATACCTGTGGTTTTTTGCTCTACTAAAAATAGTGATGTAGATAAAATTTGGGGTAATATGTTGGGCGCTGATGGTTATCTATCAAAACCGATTGATAGAGAGGAACTAGTGGTAATTTTAAAGCGATTAATTCATTGATAATGCAATAATTCAACGAAGAGTCAATATCACTATTTATATAATATATGACCTCTGCAAGCTCAAATCATAAAAGCAAATAGTGGCTAGATATAAACAATTAAGCATAAAGGATCAATAACTTTGGAAACCAAGGAAAAGTTTTTAAGTTTTAATTTGGGAGTAAAAGATACAGCTGTTATTTCTTTACAACACATCACAGAAGTGTTGCAAGTACCATTACCTGAAATATGTAGTGTTCCACAGATGCCCAGTAGCGTCTTGGGTATTTATAACTGGCGTGGTGAGATGCTTTGGTTAGTAGATTTAGAGGCAATGTTAGGTTATCCTCCAATTTCACAAGGAGCAAATTTAATTTCAATAATGATGGCAATTGTTCTGGAAAACAATGGTAAATATTTAGGACTATTGGTGAAACATATTATAGATATTGAATTGCTAGATATTCAGCAAATGAAACTCCCAAATATCGAACTATTTTATCCTAAAATATCACCTTTCTTACAGGGATACTTTATTAATGATTCCGAAGATATGATTTTTAATTTGAATGCTATAACGATTATCCAATCTCCCCTCTGGAAGATTCATAATTGAAAATTTGAAATAGACGACCGGGGAGAAGTTTTTGACAATTACTAATTCTTGGTAAGCGAATAATAGTTTATCCTCTATCCTTTAGGAGCATCCACTTTTGGAAGAAACATAATTATTTGGTGCCAAGAACTCTACTATATGGTTGGTCTAAAAAAGTCGATTTGCCAAAAGTAGATGCCCCCATCTTTTTCTGCAAAATTTCTATTATCCATAACAAATTTTGAGGTTAATCAAATGACATTTTTGTATAGCAATAGCCATGAAAACGAGCATCTAATATCTGAAGTAGAAAATCTAAATGGACACGCTAATATAGCAAATCTTGCTAGTAATGAAATATCTTTATTAAATGCCATATCTCAGGAATTTAAAACTTGGCGGCGACAGTTGCAAGGCATCGCAACTCATTTGCGTCAAGCTCCAGACATTGATACATTACTTAAAATTACTGTAGCGCAAATTAGAGAAAAAATAGGCTGCGATCGCGCCTTAATTTATCAGTTTACTTCTCTTGATTCAGGTAATGTTTTAGCAGAATCAAGAACACTAGGTTGGACACCGACTTTAGGCGAAAATATTCCCGGAATTATTTTTGGTTTATATACCAACCAAGACTATATAGAACCTGTAGTTATTGACGATATTAGTCAGATTCAACTTACCCCTTATCAAAAGCAACTCCTAGATAAATTTCAAATCAAAGCTAGTTTGAGTTTACCGATTGTAGTAGAAGGTAAAGTATGGGGATTACTGGTAGTAAATAATTGCTTATCAACGCGGCAGTGGCAAGAAGTAGAAATTAGCCTGCTATCCCAAATTACCACAGAACTCATATACAAATTGCAGAGTTTTGAATTCAAAAGAGAAGAACAACAGCGAATACTAGCAAAAAAATCTGTAGCTAAAGTCATCGACAAAATTCTGCGGGCATCAAATGTCGATAAGATTTTTAAAACAACCACTCAAGAAGTACGTCAATTACTAAAATGCGATCGCGTCGCCGTTTATCGTTTCAAACCTGACTGGAGTGGTGAGTTTGTCGCTGAGTCAGTGGGTAATGGCTGGGTAAAAATGGTCAGCCCTGATTTTTATATGGTGTGGGAAGATAGCCACTTGCAAGACACCCAAGGAGGACGTTATGCCAAAGGTGAAAGCTTTGTGGCCAAAGACATTTATAAAATGGGTCATGCTCAATGCCACATTGACATTTTAGAGCAGTATGAAATGAAGGCTTACATCATTGCGCCCATATTTGCTGGAGAGAAATTATGGGGCTTGCTGGCAGCTTATCAAAATTCTGGACCTCGTGATTGGCAACCTTGGGAAGAAAGCTTTGTGACCCAAATTGGACTGCAATTTGGTGTGGCTATCTCACAAGGCGAATATCTAGAACAGATGCATAAGAAATCTGAGCAACTAGCCCAAATAGTTGAACAAGAAAAAGCTTTTACTAAGATAGTAGGCCGCATCCGACAATCTTTAGATGTAGATAGCGTCTTCAAAACAACCACTCAAGAATTGCGTCAATCACTACGATGCGATCGTGTCGCAGTCTATCGTTTTAACCCTGACTGGGGTGGCGAATTTGTAGCTGAGTCTGTAGGTACTGGTTGGACAAAACTGGTAGGCCCTGATATTAAAACCGTTTTGGACGATACCTACTTACAAGAAACTAAGGGAGGTAGGTATGTCAGAGGCGAAAACTTTGTTGTTAATGACATCTATCAAGTAGGGCTTGCTCCTTGCCATATTGAGATTTTAGAGCAGTTTGAAGCCAAAGCTTACATAATTGTTCCTATATTCTTTGGAGATAAATTGTGGGGTTTGCTGGCAGCTTATCAAAATTCTCGCCCCCGTGAGTGGGAAACCTGGGAAGTGACTTTTTTGGTTCAGACTAGCTTGCAATTTAGCCTAGCTAAATCACAGATAGATTATTTGGAATTAGTTCGGTTGAAATCTGAGAAACTAGCTCAGATAGCGGAACAAGAGAAAGCTGTCACCAAGATCAGTAACCGCATCCGGCAATCTTCAGATGTAGAAGAAATCTTCAAAACAACCACTCAAGAAGTACGACAATTACTGCGATGCGATCGCGTCGCAGTCTATCGCTTCAACCCTAATTGGACTGGTGAATTTGTTGCAGAATCAGTAGCTCACACTTGGGTAAAACTGGTAGGCCCCGATATCAAGACTGTCTGGGAAGATACCCACTTACAAGAAACTCAAGGAGGTCGATATGCCCAAGGGGAGAACTTTGTTGTAAATGACATTTATCAGGTAGGTCATTCTCCTTGTCACATTGAAATTTTAGAGCAATTTGAAGTCAAAGCTTATGTAATTGTTCCTGTATTTGCCGGGGAACAATTGTGGGGATTGCTAGCAGCTTATCAAAATTCTGGAACTCGTGATTGGGATGAATCGGAAGTCACCTTGTTAGCACGCATTGGCAACCAGTTAGGGCTAGCATTACAACAGACTGAATATTTGCAGCAAGTACAAGGGCAGTCAGCCAAATTAGCAGAAGCCGCAGCACGAGAAAAGGCAGCCAAGGAGTTACTACAACAACGATCTATTCAACTGCTCATAGCCCTTAGACCCGCCCTCAACGGCGACTTAACAGTACGCGCACCCATTACAGAAGACGAACTAGGCACGATCGCTGATGCTTACAATAATACCCTGCAAGCGCTGCGGCAAATAGTTCTTCAGGTACAGGGGGCTGCTCAACAAGTTGCTCAAACTTCTAGCAATAGCGAGGCTTCCCTAGCAGGACTGACTAATCTGGCGCAACAACAATCTGAGGAAATTACCGCAGCATTAGGCGAAATTCAACAGATGGTGGACTCTACTCAAGCTGTGGTGGCGAATGCTGAGTTAGTGCAAGTGGCGGTGCAACAAGCCAATGAAACTGTTGAGTCTGGCGATACTGCGATGAACTTAACTGTAAAAGCAATCCAAGGAATTCGTGAAACCGTTGCTCAAACCAGCAAGAAGATTAAACGCCTCACTGAATCTTCGCAAAAAATCTCCAAAGTGGTGAATTTGATTGGTAATTTTGCTACACAGACAAACGTACTAGCTCTGAATGCGGCTATTGAAGCTACCCGTGCCGGTGAATATGGCAAAGGCTTTGCAGTTGTAGCTGATGAAGTCCGTTCTTTATCTCGCCAGTCAGCAGCAGCAACTATCGAAATAGAAAAATTAGTCCAGGAGATTCAAGCAGAAACCGGAGAAGTAGCAGTAGCGATGGAAACGGGTATTCAGCAGGTAGTAGAAGGTACAAATCTTGTCAATGATACTCGCCAAAACTTGAATGCGATCGTTTCTGCAACTGCCGAAATTAGTCAGCTAATCGAGCGGATTACCGCAGCGACTCAAAAACAGATGACCCAATCTGTAACAGTCACAAAATCAATGCAAGATGTAGCAGAAATTGCTAATAAAACTTTTGCTGAATCTCAAGAAATTGCGACTGTGTTTCAAGATTTATCAGGGATGGCGCAAGAGCTATTAACAACTGCTAGCAAGTTTAAAGTCAAATAGATTTTAGATTTTGGATTATGAATGAGGAAGATTTTAAGCGGGAAATAAAGTAGCTAGCATTGTGAGTAATCCGCTTAGTAGAAGCTCTTTGACAAAGCTGAACGGCAGAGCAGTCAATCCGTTCAGCAACATCTATGGGAGCTAACTATCAGTCAGCTTGTCATGGGAAGTCAACTGCGGATGTCATTGCTAAACTCAGCTTGGTAGAGGAAGAAACCGATGAAAGTCTTTATTGGATGGAACTTATTGTTGAGGTTGGTTTATTACCGCTAAAAAAAGTAAGCGATTTGATGTCAGAAAACACTGAAATTCTGACATTAAATTGCATCAATCAAAAATTTACGTAACAAATCCAAAATCTAAAATTTAAAATCAAAAATATGATTACAGATAATGAAATTCGCGAACAAGGATACATCTACTTTCTAGCTGAAGCCCCAGAATTAGTACAGATTATTGAACAAGAACTATTTAGCTTATCGGAAGGTTATAGTACTGCCAAAGTTCATAATTTAATGCGGGCTACTCATACACTTAAAGGTGGTGCTGCTAATGTTGGGCTAGAAGTTATTAAGATGATAGCCCATTTTTTAGAAGATGTATTTAAGGCTTTATATAACCCAAATGTAGTAATTGATGCTGAATTACAAACACTTTTATTACAAGCTTATGAGTGTCTTAGCATAGCATTAAATACTGAGCTAATAGGCAGCACTGTGAATGATGAAGAACTACTAAATCGAGCAACTTCAGTGTTTTCACAGTTACAAGAAAAGCTAGGTGATGCGTTTGGTGATGAGGCTCATATTCCCACTTCTGAGGAATTGGGATTTGATATTGTCCAGTCAGTTTTTGAGGTGGGAGTAGAGCAACGTCTAAATAGTATTGCTGAAGCTGTTAACAATCCACCAAATAATAACGAATTTATTGAATTATTACAGTCCCAAGCTGAGGTATTTTTCGGTTTAGCAGAATCTCTAAATTTGCCTGGATTGGGAGAAATTTCTCAAACAATTCTATCAGCGCTGCAAGCAAATCCTACCCAGGTACAGCAAATCGCTGAAATTGCCCTCGCAGATTTACAACAAGCACAAAAATTAGTATTAGAAGGCGATCGCACATCTGGTGGAAAAACTTCTCTAGCTTTGCGAAAATTCACGATAGTGGCAAATAATGAGTTATCCGAAAAATTACAAAATAATTCATCTGCTGACATCTTTGTTATCAATGAAGAGCAATTTTACCAGTTTCTCACTACATCTGATAGCAATAAAAATGAATCTGTCAATCCAACAACTGCCAAGTTTTATCTAAAAGTAATCCGCTACATTTATGGCTGGTTTAATCACGAGATAGAAATACCAAAAGCAGAGCTTAATTTAGATTTACTTGTTCCCAGGTTAGAAAGAGAAAATCTACTTGATTATATTGAAAATTGGCTGAAAAAATTTCTTGGTTTTGTTCAAGATGGACAAGATAGCCAAAGTCTTTGTATTTATAGACATGGGATAATTTTAATCATCCTATTTGCCGTTACAAACTTTCAAAATTCTGTTAATAAATCTGACAGCTATATCTCAGTCATTAAAATATTACAAAACCGAATTCATAGATTAGCACAAGAATATAAAAACTATCCTCCTGTTACTACCGAAGAGAAAAATTGGCTTGATATTCCCAAACTGCAAACACTGTTAGTTTTTAAAGAAATATCTAAATCTGTATCTTCTCAAACTACTGATAATTTACTAGAGACAATATGGGGGGGAGAAGTTAGCCAAAACCTGGCAGAGCAAGCGGTGACAACCCCAAATGATGATTATTCAGAAAATGAGCAGGTAGCTATAGGTGTTACTGAAACAGCCATTGAAGTTATGCCTGATTTAGCTACACAGATCAACAAAGAAATAGAAGATACACAGTATGTTCAAACTAAAAACTTTCGCCAACCTTCATTTATTCGAGTAGATACAGAAAGACTGCAACACCTCAATTATTTAGCTGGAGAACTACTGATTTACCAAAAAAGACGTAGTTTGCAAGATGAACAAGTTAAAGAAATAATTGATCAATTAATACGGCAAATTACTAGACACCAAAAAACTTTAAATGAATTACGCGATCTCCCATTACAAATATCAAATACTGCCTCACAACAAACACAAAATTTTGCGGTGAAATTTGACTCTTTAGAAATGGATGTATATACAGAATTTCATACAACATTGCATGAAGCAATAGAAGAAATACTGCAACTACAAGAAACCACAGAATCACTTGAATTGCTCGTGACACAAGCTGCTCAAATTAGTGACAAACAAGAGAATTTAACTCTTAATATGATAGAGAGCTTAGTAGAAGCACGAATGTTGCCTTTGGGCAATATCCTAAATCGTTTCCCCCAGATGGTAAATAAGTTGGGGAATGTTTATGCCAAACTTGTAGAATTGAAGCTTACTGGTACTGAGGTACTAGTAGATAAAGCGATCGCAGAAAAACTCTACGATCCGCTATTACATTTAGTACGTAATGCTTTTGACCACGGGATTGAAGCTCCGAAACTTCGCCGAGAGCTTGGAAAACCAGAAAAAGGGTTAATCGAAATCCGCACTTATCATCAAGGTAGCCACACTATTATCGAAGTTCGGGATGATGGTCAGGGATTGAATTTAGACAGAATTCGCAGAAAAGCTGCTGAATTCTATCCCATACAAACTGAAGAAAAAATTAGAAGTTATGCTTCTAATCTGGCAGAACCTGAACTTTTAGACATGATATTTTCACCTGGATTTTCTACTGTCGCTAAAGTGACTGAAATCTCTGGGCGTGGTATGGGGTTAGATATTGTGCGGACTCAGATGAACGCACTTAATGGCTCAATTTCAGTTCAATCCTTACCCAACCAAGGAACAATATTCATACTCAAAATTCCTTTTTCTATGACTACAGAAAAATTAATGCTAGTTCAAGCTAAAGGTGTTATTTATGCCTTTCTTTCGGACAGTATCGAAAAAATATTGATTCCCTCTGAGCAGCAAATTAAAGAAATTGAAGGTCAACAAGTCTTGCATTGGAACACAGGCAATGATGAGACTATGGTCAGCCTCCGTCACCTTTCAAAATTGATTAATTATAATGATTCATTCTTGAATATTGCTGTTCCATACAACACATCAAATACTGACGACCCAAGCATAGCGAAAAATCCAGTGCTTTTGCTCCGACGAAATCAGGGAATGTTTGCTTTGGAAGTTGACCAAATAATTGGTGAACAAGAACTGGTCATCAGACCTTTAGGAAATGCGATCGCACCGCCAAAATACGTTTATGGTTGTAGTAGTTTACCCAATGGTAATCTCATCTTAGTGATTGATGCTTCGTTGCTGGTCAAGTCTAGCGAGATCCAACAAACAACACTTGATATCATGGCGTTACCAGTAGCTTCTCCCTCAAATAAAAAAGCCTTGGCGATATCGGGAGACACTTTTGCATCTACGCCATTACTTACTGCATCTACTTCCATAAAAACGATAGAAACTCAACCCAGTTATTCTCAAAAGCCAGATCATAAATCACCAAAAGTTGTTTTAGTAGTAGATGACGCAATTAGTTTGCGCCAAACTATCTCTCTCACTCTACAAAAATCGGGCTATCAAGTAATACAAGCTCAAAATGGTGTAGAAGCTCTAGAAAAGTTGCAGTTACATCCAGAAATTCAAGTTGTCGTCTCTGATTTAGAGATGCCACGAATGAATGGTTTTGAGTTGCTGGGCAATTTCCGTCAATACCCAAAATTAGCAAAAATCCCTGTGGTGATTCTCACTTCTCGCAGCTCTGAAAAGCATCGCCAACTTGCTCAAGAATTGGGTGCAAAAGCTTACTTAACTAAGCCTTATTTAGAAAATGAATTTCTTTCTACAATTAAGAGGTTAATTAACAGTAATGCAGATGATTTAAATGATTTGCTTATGGTGGTAAATCATTAAAAATTCGTAATTCGTAATTACGGATTACCAGGTAAATTATTTGGATCTACACCTAGAGAACGTAAATACTGCGCTAATTGTTCAGCCCTTTGCCGCTCTTGTTCAGCCCGCGATCGCTCCTGTTGTGCCTGTTCTGCATCTGTCAAATAGCGGTTTCCTTGCTCATCATACCAACATAAAAACTGCTGTTGTATGCCGGCAATTACAGCCTGGTGCCGCCCAATACCTAACCCCACTTCTAGCATAAAATAAGGCTCACCTATTTGTAGCTGGTAGCTCGCATCTATCAATTTATACACTTCAAAGGGTTGATGTTGGTCGCGTCGCCAAAATTCAGGGTTATAAATTACGTAGTACAATACACCGAGTTTTCTGTATATATCTAGTTTTTCGTCGTATTCACCTCCTGGGGTATGGGATACCATTTCTAATGTGAATATTGGAACAATCCCATTTTCTTCCCAAACGGCGTAACTTTTGCGTGATTTACCACCCTTTTTCCGTTCTACTCCCACACTTAAAAAAGCATCCGGCACTACAGGTACTCTAGGATTTACCCCTGTGGTGTGATATAATCCCATATCTATACCGAAGTACCAATCCAGACGATTTGCCCAAATGGAGTTGAGTAAGAATAATAAAATGTTGGGCAAAAAATTTTGATCTTCGTTATCCACTGGCGTATCGTCTGAACAGGGAAGTTCATCAGTAGTTGGTAACGCATTTTTGAGATCAGGTGAGAGCATAACCGTTGTCTCGCTGGCGTTTGATGCCCT
The DNA here is from genome assembly GCF_000020025.1 of Nostoc punctiforme PCC 73102. Classification (GTDB taxonomy): domain Bacteria; phylum Cyanobacteriota; class Cyanobacteriia; order Cyanobacteriales; family Nostocaceae; genus Nostoc; species Nostoc punctiforme. Next base: position 7,420,324 of record NC_010628.1, on the reverse strand, counting down.
TATTATAAATGAGCGACCAAAAGTTTAGCGTTTGGGTCCAGGTTCGCCAAACTTAATTAAAAGTGCGATCGCAATACTAACAAGCAAAATTAACGTCATACTTAAAGCGGAACCAAATCCCCAATTCTGGGTTGCTCCAAGAAACTGGTTATAAACTAACCTTGCTGCCGTCATACTAGAAGCACCACCAAGTAATTCTGGATCGACAAAATCTCCCAAACCTGTGATGAATACAAGCATAGAAGCAGCCGTAATTCCAGGCAGAATTTGCGGTACAGTAATTTGGAAAAAAGTTTCCATCGGATTTGCACCTAAATCAGCTGCCGCTTCTAACAACCGTTTGTCTAGCTTTTCGAGAGAAGCATATAAAATCAAAACCATATAGGGTAACAAGCTGTAACTCATACCAATAAATACAGCTTGACTCTGGTTAAGTAATTGCAAAGTAGGCAAGCCTAAAGTGCTGAGTAAACTGTTTAACAAACCAGTAGGACGAAGAATTGTAATCCAAGCGTATGACCGAAGTAATGAAGAAGTCCACAACGGCAAAACAAAGCCTAATAGCAGCAAATTACGCCAACGTAGCGGCGCTATTTGAGCAATCCAATAGGCGACAGGGAAGCCTAAAATTAAACAAATTATTGTAGTGCCCAACGCAAAAAATAGCGATCGCACAATTACTTGTAAGTAAAGCGAGTCAAATATTCGGATGTAGTTTTGGAATCCGTTGGGATTAACCAAATCTCCCGGTCGAATGTCTGCAACTAAACTTAACTCGAAAATTATCAAAGTTGGCAGCACCAACAAAAGTAATAACCAAATTCCCGATGGTGCAAGTAATATCAAAGGTTGCAGCCAATTTCCTCGCAGGCGAGGCAATTTTTCTATTTGGGAAATCCCATTTTTTTCAATATTCATTACTTATAAATCTAACTCCTAACTATTTTAACTGCTAGTTAATTGAGTCCAATAGCGATCGTAAACCTCTTCAAAATCTCCTACAGGAGTAACACGTTCACAGTTTGCTAAAAGTGATTCTGCGGGAAATAAATTAGCATTGTCTTGGATTGTTTTTGGCAATTGCTCAAATCCAGCCCTATTAGGCGTAGAAATACTCAAGCGTTGACTGATTTGGGCTGCTAATTCTGGTTGCAAAATCATGTTGATCCAAGCATAAGCTCCAGCTAAATTAGGGGCTGTTTTCGGAATAACAATAGTGTCTGTCCATAATGAAGAACCACTGCGAGGAATCACATATTTGAGTTTAGGGTTTTCTTGAGCAATTTTTACTGCATCTGCTGAATAGCACATTGCTAATAGCAAATCTCCTGCCAGAATTTGATTTTGCCAAGCGTCAGTATCAAAACGTGCGATCGCAGGTTTTAGCACCTTTAACTTTTCATAAGCTTGTTTGATTTCTTGTTCGTTTTTGGAGTTGTAAGAATAACCTAGCATCCGTAAGGTCGCACCCATAACTTCTCGAACATCATTAAGCAAGGTCATTCGTTGATTAAGTTTTTCTTGGTTCTGCCAAAGGTAATCCCAGTCTTGTGGTGCATCTTTGATTTTTTCGGAATTGTAAAGCAAACCTGTTGTCCCCCAGTTAAAAGGGATGCTATATCGGTTATTGGGGTCATAACTAGGATTCTGAAATCGGGGAAATAAATTCTCTAAACCGATTAAGCGATCGTGATTTATCTCTGTTAACAAACCTTTGTTTACCATCTTCTGCACCATATAATCAGATGGGTTAATGATGCTGTAAATGCCACCACCTCCAGCTTGCAACTTGGCCAACATGACATCATTGGAATCATACACATCCGCCAGCACTTTCATACCAGTTTGGGTGCTAAAAGTTCTCAGTAATTGGTTGTCAGTATATTGTGTCCAGGTAAAGACATAAAGTTGGTCACGTTGACCATTTGTATTAGAATTAGCACGGACTTCAGCCAGTCTCCAGCCACAACTGGCTAAAGATAAGCTAGAAAGTGCCGCCACCCCTTTTAAAAATTGCCGTCTGTTAGCCATTAAGTTAGAAGTTATTCATCGACAACTTCTAGATTACGGTATACTTCGTATTCCCTGGCGTAATTTTCTGGCATAAATGTATCATTCTTCACTTTAGGGCTTAGTTAATTTATAATAGTTTTCTTCACTCAATGAGATCCCTGCATGGAAGGAATTTTTTATCATACGGGTATCAGTAGAACAAAAAACCAGAATTTTTTGCAGATGTAATTATGTAGATTTTGAATATATAGCTTAGACTAGTAGGTTTATCATCATATTTCTTCTAGCTTCAATCAATCGGCTGTTATGCTCTTCCCAAGAAAGCCAAACAAGTTTGTAGAGAATTGCGGCACAAAGTATTTAAATATGTTGTTAAACATTTGTAAACTGTTAGCAGCCGAGTAGCCGCGTGTCACATCTTGTTAAGGAATTATCATGAGACAACTTGTTATCGTTGAGCGCGTATGCCTGATTGGTCATATCGTGTCAAAAGCCTTCGGACTGGTAGGGATGCTACTGGTCATACCTAATGCCGACATAATTTTTAACTTATCGCAGGTTGGAGAAACTGCCATACAGTTAAGTATGGCAGGCGGCGGTGTAGTTGATATCATTTTGGGGACAATAGCTGTCTCTATTTATGCCTACCGGACGCTGGGATTGGGAACTTGGCTAGCATTTATGCTGCCGGCTATGCTTATCTCTTTAGGAAGTGAACTACTGGGAACCAGCACAGGTTTTCCATTTGGAGATTATAGCTACTTGAGTGGCTTGGGTTATAAGATTGCAGGGCTAGTTCCTTTCACAATTCCTTTGTCTTGGTTCTATGTTGGACTGTCGTCTTATTTAATTGCGAGAACTGGTTTGAAAGTGGCTCAAAAGCCCAGTTGGGGTCGCCATATTGCGGCTATAGCTGTTGGTGCTTTACTCTTCACTTGCTGGGATTTTGCCCTTGAGCCAGCGATGAGTCAAACTTCTCTGCCTTTTTGGTATTGGGAACAACCAGGAGCTTTCTTTGGCACACCTTACCAGAACTATGCAGGTTGGTTTGGCACTAGCGCCCTGTTTATGAGTGTGGCAGGCTTGTTGTGGAGAAACACATCGATAAAATTAGAGCGATCGCAACTCAATCTACCCTTAGTCGTTTATTTAACTAACTTTGCCTTCGCCGCTGGGTTAAGTTTAGCTGCTGGCTTCTCCATCCCTGTATTGCTCGGCTTGTTCCTTGGTGTGGTTCCCGCAGTGGCGCTGTGGTTAAGAAGTTCAACCACAGCTACTCAAGTTGCTGTTGAACCAGTAAGCCAAGAAGTCTCAGTAGCAAAGGTTGAAGTTGCCTTGAAATAGCCTAGAAATTGCGGAATGGGGAATAGAGTAATAGGGAAAGTTAGCAATTCCCAATTCCCAATTCCCAATTCCCATTTATTTTGTATAGTCGCACTTTTAATTGATAAGTATTTTGACAACAGTAGACAACGCTTTAATAGTAGAAAGTGCCATATCCTTTTTATTGCTACTTATTCAAGTACCAGCAACGGCGATTCTGTTTTCGCGCTTGTTAAAGGGGCCAAGACGGCTACCACCAATAAAACCGCAACAGCCAACGCCAGACCTTTTAGGTAAGGTTAGTGTCGTAGTTCCCACACTGAATGAAGCGCTTCGCATTAGCCCTCTGTTAGCTGGTTTAAGTCAGCAAAGCTACGAAGTTCGGGAAATTCTTGTTGTAGATAGCAACTCCAGTGATGGTACACCCGACTTAGTAAAAGCCACACAGCAAAAAGATCCGCGCTTTCGTGTGATGACGGATGATCCTTTACCTTCTGGTTGGGTGGGGCGACCTTGGGCATTGCATAACGGTTTTCTATATAGCTCTGAGGATAGTCAGTGGTTTTTGGGTCTGGATGCTGATATTCAACCACATCCTGGTTTGGTTGCGGGTTTAGTGAAGACGGCCGAAGCACAAGGCTATGACTTAGTTTCCCTTTCGCCCCAGTTTATCCTCAAATATCCAGGGGAATGCTGGCTACAACCAGCTTTGTTGATGACTTTACTTTACCGATTTGACCCTGCTGGCATTAATGCAGAGCACCCTGAACGGGTGATGGCAAATGGGCAGTGTTTTTTGTGTCGTCGCTCCGTTTTAGCTGCTGTGGGTGGTTACAGCAGCGCCAGTAGTTCTTTTTGTGATGATGTCACCTTGGCACGAAATATTGCGACTCTTGGGTATAAAGTTGGCTTTTTAGATGGCGCAAAGGTGCTGAAAGTACGAATGTATGAAGGGGCGATGGAGACGTGGAAGGAATGGGGGCGGAGTCTTGACCTTAAAGATGCAACTTCTCGTTCCCAGTTGTGGGGAGATTTATGGCTACTCACATCTGTTCAAGGTCTACCCCTTTTAATTGTCCTCAGTTTTTTATTAATTTCTCCCTCACTCTCGTACTCGCTACAGACGCGATTAAACTCGTCTCTACCCGCTCCCCTACTTCTTCTACTGGGACTGAATTTATTCTTAGTAGTGATTCGCTTTGCGATGCTAATTGCGATCGCACCTTCCTACGATCGCAAAAGTGCTAAAGGCGGCTGGTTATTCTGGCTTTCCCCTTTAGCCGATCCCCTAGCTGTGCTACGAATCTTCTTATCTGCGTTCCACAAGCCACGCGAGTGGCGAGGACGCAAGTATAGTGCTGAGTAGGAAGTTTAGAGTGAGTAGTGAAGAGTTTAGAGTGAAGAGTTAAAAATTCACAACTCAGCACTCAGTACTCCCTACTCCCTATTCCTCTTCACCTCCTACTTGATCCCCGCGTTCCAGTTCCCAAAGAATTTGATTTCCTTCACGGCGTACCCGTGACACTATCCAGTTTCGCCAGCGCCATTGATCTCCCCGACTGGTAACAGCGCTGGCGTGGACATCCATCAAGTCTGCTAACTCAGAACTGGTGATTAAGTAGCCTTTTTCTGAAATTTCGTCAGCGATACGCAGAGTTTCGACCAAGCTGCGGAGTTGCGAAACCCTCATTTCTGCCGGTTTTTCATCGATAGTGGCCGCAGTAGGCCCAGTTGATGGTTCCATAACGGTTATTTCTAGTGCAGAAGTACTGATTTCTTGGTTACTTTGGTTAATTATTCGAGACTTTTTTTCATAATCAGCTACTTTTGCTACATTTAGTTCATTTGTGGAAGGTAAAGATTTATAAAAATTTGTAGAAGTAAATTGTTGTAGCGAAGGAATTTTGCCACTAGCATAAGTGCGAGCGATCGCATCACAACGTTCGTTACCTATGTTACCAGAATGTCCCCTGACGTGTTGCCATTTTACCTGTTGGGTATTGAGTTCATCAAGAGTTTCCAAAAGCTCTTGGTTTTGGACGGGTTTACCATCTGACTTTTTCCAGCCTTTCTTTTTCCAGCCTTTCACCCACTTGGTTACGCAGTTAATCAGGTATTCGCTATCGGTATGAAGGGTGATTGGTTGTGCTTGTTGAGATGTTTGCAGAAATTGGAGAGCTGCGATCGCAGCTTGCATTTCCATTTTATTATTGGTGGTATGAGGCGATGCATCGCCCATTTCGTGGATTGAGCCATCGCTAAAGTAGACGACAACTCCCCAACCACCAGGGCCAGGGTTGCCGGTGCAAGCACCATCGGTATATATACTTTGGATTGTGGGTTGAGTGGACATGGTTTAGGATATCGAACCGCAAAGGACGCAAAGGATGCAAAGCCAAGAGTGATTAGCGGCGAATTTTTGTAAAGAATATCCAGGTTATTATACTGGTTAGCATTCCAGTAACAATGCTTCACAAAACGCGATACGTTAAAACTGAAGATGCGATTTGGTTGGTTGCTAGTGCGATCGCTGTGCTACTAATAAAGTTTTCTAAGTTGCGATCGCTTTTTACGTTGTAGATGGTCAATAATAGTACCTTGGATTTTACTATGGTTTTACTCTGTGTAAATTACTAAAATTTGTCTTCCCATCATGGTTAATGCCACTCCAATCATCACAATGAGTGTCAACTTTCCACCAGGAACGAGTAGTTGATTTGTGCTATCTGAGTTTTCTTGTTCTTGACGTTGCTTCCAACTCATTAACGCCGGAATTATTCCACCCAGAACTGAGATACTGAACGTTCCAGTGTAATCTAGAGCAGTAAAAAAGATGCTGGGATTGAGCGTACCGAGAGTCATCGGCGGGAAAAGAACCAGTGAATAGAGGGGAAAACGGTTAGAAAGCTTGCTCTGTCCAAGAAAAATATCTTCGAACAAATCCAGCAATCCGTACACAAATCCAATGAATGATGTGACGATCGCAAACTCTGAAAATATAGATACTAGCACTCCTAACCATTCCCCTGCACCACCTGCTCGGAGAATTTGCAGTGGGTCAAAAACAGTTCTACCATCAGATGTACCATATTGCATATCAGGACTGATGCTTCCTAAAATTACGGCATTCCATGCCAAGAACATAATTAGAGGAATCACAGAACCAATTAAGATAGACTGACGAATTTTGCCGGCATCCCCTTCAAGTTGCGTCACAACTAACGGCACAACGTTTTGGAAAAATAGCGCCACAGACATCACTGAAATAGCACTACCAAGGGCACTCCAGTTCTGAAATAAGAGTTGGGCACTCTGAATGTGCCTTCCTGCGAAAAACAATAATCCAAAAAAAGAAACGATGACAATTCCGACAAAGGCACTGTTTAATTTCTCAATAAACTTTTCTCGCCCAAGATACATAATGCCACCAAATAACAGCGTGAAAGTCGTTGTGCCCATCCACGCCGGTAATATCTGCACACTCCAGATTTTTGCTGCCGCATATCCTAAAATCTCTCCACCTTGGGTGATGTATGCCACCAAAAGAGCATAATGCATAAATAAATATGCACCGCCAGCCATTTGCGCTCCCAGCTTACCAAGGATTTTCTCAACAACTCCCAAAAAACCTATGCTTACACGCCCTTCTGTTCGCATCGTGTTTAAGGTAACTTCTGCAACCAATAACCCTGAAACTAAAGCGTAGAGCCAAACAGCAATCAGTCCAGATGTGGATGGTACAATACCAGACGGCAGAGTAACGGCTGGTAGGGCGAGAATTCCAGCCCCAACCGTGGTTCCCGCAATCAATGCAGTACTCCCCAATACACTACCTGGTTGATGATTAAACTTTTTTCCATCAAATTCAAGATGAGAAAACAACCGAGTGACTTGCTCTGAATCTTTGAGAACAGTCTCTATGGGAAGCATACTGAATACCCGTACATAAACCCGATTAACAATACTAGCATCTGGAAATATTCTTCGCAAAAACCCTGATATTACTGCTTTTTCAGACAAATTTTAGCGAAAAATAAGCGATTGCGATTTCATCGTTAACACAATTTTTTGAGCAGGAGTGTAATTTGTAGTACTTGAAATAAGTAGAGGAAAAGGCTATTTCATAATCAATTTGATTCTCAAAATAAAACTACCTCTAGCTTTCGCTTGAGCTATCGGAATTTAAGGGCAAAATTACTGTAAATGTAGTACCGACTCCAATTTGACTTGTAACACTAATTTGACCCCTGTGAGCATCAACGCACCTTTTAACGATTACTAAGCCTAACCCAGTACCCTTAATTGATTGGACATTTGAGCCTCGGTAAAATGATTCAAAAAGTCTAGCTTGATCTGCTTCTGGAATGCCCATACCTTGATCTTGAATATAAAAAATTGCTACCTTCTCAATTGGATCGCATATTAAATTAAACTGAATCTTGCCACCTCTTGGAGAATATTTAATCGCATTTGAGAGGAGATTCCCGAACATATAATTTAATAGTCCTTCATCCATTACAGCGTCAGTGCGATCGCTATGACAGGTAAAAACAACTTCACACTCGCTACTTTCAACAATAGAAAAATCTTTAATTAACTCTAGACAGAATTGCTCTAAGTTAAGTGGAGCAGGGTTATATACAAGTTTTTTTGCCTCCGCTCGACCCACAAACAGCACTTCTTCCATGAGTTTTTCCATAGACTGCACAGCACCTTGAATTCGCTTTAAATAAATTCCTCTTTTTTCATCTGTCAAATTTCCTCCTTTCATCTCTATAAGCTCTACTGCCGTTTGAATAACAGTCAGGGGATTACGGAACTCATGAGATACGGTAGAGATAAATAAGGATTTGAGACGGTTAAGTTCTTGCTCCTTTTCTAATGCTTTCTCTAGCACTTTTGTTTGGCGGCGATCGCTAAGATCCCAGAAAACAACTACTACACCATTTATTTTATCTGGCCCTTCCTTCAGTGGCGAAGCACTATCACCAATTGGAACTCTTTTTCCGTCTCTTCTAATCAGAGATGTGAATTCCTCTAAATAAACAACTTGCTGCTCTCGCAGCACTTTTGTCACTGGGTTTTCTAATATAGTATCTGTGGCTTCATCGACAATATGAAAAATATTTGCTGCCTCATTTCCTAAAGCATCTTTTTGCTGCCAGCCAGTTAGTGTCTCGGCTGCGGGATTCATAAATGTCACCTTTCCCTGCTCATTTGTAGCGATTACAGCATCGCTTATTGAGTTTAAAAGGGTTGCCAACTGATCTCGATTCTGCCGGAGTTCACGCTCTAACTGGTGTTTTAGAAGACCGATTTCAATTGCTATCTTTAAATCTTTTGTAGTAAATGGTTTAACAATGTATCCAAAAGGTTGGGTAATTTTGGCTCTTTCTAAAGTATTATTATCACCATAAGCAGTTAAAAATATTACAGGTACGTCTAACTGCTCGCGAATATGGCTGGCAGTAGCAATACCGTCCATTTCACCTTTAAGAATAATATCCATTAATACTAACTCTGGTTGAGTTTCCAATGCCTTAGCTATGGCAACTTTTCCAGATGAAGCTGTTCCCGTAACAACATAACCTAGTTGACTGAGTTGGCTAGCAATAGCCCTAGCCACAATCACTTCATCTTCAACAACTAAAATCCTAGCTTGACCCATTTGATATTTACTGATGCAAAGTTAACTGCTTAAATTTGATTTTGAATCCTGTTCCATGATTACGTTCTAGGGTGATGTTGCCTTCTAGCTGTTCTGTAACCAAGTCATATACTAATGACAGACCCAAAGAATCAGTATTTGTCCAATCTAAATTAGCTGGTAAACCAATTCCATTATCTTGGATAGTCATCTCGATACTATTATTGATATTGCGTAGAGCAATACTGATTGTACCTACTTGTTGATTAGGAAAAGCGTGCTTGAGAGCATTGGAGACTAATTCGTTAATAACCAATCCACAGGCAATAGCTTGATCGACATTCAAATTCACTGAATCTATATCAGTTTCTAGAGTAATTCTCTCAGGCCATATTTGATAGGAAATTAGCAGGCTTGCTGCTAAATTACTTATATAATCGACAACATCAATCTGCCCAATATTAGCAGAAGTGTACAAATTTTTATGAATTAAAGATATTGACTCAATTCGGTTTTGACTTTCTCGAAGAACTTTGATGGCTTCAGGATCTTTGAGTGTTTGAGACTGGAGTTGTAATAAACTGGAGACAATTTGCAAATTATTTTTAACTCGATGATGAACTTCCTTTAAGAGAACTTCTTTTTCAGCTAAGGCATTTTTTAATTTGACTTGAGCTTTTTGTCTTTGAACAAGTTCAGTTTGAGCTTGCTCAAGGATGCTGGATTGTTGAATTGCGATCGCTAATTGGACTGTCACTTGATCGAGCAAATCTAATTGATTTTTTTCCCACTCACGAAAGCCAGAGCATTGGTGAGCAATTAATAAACCCCAAAGGTGAGAGCCAGGGGTTTGAGAACTTACTTCTAGTAAAATGGGTACAACTAAATTTGCTTTGACTTCAAATTGTTCTAATAAGCGAATATGGCAATCAGTTAGTCCAGCTTCATAAATATTAGCGATCGCTCGTTTGTTTACTTGGTAATATTCCGCTCCTTTGCCTGTTTGAAAACACGTATCATAAATCTCTACCCCCAAAGAAACTCTCCATCCAGGTTCTACTGACTCCGCCATGATTGTACCGATCATTTCTGAGTCAAACTGATAAACTACTACTCGATCAACCCCAAGTAAATCTCGCACTTCTTGAACTGTTGCATTCAAAATATCTTGGAGATTCAAAGATTGACGAATTCGTTGAGCAACAGTTCGCATCAATTGCTCGCGTTCGGCTTGACCTTTTAGAGCCAGTTCAGTTCGCTTGCGCTCCGTGATATCTTGACCAATAGTGATAATTTGACCATTTGAAAGTTTAACATTTGTCCAAGATGTATCTAGTAAATCACCATCCCGAACCTGAGTTATGAAGTCAGCCCAATTGTGTTGTGCAGACTGCATAAAATTAATCACATCCTGTCGATATTCAGCATTAGGATATAATGCTTCCAAGACATCACCAGTTTGGAAGTCTTTAAATTTCCAGCCTAAAACACTTTCCCATTCTTGGTTTACCCACTGAAGTTTACCATTGGTATCAATAAGTGCAATCATCAATGGTATACTCTCAAAAATTCTCCGCAAAAACTCATTTTGCTCTTGAAGTGTTCTTTCTATTCGTTTGTGTTCTGTAATGTCTCGGATATTAACTAATCGAGCATTGTAATTAGCATAGTCTATTGTATGTGTAACAACTTCAACATCAATATTCTGTCCGTCTTTTCGCCGATGTAGCCATTGTCCAGAAAAGTGCAAGTTAGTGTGCCTTTTTCCTAAATATTCTCTGAATATAGATACATTTTCTGGAGGGAAAATGTCAGTCATTCGCATTTGCAAAAATTCTTCTCGTGAGTAGCCGTAGTGGATAACAGCAGCTTCATTGACATCTAAAAACCGCAGATTATTCTGGTTATATATCCACATTGGATTAGGATTTTTAGAGAAAAGTAGTACTTCTAGCCGTTGGCTTTCATTTTCAGGAAATAGCATTAGTGGTTATGTAAAAAAGTTTTTAAAAATACTGGATTTAATTTGCTTCAATCTCAAAATAAAATTAACAGGATTTACGCATTGAAAAGCTTAAACCCAAATGCTTGTGTACTCTCTAATGCTTTTTTAGCATCCCCTTTTAGGAGAATATCGCAGTATATTTATTTCTTTTAATGCCAATAATATGAGTTTTAACACATCCTCTAAATTCTAATTAAATCTTTTTAAAAGTTACAAATAAAAATCATTTTTCCCTAAACTTAGTAATGCAATATTAAATTAGCTAAATCCATATCCATATTAAACAAGCATTTTACTAAAAAGTTCTAAAGAAAAAACTATATAACTATTTATTCTGGGGTAGATAACATGAATACCTGTAATCGATGGCGCTCATGTTACCCACTCCAAAAAATTAGATAGTGTACTTATTGAACATCCCTTAACCAAAGTTTTTACTCCACAACACTGTTAAAATATTGATGTTTTTTTGGAATAATTTATTCCATCTTAATAGGCACTTGAAGTTGCTTAAAGGTGATATGAAAATGCGCCTATAAAAGTGATGCAATACAAAACTACAGGCTGTAGGGGCAATTTATGAATTACCCCTATCTCCCTATCTAAATAAAGCGTAGCCTCACCTAGAATTGGTATGAGTTTCAAAAAAGTTCATATTACCCATCAGTATTTTTATCAAATTATGGGCACTTTTTGCAACATAATTGATAGATGAGTTTATACCAATTTTTTGCGAAACTGTACAAAATCAGTCAGTTTTGGTAAGACTTGGATTTAAAACTCTTGTTATATCTAATTTAGATGTGTTTCAAATAATTTGCGGTAGCCTGCGGTAAGCTTATGCACATCTACGTTTTATCTTGGGTGGCCCAATGTAGTGATATATAGAGCAGCTTCATCAGCAGGAATACCCAAAACTTCATTTACTTGGTCATCAAAGAATCCACCGATACCGCTAACGCCTATATTTAGGTGCATTGCGGCTAAATTCAGGCGCTGTCCCAAATGACCGGCATCCAGATGTAAATAACGGTAAACGCGATCGCCATATTGAGCGATCGCAGCTTTCAGATCGGCTGTATGAAATAATACTGCTGCTGCATCCCGCCCTAATTCTTGCCCCAAACAGAGAAAATGTAACTCTCGCCGGAAATTTTTAAATCGAATTTGGCGTAGTTCTTGGGCTTTGGGCGCGTAATAATAACAACCTGCCTCCAGTCCTTTAACTCCGCAAACAGCAATAAATGTTTCTATTAAATTCAAATCAAAGTAGTCTGGAGAAATATCTAAACTTTGGTCGATGTAATTTTGCGGTTGGTAAGTGAAATCTAGTAGACTTTTCAATTGCTCGAAAGTTAAATCATCACCATTATAAGCGCGGGTAGAGCGTCGCTTGTACATTGTATTTTCCAGTTCTGACAGCTTTTGTCCCCAGTCTATAGGTGTAGTGGTGGTGGGGATTTTCAAACAGAAAGGAAAGTTATATTTATCCTCTAAAGATTTTTCTTGTTTGATAACTGGTAGATTGAGATTGCCAGTTATACCTGATTGAATCTGGGTGTGTCGATGGAAATATGTCAGCAATTCACCATCGGGGATTTGGGGATAATTGGTTTCGGTGGCGGAAGGTAAAGCAGTACATCCCAATGGCAAATTTTGATTGACATCTAACAAGTCTGCCAGAGGTAAGACAGCGATCGCACCTTCTTGTTGCGGATCGATATAAAGCAGATCGTTTACCGATTCATCCACAAAGCCGCCGATTAAATGAGGGCGAAAGTCAGTAATCGCGCCAGCCAATTCGATATTACCCAATAGATGTCCCGTATCTAGAAAAATCCGGCGATAAGCCCGATCTTCATAGCGCCAGGCAGAACGATAAAATACCGCAGTGACAATAATTGCTAATTGAGTGTTTTCTAAAGAAGGATGCCAGAAACAAGCTGCTTGGAGAGTTTGCCAAACATCACTTTCCCAATAATGCATCAGTGAATGAGTCCGACACTGGTAGTTATACAAACCAGGTGGCAATAACGACGTGCCACGGGAAACTACATACACCTCAGCAGGGTACAATCCGCCGGCACTGGGAGCAGCGCGTAAATATACCGCACTACCCATAGAAGGCATTCTCGCTGTCAATCCATAGCTGCGAAACAGCAATCGTGAAAGTCTTTGCCACCATTGAGCATCTGGGTTATTGGCAAATCCTTCTGATTTTTCTTGAATATAGGGTTTGAGATCAACAGTAGAGCCAATTTTGTATTCTTTGAAAGGCACTGGCTGTTTAGTCCAGTCTAACTGCTGACTTTTGGAGGCAAGAGTCTCAGGGTTGTATTTAGTCCGTTCGTGGTAATGCTGGGCAATTGATTGGTGTAATTCTGGCATAGTACTTTTAATATCCTTGGGGCATTCTTTTTTTGATCTTGGCATTCATTAGCCTCATTATTTCGTGTCAATTCGTACAATCCTCATAGTCACAAAGTAGTAATTGGTAACAACTGCATTAGAAATCGGGTATTGGGCATAGTGCATTCGGTCAAAAATAATGTAGAGACGTAGCACTGCTACGTCTCTACAAGCGTTCTGGATAACGCATATTTAATTTCTGGATATGTCTAATATTTTTCATAACCGCCGAATCGCAATTTCTAACCCTTCACATACACCACTAAGAAAATCTAAATCTAAAGTAGCGATCGCATCACTAGGTTTGTGATAATGGGGATTTCGCAAAAATGCTGTATCTGTCACCATCATTGCCGGATAACCTAAATCCCAGAAAGGCGCATGATCGCTAAGTCTGGTTTGGGGAACTATTAAACCTCGATTCGGCACGGGTAGCCATTGACTAGGTACGCCAGCTTTGCGAATATTACGGCTCATGCCAATTAAGTCAGGCAATGTTCGCAAATTGCCAATTAAAGCAATAAAATCACCTGTATCTGGATAGAAGCGTTCCAGAGGAGGGGGATAACTTTGAGAACCAGGCGTAGAATCCTTATAACCCAGCATTTCTAGGGAGATCATTAAGCGTAGCTGTTGCTTTTGTTGGTGCAACAGAGCTGCATAGTCAGCGCTACCCAGTAAGCCGTATTCTTCCATATCGAAAGCAACCAGCCTCAACGGATATTTTACAGCTTGGGCAGCAAACTTTCTCGCCAATTCCAGCAACACCGCCACACCAGTGGCATTATCATCAGCCGCAGATGTTCCCGGAACGCCATCATAATGAGCGCCAATTAAAATCGGTGGCAAATCCTTTTTTTGCCCTCTGGCTTGGCAGGGCAAATTTAATATCAAGTTTTTACAAGCTTTACCCCTAACTTCAAAGGTGTGGATTTCCACACTCCCCCATTGGGAAAATTCCTGGTGGATGTATTCTTGGACGAAAAAATGTCCAGCTGTTGCCATGTAAGGATCGCGTTCTCGCGCGATCGCACTCAGGGAAGTTTGTAATCGCTTTGTTAAATTCAAATGTTTAAAATAGCGGTAATATTAAGGTTTTCAAGCACTCAAAGAAGCAGAAATTTTTTATTTAAGGTGCATTTAGCAACTTACAGATTCAGTGCATAGAAGTAACCGGATAACAAGAATTGAGGCTGCTTAGACACAGCAATCATCGTCAATGCTATCCTAGTCTTGCAACTATCTCCTCTAGCCGTACTTCTTAGCTCACTGCCTTAATGAGGACTATTATACCATTGAGGTGTTTTCATCCCATAGCACAAAGCTAGAGGTAGTTCCGCCCAATCATAATAAATACATAAGACACTTTAGGAGAAGAGTAACGCATGGGCAAGGTAGTCGGCATCGACTTGGGTACAACCAACTCAGTAGTCGCCGTTATGGAGGGTGGCAAGCCGGTGGTGATTGCCAATGCAGAAGGAATGCGAACAACCCCCTCCGTAGTTGGCTTTAGCAAAGAAGGCGAAAGGGTAGTTGGGCAAATGGCACGCCGCCAAACCGTCCTCAATCCCCAAAATACCTTTTTTGCAGTGAAACGCTTCATTGGGCGCAAATATGCCGAACTTAGTCCAGATTCCAAGCGTGTACCTTACACCATCCGCAAAGATGAAGTAGGTAATATTAAAATTGCTTGTCCCCGTCTTAATAAAGATTTCGCCCCAGAAGAAATTTCGGCAATGGTGCTGAAGAAATTGGCAGACGATGCTAGTCGCTATTTGGGTGAACCAGTCACAGGGGCAGTGATTACAGTCCCCGCTTATTTTAACGATTCTCAACGGCAAGCAACCCGCGATGCTGGCAGAATTGCCGGTTTAGAGGTGCTGCGGATTCTCAATGAACCGACTGCTGCATCTTTAGCTTATGGATTAGATCGGGGTGACACGGAAACTATCTTAGTCTTTGACTTAGGTGGCGGTACTTTTGACGTGTCGATTTTAGAAGTGGGCGATGGGATATTTGAGGTCAAAGCTACCAGTGGAGATACGCAACTTGGTGGTAATGACTTTGACAAAATAATAGTAGATTGGTTAGCAGAGCAATTTCTGGAAACTGAAGAAATAGACTTAAGACGCGATCGCCAAGCTTTACAACGTCTGATGGAAGCTGCGGAAAAAGCCAAAATAGAACTTTCTGCTGTCAGCGTTACTGATATTAACTTACCCTTCATCACCGCCACGGAAGATGGCCCGAAACATCTAGAAACTCGTTTAACTCGTTCCCAGTTTGAAGGTTTGTGTGGTGATTTGGTAGGGCGATTGCGGACACCAGTGAAACGCGCCCTCAAAGATGCCGGACTTTCACCTAGAGATATTGAAGAAGTTGTCTTAGTTGGCGGTTCTACACGGATGCCAATGGTGAAACAGCTAGTGCGAGACTTGATTGGTACAGAACCTAACGAAAATGTCAATCCTGATGAAGTAGTGGGAGTGGGTGCAGCAATTCAAGCCGGAATTCTTGCAGGTGAACTCAAAGATGTGCTGCTTTTGGATGTCACACCCCTTTCTTTAGGATTGGAAACCATCGGCGGCGTGATGAAAAAACTCATTCCGCGCAACACCACCATCCCAGTCCGCCGTTCTGACATTTTTTCCACGTCTGAAAATAACCAAAATACCGTGGAAATTCACGTAGTTCAGGGCGAACGAGAAATGGCAGGAAACAATAAGTCTTTAGGACGTTTCAAGCTGTATGGTATCCCGCCAGCGCCACGAGGAATTCCCCAAGTTCAGGTATCATTTGATATAGACGCTAATGGTATTTTACAGGTAACAGCCTTAGATAGAACCACTGGGCGAGAGCAGAGTATCACCGTTCAAGGCGCTTCCACCTTGAACGAGTCAGAAGTGAATCGGATGATTCAAGATGCACAGAAATACGCCGATGTCGATCGCGAACGGAAAGAAAGGGTAGAAAAGCGGACTCGTTCTGAGGCGTTGATTTTCCAAGCAGAACGGCAACTTAGAGAAGTTGCACTTGAATTTGGTATGCAGTTTGCCCGCAGCCGTCGCCAAAGAATTGATAATATTTGCCGAGACTTAAAAGAGAGTCTGAAGGAAAATAGCGATCGCGGTATCGATCAAGCCTACGCCGATTTGCAAGATGCTCTCTATGAGCTAAATCGAGAAGTCCGCCAGACTTATGCTGAAGATGAAGATGACGATTTGTTAGGTACTATCCGTGACATTTTTACTGGCGGTGATAAGGATAAAGAACGCGAATTTCCTAGAGATACATATCGGGAACGCGATTCATTCGGTAAGGACTATGGTAGAGATTACGGTAAAGACTATGGCCGAGACAATAGCCGAGACTATGGCCGAGACAATAGCCGAGACAATAGCCGAGACAGTCGGTCTTCCTCTTATGAAAGCCGTCCTCCACGCAAATCTCGTCCCAGCTACCAAGATAACTGGGATGATGAAGATGACAATGATTGGTTGTAGTACTTTTAATAAAAGTTAGGAGTTAGGAGTGAGAAGTTTAAAATTAAATCTTTCAACTCCTAACTCATAATTCATAACTACTAAGTAATTTAAAATTTAAATAACTGAACTATGCAAAATTTGCCGAATTTCCGCGATTACTACGAAATTTTAGGAGTATCTAAAGACGCTTCTGGTGAGGAAATTAAAAAGGTTTATCGGCGTTTAGCAAGACAATATCACCCCGATCTGAATCCGGGTAACAAAGAATCTGAGGAAAAATTTAAGGATATCGGCGAGGCTTATGAAGTCCTTTCGGACTCAGCCAAGCGATCGCAATACGACCAGTTTAGCCGCTACTGGAAGCAAAAAGGCTTTGCAGGCAACAAACAAACACCAAAGGCTAAAACTTGGCAGAGTGGTGCTAGCGATCGCAACGGCAATCAAGACGTAGATCCAAGCCAATTCTCCGACTTTGAAAGCTTTATTAATCAAGTTATCGGTGTCAAAAATAAGAGTGGGGCCAGTAAGTCTAGTAATGGCAATACTAGCGATCCGTTTCGTTCCCCCAGAACAAAAGTTGCCTATACAGTTAACACTCCACCTCGCACTACCCGCCGAGATATAGAAGCCAGATTAACGCTACCACTAGAAAAAGCTTATCAAGGTGGTAATGAACGCATCCGTTTAGAAGATGGGCGATCGCTAGAAGTTAATATGCCACTAGGGATGGTGACAGGCCAAACCATCCGTTTGCGAAACCAAGGCGTTGGTGGTGGCGATCTATACTTAAAAATTACCGTTGAGCCTCATCCATTATTTAAGCTAGAAGGTTTAAATATTCTTTGCCAAGTACCAGTTACTCCCAGCGAAGCAGTTTTAGGAGGACAGGTAGAAGCACCAACTTTGGATGGCCCAGTGAAAATGACCATTCCCCCAGGAGTTAGGTCTGGTCAAAAATTCCGACTAGGGAATAAAGGTTATCCCAGCGATGATGGCAAACGTGGCGATCAATTAGTTGAAATTCAAATAGTCACACCTAAAAATATTAGTCAAGAAGAACGGGAACTCTACGAAAAGTTACGGCAAATCGAAACCTTTAAACCCCGTGCTGATTTACTGAGTTAGGAGTGAGATAGCATTTCAAGCTATTGCTCAAAATAATTACTAACTCATAATTCATAATTCATTGACAGAAGAACTTAATTTATAAATCGATAAAAATGTAGTCAATATTCCAAGTCCCTAATTTTTAGTGGGGACTCAACTACTAATTACGGCTTAAGTAAGTTGGCACAATAAAATCAAACTATGTAAAGAAAAATGAACTAGGCTAAAACCCTTATACTTATTGCCTATTGCCTTATCCCAACGACAATTATTTACACTCACTTACTTATTTTAACTTCAGTCTTCATCTTGAAAAATAGTTTCTATATCTTGTAAGCCGTGCAAGATAGGTACAATTTCTATGCCTTCGTCTATTGGACGATAAAAAATTAAATAATTTTTTACCGGAAAACTTCGCACTTCCCCAATTCACAAAGGATTTAAAATATAAAAAATATCTTTGAGCAAAGTGACTCAAACAGCCGTGAATCATAACGGGGCAATGCCACAAAGCAGTAAACCAACTTATTACTCCCTGCTAGGACTGCATCCCTCGGCATCAGTAATTGATATTCGTCGCGCTTATCGAGAACTGAGCAAACGCTATCATCCTGATACTACAGACTTGCCTACTGCGATCGCCACTCCCAAATTTCAGCAAATCAATGAAGCCTACGCCACCCTTAGCCATCCAGAACGGCGGTTAAGCTACGATTTAAAAATTGGCTATTCCCGCTTTGGAGTGATTCAACCACCCTCTGACTTGAATCATCCCGCCTCGCGTTCTCACGATTGGTCAAAATCAGCTTATCTCGACCCGAGCGATCGCCCCTTATCATCTGGCGAAATTTTTGCTTTATTTATGCTGGTGTTAACATTTGTAGGTTGTTTGTTATTAGCAGTTGCCATTGGTTTAACTCGTGGTGATGCTGCTTTTCAAACCCGTTTGCTACAGTCAACTCCATCTGTACAACAGCAAATTAACCATATATCGCAACTAATTACCCTTATGGTAATTAAAAATTAAAAAATTTCCTAATCCAAAATCCCAAATTCCTATGCCTCTTCTTCCCTCTGATACCCCCCTGTATAATCATCCCCTGCCACAAATTGAACAGTGGCTAAAAGACCAAGGCTGTAAACAAGACGAAACCCAGAGACATTGCTGGCATGTGCAACGGCCAAGTTGGCAAGCTGAACTATGGCTCGACGTTGAGCAAATTGTAGTGCGATATGTCCAATCTGGGGAAAATGGACAAGATATCCAACGGTCATTCAAGTATTCTCTTAGTCGGGATGATGTAGAACAAGCCGTGTTTTCCGGGCCATAAAGAAGTGCTGAATTCAGTTCACGGTAAAAAGGTAGGGAAATTAAGCCGCAATCACGTTCAAAAAAAAATGAACACCCAGCAATCGGATGCCATAAGTTGCCATTACTGCCCTTAACTCATCATCAGCACGTAAATCATCATCCCCAGACACAATAATCTCTGCTTGACCATCAATAGCCGTAGCAAGTACAGCTAAATCTTTGGGATCTCGACAATTAGGTGGAACCGTTTCCAACTCAATCCATATTGCTCGGTACTGCAACTGCTGTTCAAGTTGAATAGCAATACTTGGATTAATCCGTTCTCTTAACCGGGGGCGATTCCAAACTAGATGCAGTTATTCCATTAGGGGTTGACTCATCACCAACTGGAATTTGTCCTCATTAAATGCTTTCAATATGGGCAATGTAACTCGGCCTTTGAGCAAAATACGAATCCAAATGTTAGTGTCGATGACTACTCGAAACTTCATGTTTGGTGAGATTGCTGGCGCACAGCCTTAATTTCAGCCATGATATTTTCATCTGTAATATCATCAACCGGGGGTTGAGCATAAAGTTCTTGAATTAAAGCCCTCAAATCTGAACGTAAATCCACTAAAACCAACGCTCTGGCAACCTCTGCCCGTTCCTCTGGTTGCAACTGTTGCACAGCCGTAATGAGTTGTTCCAGGGTGATAGGAATCGATACCATATCAATAGCCATCATTGAGTTTATTAAATTGTAGTGCGATCGCCAATCTTGTAGCTTCGCTAACGCATCTTAGCGACTTAATAAACGTAATATTTTAAACTTTACCAAACCGCCGCTCCCGTTGCTGGTAGGCACATAAGGCGCGGTGAAACTCGGCCCGGTCAAAATCGGGCCAGAGAGCATCAGTGATGTAAATTTCTCCATAAGCCATTTGCCAGAGAAGGAAATTTGAGAGGCGCATTTCTCCACTGGTGCGGATTAACAAATCTGGGTCAGTAATTCCTGCTGTATACAAGTGGCTCTCAAAAACTTGTTCATTAATTTCATCGGGTTGTAGCAGACCTTGCTGGACTTGTTTTGCGATCGCCTGACAAGCTTGTAAAATTTCCTGCCGTCCGCCATAATTAGTTGCCACTGAAAACCGGATACCGCGATTATCCTTGGTTTCTTCCATTGAACGGGATATTTCTTGCTGGAGCGATCGTGGCAGAGCCTGCAAATTTCCGACAAACTTAATTTGAACATTCTCTTCGACCATTTCCCGCAGTTCTTGGCGCAAAACTCTTTGAAACAGAGTCATCAAAAAATCAACTTCTTCCTGCGGTCTTTTCCAGTTCTCCGTTGAAAAAGCATAAGCTGTCAGCGCCTGAATCCCCCAATCCTGACAACAGCGGAGTAAATCCTTAAGAGCATCTACTCCTCGCTTATGACCCATAATTCGAGGTAGACCCTGACGTTTAGCCCATCGACCATTGCCATCCATAATCACCGCAACGTGCTGCGGTAATAGTTCTCGTTTTAAGTCAGTAGGCAAATCTTGCAGTTTAGTTTGTTGTGCTGTCATTTTTTCTCTCGAGAAGCGGTCGATGGTAATCCGAGTAAACGTGAAACCAGTGCTAGTGTCTTCCCACCTATCCGACGAACAAAACTCAACAGACCAGGAGCAACAGCTTCCCTATCCACGGTTGGTGACAAAAGAGCCTCTAATGATTCTTTTAGTTTCTTAATCGTCAGTGGTCTATTTAGAGTTCCCCGTTCCGCTAAGGAAATGGAACCCGTTTCTTCAGATACAACGACACAAATGCAATTTTCGACCCGCTCAGTAATTCCCATTGCCGCCCGGTGGCGTGTTCCCAACTGGCGCGAGGCTGTGCGTCCCGAAAGTGGTAAAATTATACCCGATGATACGATCCGTGAGCCACGGATTAATGTCGCTCCATCGTGTAACAAAGTTTTCGGCTGAAAAATTGTCTGGATTAGTTCTTTAGAAACCTCCGCATTTAGCTTTACTCCTGGCACAGAAAAATCTCGCTCATCAATTGGTCCTGTGGTTTCCACAATTAGTAAAGCTCCAATCCGGTTTTTTGACAATTCTTTAACAGCCTCAACAATTTCATCAATTACACTATCAGATTTGGGGATTGCCAGCCGATCGGGTTGAAACAACTGGCGGAATTCGCCACGCCCCAATTGCTCCAAAAACCGCCTAAACTCTGACTGTAAAGCAACTGCCATCGCTACAGCACAACCAATCACCAACTTTTCTAGTACAAAACTTAGCAGAGGTAGTCCTAATCTGCCACTTAGTGCTGAGGCTAGCATTAAGATAATGAATCCCCGCACCATCCATAGTGTTCGGCGCTCACTAATAATAACTAGTATCATGTAAGTCAGCGCCAGCACTAACACAATATCCAGAGTCCCAAGCAGCAAGGACTGTGACCACCCCAGGTTTATCAGCCATTGCTTCCACCAATCTCTCATGACATCTGGATTACACTTTTGCCTCTAATTACAGTTAGTCATTAGTCATTAGTCATTAGTCATTTGTAATTATTTCGTGGCTAATGAACGCCACTTGCTTTAACGGGGCGAACCCCCCGTCGGGTGACGCTCGCAGGCTCGCTAACGCTGCGCTTACGGCAGTTCCTCTGGGGGAAACCCCCTTGGTGCTAGCCTCTCCCTTTGGGAGAAGACCGGACTGCCTCACCGCAACGCAGTGGCTCCCAATGACCAAGGACAAATGACTAAATTTTCAGCCTTTCTGGTAGGCTATCTTGTCGAATTAAGTCCTGATAAGTTTCACGTTGCAAAATTAAATTCGCTTCGCCATTCGCCACCACAACTGCTGCCGGTCGGGGCAAGCGGTTGTAGTTAGATGCCATACTGTAATTGTACGCACCAGTTCCCATAACTACGAGAATATCTCCTGGTTCAGTCTTTGGGAGTAGTGCATTTTTAATCAGAATATCTCCTGATTCACAATGTTTACCAGCAATTGTGACTGTTTGAGTTACAGGAGAAGACATTTTATTGGCAACTACTGCCCGATAAACTGATTGGTAAGTAATCGGGCGAGGATTATCAGACATTCCCCCATCGATCGCTACGTAGGTACGAATTTCTGGAATAACTTTGGATGAACCAACAGTATAAGCAGTGACGCAAGCTGTGGCAATTAGCGATCGCCCTGGTTCACTCAGTAATTTCGGCAAAGGCAGATTTTCGACCGCACAGGCTTCTTGGACAACTTCACAAATTGCCTTCACCCACTCTTCAATGCTAGGGGGATCGTCTGATTCTGTATACTTAATCCCTAAACCACCACCAACATTTAACTCTGTAATATTTAAACCGTACTTTCCGGCATCCCGCAGCCATTGCACCATAACAGCAGCTAAATCTTGATGCGGTTGGCGCTCAAAAATTTGGGAACCAATATGAGCGTGTACCCCTACGCAGTCAAGGGTGCTTTGTTGACTGACAAAGGTAAATACTTCATCTAAATCGTTGGGATCAAAGCCAAATTTGCTATCTAAGTGTCCCGTGCGAATATATTCGTGGGTGTGACACTCAATACCGGGAGTTAGCCGTAGCATGATGCGGATTGATTGACCAGGTTGGGCAATTTCCACAAGGGTACGCAACTCATACCAGTTATCCGCCACAATGGTGACACCAGACTCGATCGCTAAAATTAATTCTTCACGAGATTTATTATTTCCATGAAGGTAGATTTTCTCAGGACTAACACCTGCTTGTAGGGCGGTGTAAAGTTCGCCCCCAGAAACTACATCGATTCCTAATCCTTCTGATGCGGCGATCGCACAAACTGCTAAACAATTCCAAGCTTTTGAGGCGTACAATACTTGAGATTCGCCCTTGTAGTACTGCTTGAAAGCATCTCGGTATTGCTGACAAGCTGAACGCAAGGTTTCTTCATCTAAAATATATAAGGGTGAACCAAATTGCTTAACTAGGGTTGTGACATCACATCCACCAATTTCTAGGGAGTCATGATTATGAACTCTAGCAGTTAGCGGTAAAAGTTCCTGATTAGGCGAGAGATTTGGGTTAGTGTCGCGCCTTTGAGGTAAATATTGACTTCCAGAATGTTGAACCCCAGTGGGGTGAGTCGATACCATAAATATAAAAGTTGTCCTTGTTCAAATTACGGGCTTTGAGTTCGTCTCCCGATTCCCAGTTTACAAAGGGTTTGTAATCTTATTCAATAAATGTGATCTCATTAGACTTAGAAATTAAATTACTGACACCAGATAATCTCAGTGCAATTCTGGAACTAGATCAAGCCTGTTTTGGCGGACTTTGGACTCTGGAGGGCTACAAACGAGAATTGGATAGCCCCAACAGCGATTTACTCGGTTTATTCTCCCCATTTTCCAGCGTTAGTTTGTTAGGAATGGGTTGCTTTTGGTCAATTTTAGAGGAAGCTCACATTACAATTTTGGCGGTTCATCCCCAATATCACCGTCAAGGTTTGGGTGCGGCTTTACTATATTCACTCCTTAAGACAGCTTGCGATCGCGGAATGGAGCGAGCTACCCTCGAAGTCCGAGCTTCCAACTTGGCGGCAATATCTTTATATCAAAAATTTGGCTTCAAAACAGCCGGACGGCGGCGGGGTTACTACCAAGATAACGGTGAGGATGCGCTAATCCTTTGGCTCCCCGATTTACAACACTCCAAATTTCAAACAACTTTAGACCAGTGGTATTCCACAATCAGCGATCGCCTTAGCAAATCCTCTTGGCATTTACTTGTTAAGTAGTTGGGGATTAAGGGCTTGCGATCGGCTTCAGCAAAAAAAGCAACTTTGCTGCAATTAATTAAATTTAAATATTCTATAAATAATGAATAAACTATAAGGAAAGCATATACAACCTTTTTGTCCTTGATATTTAAAAGTGTATGTGGTATATGTAGGTGTTTGGGATTAAGTGAATAAGCTCTCAATATAAGCAGTCAGCTATTTGTAATAAATCTCAAAAAACCCCAAAAACGCTGGTGAACTAAAGCTCCTCAGTACACTAGCCAAATAAAAGCAGTCAATAGTTAACAATTAGCCCATCAACTAAAGTCATAGCTTCAAGATGTCTATAATCTGTTATACAGGCATCCAAAAGCTTTGCCTGTGCTAAAATCAGCATACCGGCACGACCGCAGGTGATGGGAAAAATGCCATGTTTGAACGCTTCACAGAAAAAGCCATTAAGGTAATCATGCTGGCCCAAGAAGAGGCCCGCCGTTTAGGTCACAACTTTGTCGGAACCGAGCAGATCCTCCTGGGTCTGATTGGCGAAGGCACTGGAGTGGCTGCCAAGGTGCTGAAATCAATGGGCGTCAATCTCAAAGATGCCCGAATTGAAGTTGAAAAAATTATAGGACGGGGATCGGGCTTTGTTGCCGTGGAAATTCCGTTTACGCCACGGGCAAAGCGAGTTTTAGAACTCTCCTTGGAAGAAGCACGCCAACTGGGGCATAACTACATTGGCACCGAGCATCTGCTGTTGGGCCTAATCCGCGAAGGGGAAGGTGTCGCAGCCAGGGTGCTAGAAAACCTCGGTGTGGATCTATCTAAGGTAAGAACTCAAGTCATCCGTATGTTGGGAGAAACTGCCGAAGTTTCACCAGGCGGCTCATCCGGGCGCACAAAAACCCCAACTCTGGATGAATTTGGCTCAAACCTGACCCAGATGGCGATAGACAATAAGCTCGATCCAGTGGTGGGACGCGCCAAGGAAATTGAGCGGGTGATCCAGATATTGGGTCGCCGAACCAAAAATAACCCAGTGCTGATTGGGGAACCAGGGGTTGGTAAAACTGCGATCGCTGAAGGTTTAGCTTCACGCATTGCCACCAAAGATGTCCCTGACATCCTGGAAGATAAACGCGTCGTCACATTGGATATTGGTTTGCTCGTAGCAGGAACCAAGTACCGGGGTGAATTTGAAGAACGCTTGAAAAAAATCATGGATGAAATCCGCTCTGCGGGTAATGTCATTCTCGTGATTGATGAGGTACACACCTTAATCGGTGCGGGTGCAGCAGAAGGTGCGATTGACGCAGCAAATATCCTCAAGCCAGCTTTGGCTAGGGGTGAGTTGCAGTGCATCGGTGCTACAACCCTAGATGAATACCGGAAGCACATCGAGCGAGATGCAGCTCTAGAGCGGCGTTTCCAACCAGTAATGGTTGGCGAACCTACAGTTGATGAAACAATTGAAATTTTATATGGTTTGCGCGAACGCTACGAGCAACACCACAAACTGAAAATCTCCGACGAAGCATTAGTAGCGGCGGCGAAGTTATCAGATCGTTACATTAGCGATCGCTACCTCCCAGATAAAGCCATCGACTTAGTTGATGAAGCTGGTTCTAGAGTGCGCTTGATTAACTCTCAGCTGCCACCCGCAGCCAAAGAGTTAGACAAAGAACTGCGTCAGATATTAAAAGAAAAAGATGATGCAGTGCGCTCTCAAGACTTTGACAAAGCTGGAGAATTGCGCGATCGCGAAATGGAAATCAAAGCCGAAATCCGAGCGATCGCTCAAAGCAAGACCAATGCAACTGGCACAGAAGGTGAAGAACCTGTAGTTACAGAAGAAGACATTGCCCACATTGTCGCTTCTTGGACTGGGGTACCGGTGAACAAACTCACCGAATCTGAATCTGAAAAGCTGCTGCACATGGAAGACACCTTGCATCAGCGTTTAATCGGTCAGGACGAAGCTGTGAGAGCAGTTTCACGGGCAATTCGTCGCGCTCGTGTCGGTTTGAAAAATCCCAATCGACCCATAGCTAGCTTTGTCTTCTCTGGGCCTACTGGTGTAGGTAAAACCGAGTTGGCGAAGTCCTTAGCTGCTTACTTCTTCGGTTCCGAAGAAGCGATGATCCGCTTAGATATGTCCGAATACATGGAGCGTCACACCGTCAGCAAGCTGATTGGTTCCCCTCCAGGTTATGTTGGTTATAACGAAGGTGGTCAGCTGACCGAAGCCGTGCGGCGGCGACCTTACACTGTGGTGTTGTTCGACGAAATCGAAAAAGCACACCCCGATGTATTCAACATGCTGCTGCAAATTTTGGAAGACGGTCGGTTAACTGATGCCAAAGGTCGCACGGTGGACTTCAAGAACACCTTGCTGATTTTAACTTCCAATATTGGTTCTAAGGTAATTGAAAAAGGCGGTAGCGGTATCGGCTTTGAATTCTCCGAAGATGCCAGCGAGTCCACTTACAACCGGATTCGCTCTTTGGTCAACGAAGAACTCAAACAGTACTTCCGTCCAGAGTTCCTCAACCGACTCGATGAAATTATCGTTTTCCGTCAATTGAGCAAGCCAGAAGTGACCCAAATCGCCGAAATTATGCTCAAGGAAGTATTTGGTCGCCTGACCGAAAAGGGTATCACCTTAGAAGTCACAGACCGCTTCAAGGATCGGTTGATCCAAGAAGGTTACAGTCCCAGCTACGGCGCAAGGCCATTACGTCGGGCAATTATGCGCCTGTTAGAAGATAGCCTAGCAGAAGAAATTCTGTCTGGTCGTATCAAGGATGGCGATACAGCCCTTGTTGATGTGGATGAAAATGGCGTTGTGCAAGTTAGTTCTCAACAGCGTCGGGAATTGTTACCCCAAGGCGTTGAGTAAGATTTAGGGTTTGGGATTTAAATCTCAAATAAAAAATTAGCAAACGGTAGAGTATTTATTGCTCTACCGTTTTTTTTATTGTCAAATAGCAATCATCTAAGTAACATAGAAAGTTTTCATGTTATTACTACTTGCTTTATAAATGAAAGATAAAAAAGCTATTTAATAACTAATATAGTGTTTCCTAGCCTCAAATCTATATCCAGAAAGACTTTGACATCGTTTTACTTAGTGTATTGATATATCTGGGTTTCAGTTATTTTTGAGCATTTGGTGTATTTCCCTTACCTTGCATGAGTTTGAGGCTTGTTTATCCCTCAAAAATGTTTAAGTCCCGGTAGTAACACTTAAAAAACTCAATTCAAAACAATATAAATCAAGTAGTTTTGCTATGTCAGTTTGTAAAAAAAAAGACGCACAATGATTGAAGTTAATGGCGTTTCAACGCTTTAGGTTCGGGTTATCAAGGCGGCTTACAAGCACTTCTCGAACGCTACAAATAGGCAATTATTTATTGCAGAGACATAACTGATATTAGTCAAAAATTTAAGGAGTCTACCAAATCATGGCAGTTACACTTACAAAAGGACAACGTGTATCACTCGACAAAGTTGCACCAGGACTCACTGAGGTATTTATTGGTCTTGGATGGGATGTCAAAGTAATGGACACTGGCTTCGCCTTTGACTTAGATGCATCAGCTTTCATGGTGGGGAGTAACGAAAAACTAATTTCAGATAACCACTTCATTTTCTACAACAATCTTGTCAGCCCAGATCCAAATAAGTCAGTTCAACACACGGGAGATAATCTGACAGGCGCAGGTGATGGCGATGATGAAGTCATCAAAATTAATCTGCAAAAGGTTCCTGCTGATGTTCATCAAATTTTTATTACTGTAACTATTCATGAAGCCGCAGAACGGAAGCAAAATTTTGGTCAAGTTCAAAATGCTTTTGTGCGCGTCGTTAATGCTCAAAGCAACCAAGAAGTAGTCCGGTATGACCTAGTAGTCTGCCAAGCTAACTTTGCTATGTTAAATTTGGATATAAACGCTCCATTTTTCGGCGAGCATCTTTGGTTTGAAAACCCCAATAAACACTAGCTTTTTGCTGATTACGTTTTTTCTCCCAAGCGGCAATCTCAGAAGTTAATGTTTCTGCATTAGGAATACGCCGTTCTAAACATTGGCGAGATAAAACAGATAATTCGATTTCTACCTGATTCAGCCCTTCGGGTTCGCCAGTTGCTTCAAGTCGGGGAACCCGCCCAACGCACTGGCTCACCAAGAAGCGTGTTTAGGAGTATAGTGAAACTCTAACTTTTGAATAATTCGACGTGCTTCTTCTGGTGGAAAAACTTCATATAATGCATTGGGTGTATGAATATTCAAGTTATCAACTACTAAACGAATAACATCGGCATCTCGGTAGGAAACATCTACTAAATTTTTCATTTGTTTAGCAAAATCGGCTTTAGTTCGACGTTCTGTAACTTCGATATGCCGCCATCCAGCCAAGGGTTGAAAACATGCGAATAAATTTACTGTCCCGTTACGTTTATACTCAAAATCATAACGTTCAGGTTGCTCTGGCTGTGGTGGCAAAGGAAGTCTTACTTCTTCTACTAATTGGTATGGACGTTCATCAAAGCAGACTACAGGGCGTTTAGGATCATAAGGCTCATTGTATAAATCCAGCACATCTTCCATTCGGAAAACATATTCTGCGTTAACTTCAGGAATACACCATTGTTCTTTCAACCAAGGCTTAATTTCATTTTTTTTAAAGTTTGACGTACTGTTTCATCTGAGATTGAATCTATGATACCAACGTTCACTAAATGATCTGCTAATAATTGCATTGTCCAACGCACTCTTCCTTCTGGCGGATTAGAACAAGCTGTTGCAATCAAAAATGCTTCTTGCTTTTCATCTAATTTTTTATGTTTTGGTGGATGAACTTCATCCTTTAAAGCAAAATCTAACCCTCCAATGACAAATTTTTCTCGTATTCGTTGCACTGTTGCAACATGCGCTCTAACTATGCTAGCGATCGCTTGATCCGTTTCTCCTTCGGAAGCCATCAAAAGAATGTTTGCACGGCTTATGGTTCTTGCCTTATGCTTACCTTTCTTAATTATCGATTGCAGTTGGGAAACTTCATCTTCATTCAAGTCAACAATGTACTTTTTTGCCATGTTACACCCCGTTTTTGGCTATTTTACCAATTAGAGGTTTTACTTAGCAAAGTTACCTTGGTACACTACTAGTAGAGGATTACTCAATCGAAACTGCATTAATTATGGCTGAACTCTATCGTAAAGACGGAGAGTGGCGTTTAAATGCTGTTGGTTCAGGCTATCAAGGTGGATTAAAAGCTTTATTAGACCGTTTTAGCTAGGAGATTGAGTATGGCAATTAGTTTACAGAAAGGACAGCGGATTTCACTTTCTAAGGAAGCCCCTGGTCTAAGCAAAATGATGTGTGGACTGGGCTGGGATGTGGCTAAACGTTCAGGCGGTGGATTTTTTAGTAATTTTGGTGGCGGTGGTCAAAACTATGATCTAGATGCATCTGTAATCTGTCTGGATGCAAATGGCAAGTTAACGGCTAAAGAGAATATTATCTACTTTGGAAATCTTCAGCATTTGTCTGGAGCCATAACTCACACAGGGGACAATTTAACTGGTGCAGGTGATGGCGATGATGAAGTGATTATAGTTGATTTGCCGCGCATACCTGCCCAGATTGTTAAGTTAGTCTTCGTAGTCAATATTTACGATTGCATTGCCCGTAAGCAGGACTTTAGTCAAATTGAAAATGCTTTTGTGCGCCTGGTTAATGCAGCTAATAACAAAGAACTGGCTCGATATAATCTCTCTGGTAAGGAGTATTTGGGCATGACTGGGATGGTCTTGGCTGAAGTGTATCGACACAATGATGACTGGAAACTAGCAGCTATTGGCAATGGTGTCAATGTCAATGGCTTAGGTGAACTCGCTGGCTCTTACTCCTAAATACTGAGCAAACTTGTAATTATGGCTATTACACTTCAAAAGAGTGGCGATTCCCACAAAATAGACCTGAGTAAAGCAGGTAACTCTAAGCAACTGACAGTTCATATCAACCTGAATTGGAATCAGCAGTCCAATCAAAACGCTGGATTCTTTTCCAAGTTGCTTGGAGGTAATAATGCTCCTGACCTTGACTTAGGCTGTATGTATGAAACTGTAAATGGTGAAAAAGGGGTCATCCAGCCTCTAGGAGGAAATTTTGGAGCCAAAAATTCTTCTCCTTACATCTTTCTTGATAAAGATGATCGTACTGGAGCAGCCTCAGATGGTGAAAATATGTTCATTTACAGACCTGACACAATTAAACGAGTGATGTTTTTTGCCCTAATTTATCAGGGAACACCCGATTTTAAGTCTGTGGATGGTCGGATGCTTTTCAAAATCAGTAATGGCGAAGAAATTTATCTGGAACTTAATAACCCAGATAAAAATCGACCTTTCTGTGCTGCTGCTATGGTAAGCAACATTGGCTCTGAAGTTACGATTTTAAAGGAAGAAAAATACTTTAGTGGACATAAAGAGGCAGACGATTACTATCGTTTTGGCTTTAGCTGGGTAGCTGGCTCTAAGTAAAATGTCGCTCTACGATCGCCTGAATTTAACTAAGACAAATCGTAAGCTGCAAGTCCCAATTTGGGAACGGATTAACCTTGATAGACCTTCAAAACCTCGCTGTCAAGGTTGCCGTTCTCATATCCAAACTAATTGGCGAGTGTGTCCATATTGTGGATGGTTGATTGTTGCAAAAAACAGCGAAGTTCGCCATTGTGTCTGGGTCAATATTTCAAACATGATTATCGGCACTGAAGATAATAGCACCATACTAGAAGTTATGGCAGATGCGCTTGCTAAAGTCTTCAGTGCTTTTAGGAGTGTCAATGTATTTTTGACCTCAGAACCACCTGATGAAAAAGAGTGGAACCAAAACTTTACCCATGTCTATGTGTTTGTTGATCAAGAACCAGTTGACTATCTAGGAATTGCCAGTTTCCGTCATAATAAAGTTACAGACCGTGCTGCTGTTCGTATAGACCAAGTACTTAATGCTTCTTACCGAGCGAGTCTGAATCTGAGTCAATTGTCTAACTTGATTGCTAATACTATCACCCACGAAATCGGTCACACTTTGGGATTAGACCATTCCCAACTACCAACAGATGTGATGCACGATGGACTTGATCATGGAATTCACAGTTTGATGCCTCCCTCATTTCATGCCGAACAGATCATCTTGATGAATAACGCCATTAGGAAACATAAGTCCTTGCCAGTGCATTGATGAAAGTAGATTAATAAACATCTCACTATTTTCACAATGAATAATTGCTATGGTATTCGACTGTATACTGCCATTGCATAATTCTGTATGGCATTACTGAATATCTATCTGGTGTTGATGTTTAATTTAGCTCTGATATAGCTTTTAAGAATTTAATGGATGGAATATGCTTACTAATGAGAAGAGTCAGGGCAACAAGATTCAATTACCATATCAAGGACTAACTTTGGAGGAAGTTAAGCTCAATCGCCAAAAATATGGTGCCAACGTTCTTACTCCTCCAGAACGAGAGCCATTATGGAAATTGTTCTTAGAGAAATTTGAAGATCCAGTAATTCGGATTCTGATGATTGCTGCTGCGATCGCTATTAGTGTCGGAATTTTTGAGGGTGAATATGCTGAAGGTTTAGGGATTGTAGCTGCTATCTTGTTAGCGACAACTCTCGCTTTTTTTAACGAATATAAAGCCAGTCAAGAATTTGACATTCTCAATCAAGTTTATGACGAAGTATTTATCAAAGTCATCCGAGATAGCAGCTTTACCACTGTTAAGCGTAAAGATTTAGTTTTTGGTGATGTTGTATATGTAGAACAAGGTGAAGAAATCCCAACTGATGGACAAATTTTAGAAGAAATATCTTTAGAAATTGACCAGTCAAAAATCACTGGAGAAGCGGAACCAGTTAAAAAGCTTACTCAAGCTGACGCAGAGAATCAAGGTATTGAAGAAGGAACTTACCCAGCTTACAAAATTTATCGCAGTACGATTGTTGAACAAGGACAAGGTTATTTTGAAGTTACTGCCGTTGGTGATAATACAGAAATTGGTAAATTGGCAACAGCAATTGCCAGCATCGAAAACACAGAAGACACACCGCTTAATCATCAACTAGAAAAACTTAGTAAACTCATTGGTGTAGTTGGTCTTGGATTTGCTGGTTTCACTTTCATATCTTTGCTGGTGCGCGGTTTTGTCACTAAAGAATTAAGCCTGAGTTCTCAACAGTGGTATGTTGTCGGACTGTCAATTATTAGTGTGCTAGTAACACTTAGCCGAGTATGGCTACCTGTAATTTATGATGGTCTGGAGCTAGCTGGTAGCAAACTTATAGCACCAAAATGGCTGGAAAATAATAGTCTTCCTAGTTGGCTAAAAACAGTTGGTATAGGATTAGTATTTTTCACTATTGGACTTGCTTTAGGCTATCCTCTAGGACTAATTCCTGGCTCTATAAATAACTGGGTACCTAGTACTGTTGCCAAAGCATTACTGCACTACTTTATGGTAGCTGTGACAATTATTGTGGTAGCTGTGCCAGAAGGTTTAGCAATGAGTGTTACCCTCAGTCTTGCCTACAGTATGAAAAAGATGGCAGCTTCCAATAATTTGGTGCGTCGGATGCACGCTTGTGAAACTATTGGTTCAGCTACAGTAATTTGCTCTGATAAAACTGGCACTCTTACCCAAAATCAAATGCGGGTATATGAAGTCAATTTTCCTAGTTTGAATTCTCAACTGTTGCCAGCACTTAAAGATGTGAAAGGTTTAATAGCGGAGGCGATCGCAGTTAATAGTACTGCTGATTTAGAGAAAAAACCTTTGCAGACTCCTCGTCCTATTGGCAATGCTACAGAAGGAGCTTTACTTTTATGGCTAGATAGCCAGGATACTGATTACATATCTTACCGGGGTAATTTTCAAATAAAATCCCGAATGCCTTTTTGCGGTCAGAAAAAATACATGGGCACAATTGGCATTTCCTCTGTAACTGGGAAGGATGTGCTTTATGTGAAAGGAGCGCCAGAGGTAATTTTGGAACGTTGTTCGCAAATTCTTACACAGCAAGGACTAGAATCACTCAAGAATAAAGCCGCGATCGCATCTGCAATTAAAGAATATCAAAGACGAGGAATGCGGGCACTAGGGTTTGCTTACCATGAAGTCTCACAGCATTCGAGTGAGACGAACTTGGACGAAATTGCTCACGACATGACTTGGCTGGGGTTTGTGGCAATTTTAGACCCCTTGCGTCCAGAAGTACCTGATGCCATCCAAGCCTGCTTAAATGCAGGAATACAAGTCAAAGTTGTAACAGGCGATAACTCGGAGACGGCTAAGGAAATTGCTCGTCAAATTGGACTTTGGCAAGAAGAAGATGACTTTAATAGCGGTTATTTACATTTGACTGGTCAGCAATTTGATCAACTGAGTGACGAAGAAGCAAGTCAGGCAGTGCTGCAATTAAAGGTACTTTCCAGAGCGCGACCACTTGATAAGCTGCGGCTGGTGAAACTATTACAGGAGAATGGTGAGGTAGTAGGTGTCACCGGAGATGGTACAAACGATGCAGCTGCTCTCAAGCAAGCTCAGGTAGGTTTGGCAATGGGAAGTGGTACAGCGATCGCTAAAGAGGCCAGCGACATTATTTTGCTTGACGATTCTTTCCGCAGTATTGTAAATGCAGTTGTTTGGGGGCGATCGCTTTACCAAAATATCCAACGATTTATTCTATTTCAGTTAACAATCAACGTTGTAGCGTTAGGGATTGCTTTAGTAGGGCCATTTATCGGTGTAGCGCTACCTCTAACTGTCACCCAAATGCTCTGGGTAAACTTAATTATGGATACCTTTGCTGCTTTGGCTTTGGCGACGGAACCCCCTCATCGGAGCGTCATGCAGCACTCTCCCCGTAACCCAGAAGCCCTTATTGTCACCAAAGCAATGGCACAGAATATTTTTACTGTTGGGTTAGCATTTTTGCTTTTTCTGGTTGGTTTCTTACGCTATATCCGTCGAGATGGAGAAATCACTCCTTATGAGCTTTCCGTGTTCTTCGGCGTGTTCGTAATGTTACAGTTTTGGAATTTGTTCAATGCTCGATGCTTGGGGTTAAAGCAGTCTGCGTTCAAAGGTTTGTCTAAGAATAAAGGATTTGTAGCGATCGCTATTACCATTTTTGTAGGACAGATATTGATTATTCAGTTTGGTGGTAGCGTTTTTAGAACAGTACCTTTGTCTTTGGTGGACTGGATAAGTGTAATTGTTGTAACATCGACAGTGCTTTGGATTGGTGAACTATGGCGCTTCATAATACAGTTAAAATTGAAAAGTCATCTGCGAGAATCCTATTAACTACTGTAAATTTTGGCAAATCCTTGGTAAACCGATATCAAAAATAGCATCCGTAATTTTAATTCCAAGGCGTTGAGTATAATTTAGAGCTTGGGATTAAATCTCAATAGAAAATTACAAAATGGTAGAGTATTTATTGCTCTACCGTTTTTTGTGTAAAAATATCTGGGGTTGCGATCGTTATATTTTCACCGTAATTCTGGAATTTAGTGTTTTCAGCATCAATTCTGGAAATACAAAAAACTTAACTCTTAATCATGAGTGGAATTAATCGTCAAATTACCCTTGACGTTAGACAAGTTGCCAAGCACATAGCAGATACACCTCAAAGTCAAAGACTTCTCAAACGGGGACTTGCCGCTCATGTATTTAACGATGAACCTACAATGAATATAGTTACTCAAGCCATAATAGCAAATGGGCAATTCACTGGAATGATTCGAGGATATAACCGTTATGGAATGTTTTTTAATGAGCCAATAGGTTATAGAATCAGCCCAGATGGTAGCCGTACTCTACTTTACTATGGGGAGATAAAAATCAATGCAGACGACCAATACCACGTCATCCCCCGCACAAGACCAAGTGAAGAATAATTGGGAATTTACAGAAGTATGGATAGATCCCATGTTATCTCCTCCATATATTCTTTTATTGCTTTGCGACAGTCAAGATAACTGTCAAGTTTATGACCCAGCGCAGGAGTATAAAATTGTATTTTCTGGTAATGACTATAATGCAGCCAAGTTATGGTTACTAGAAGATGAGTATGAACCAATTGAAGGTAGGCTTTTAGCTGCGGAGTTAGTCTGATTTACTAAAGATTTATGAGAAAAATTGAAATGGCATTAGTATTTAATTATAAAAATTGCTTAATTCATCAAATAAAAACAGAAAATTTCTGTTATTTTACCTTTTTCAAAAGAAAAATTTAAACCTCCAGGGCTGGGTTCTTCAACTATGTAATTTAAATTGGTAACTTTACCATCTTGAGATATTTCAGTTTTTCCATAGGTTCTAATCACTTTTGATTGTCTGTCACCTACTTTTATTCCATCTATGGTGGAATATTTAGAACTAGTTGCTTTGATTTGATAAACAGTAAAGTTACCTGGTTTAGCACCTTCATCTAAATCAACTGTGATGCCTGCATATTTAAGAGTACGAACTTTACCAATAGCGGCTACAAAACCATTTTCTACTTTTACAGGTTTACCTAAAACTTTTCTGACTTGTGCCTCAGACATAGAAAGCTTCACTCCACCTATTCCTAGACGTTCAATAGTTATTCCTGTTGATTGATTATTAGTATTCTGAGAAATTTGATAGTTAGTGGTGGTAGCAGTTACTTGATTATAGGTGTAGCTAGTCAAAGGAATAATAAAAGTAGCGATACCTATGGCGGACTGCGCCAACGTCAGCAAAATTACTCTTAACATAATTACATACTCGACTATGACTTTACCGTGTGTATCAGTTTTATCACATACTTGCCGACGTGTCTTCTGAATCAGATTTGAAGTGCCTTTAAAATGGGAGAATATAAAGAATCATTGGGAAGAATCAATCGTCATGAGTGTGATAGTTGCTAAATGGACGATTGACGAATATCAGCGCATGATTGACGCTGGCATTTTGAGCGATCGCAAAGTTGAACTACTCAAAGGAAAAATTGTCGAAATGTCACCGGAAGGAAAACAGGGTGAGATGGAGCGCGATTATCGGTGATTTCTAATATTGTCAAGAACGGACGCGCAACCTTCAATATTATATTTCGACTAACCAATCAATCAGATTTATATATGGACTTTTTATCAATAGCAATGAGAATTATTACTCCAATGCTCAAGCGACTTTGACAAACAAATACACATCATCACGCTGATATTTCAACTGAAATCCTTGATTATTTTTCAGTTGATTGGCCAAGCTAGCAGTAAACTCCTGACTATTTGACCAGCCAGGATGACGGACATTGAGCAATACATAATTGTAAGTATTTAAATCAGCAGGTGGGGAATCGCTAGTTGTAAACGTAATCAATTTTCGGTGGCTTAAATGCGGGGAAATCTCTGCTGTGGTGTAAACGCTTCCTTTAGTTTGAATCTGAGCGATCGCTTGTTTTGTAGCTTGCCAAGTATCTAGAGATTTTAAATATTTACCTCCAAAATGGGGAAATTTTGCCAGGCATAAAAATGCCACCAATGACCACAGGATAATCGCTCGTTTATTTTGTAGCCATCCCCTACCTGCGGCGAGGCTGGAAATTACAGCCAACACCAGGAATGGCAGCGCTGGAACAGAATACTGATGTATCAAGTTTTTTTGAGGTGAGTAATCAGCTAGAATATTTAGCGCCAAACAAGGAATAGCTCCTACTAAAGGTTTTATTCCTTGTGGGGAAAGCGCCCATATCACAGGTGCTAGCAGCAAAACCAAGTATTCTAGGTTATCCAGTGAAAAAACCCTTCCCACGAGCAGTCCTGGCTGCAATACTATATTTTTTGCAATGTCTATAACTGAATTACCTAAATAGCTGTAACGTACCATTGCTATTGCTTCTGCACTGTTGAAAAAAGGAATAATTACCTGAGTAGCAATCAGAAACCAGGCGACACCAGCACAAATAGCGATCGCACCATATAAACGCCGCTTTTCAAACAACAGTAACCAAACTCCCATCCCAGCAACAGTGAGGGGCAATACTTCCTTACATCCTAAGACCGGTAAAATACTTAAACAAAACCACCCTAGCCGATCTAACCGTGCTGCTAAAACCGCCGCCAATAGTAGTGGTATAGCTATCACTTCTGGGTGAAAATCAAATAAATTGGCATTAAACAGCACTGGCTGCAAGAGATACACAAATACGACCGCTATTGCTTGGTTTTCTTTCAGTCCAGCTTGGTGGGCTAGATACCAAGTCGGCAAAGCGCCTAATGCCAAGGCAGCTGCCTGCACAGCAAATAACCAGTAAACACTAGGATAGATTTTATAGAGTACAGCCAAGGGATAGAATATCCAAGCAGCATGATCGCCGAGAATATGAAAACCTATGAAAGAACTAATAGGCGGTTGCCCTTGACTAATTAAATAAACTGCTTGGTCAAAAATTCCTAAATCAAAAGCGTTT
This sequence comes from Nostoc punctiforme PCC 73102, assembly GCF_000020025.1. Lineage (GTDB taxonomy): Bacteria > Cyanobacteriota > Cyanobacteriia > Cyanobacteriales > Nostocaceae > Nostoc > Nostoc punctiforme. Next base: position 7,382,741 of record NC_010628.1, on the reverse strand, counting down.
GATTGAAACAACTCATGTCGTAAGCTGCTGCACCCAAACAAAATTAAGGCACTCACGCCAATTATCCAACCAAGATAACCAAGCTGATTCAGTTTTTTTCTCATGCCATCAAAAAAGTATTCATCGTAAGTATTTTAGATACATAATTAGCAATATTATTCACTACCCTAATCAGCCTTAAATGTATCGCCCAAATATTGTAAAGCTATTCACAAAAAGAACTATAATTTTCGCACCCAAAAAATGGTTATTTAGCTTACTGGTAATATCTCTAGTTCTCTGGTTGATATTTTTGGGAAATTCCCCTTTACGAGACTGGGATGAAGGGACTTACGCTCTAGTCGCCAGAGAAATTTACCGGACTGGTAACTGGCTTTATCCCACCCTTCAGGGAGAACCATTTTTATTAAAACCGCCTTTGATGCAATGGTTAATTGCTTTGTGCTACCAACTAGGAGGAGTGCAAGAGTTTACCACACGCTTACCTGGTGCGGTTTTAACTGCCTTAGGTGTGCCTTTGCTTTATTTAGTGGGGCGTTTGGCTTTTAAGCAAAATTTACCTGCTCTATTTGCTGCTTTAGTTTACTTGACAATGTTGCCTGTGGTGCGTCATGGAAGACTGGCGATGTTAGATGGGATGACTATTTCTTTTTTCTTGCTGTTGTTATTTTGTCTTTTGAAGGCACGTCAGAACCGAAAATATGCTCTAGGCGTGGGATTTTGTCTGGGGTTAATTATTCTTACTAAGGGAACGATAGTTTTACTATTGGGGGCGATCGCCTGTTTATTTTTGCTTGCAGATCGGCAATTAGCTTTGTTGAAAAGTCCCTATTTATGGGTAGGAATTTTATTAGGAAATGCTCCTGCGATCGCTTGGTATATTGCTCAATGGCAACATTATGGTAATACTTTTTTAGAGGTGCATTTTCAAGCACAAGCTTTTGACCGCCTTACACAAACTGTTGAAGGTAATAGTGGGCCTGTTTGGTACTATTTATTAGAATTACTCAAATATGGTTTTCCCTGGCTGTTATTTTTACCTGGAGGGCTTTATCTAGCTTGGAAAAAACGTTATGAAACTTGGGGTTCTCTAGTTCTTTTGACCACAATTATTTACTTGGGAACTATTTCTTTTATGAGAACTAAGCTTCCGTGGTATGTCATGCCTGTATATCCATTTTTAGCCTTGGCGATTGGTGCTAATTTGAGTGAAGTTTGGCAGAATGGGCATTTCCGAGTGCGAAGCTGGACAATATTTCTAGCTATTATTTCTATTGCTGGTTTAGGAGGTTGTGTTTACTTTTTTATTAAGAAAGAGCCTATTTTGATAGTCATGAGCATTGTTTTGGTAATAAGTATGGGCATCGCAGCATGGCTAGTTAAACAGCGCGATCGCAACTTTATTCCAGTGTTATTTACAGGGATGTATTTAGTGTTAACCCTGTTGGTAAGTTCGCAATCTTGGATTTGGGAATTAAAGGAAGCTTTTCCAGTTAAACCAGTAGCAGCATTAATTCGGGCAAATGTTTCACCAGGAACACAAATTTATACTTCTTTTGCTTATGGCCGTCCCAGTTTAGATTTTTATAGCGATTGCAAGGTAACTGCTACAACTGTGCCACTTCTACAAAAAATGCTATCGAATAAATCTTATTTGCTATTAGATAATGAGGCTTTACAGCAAATGAATTTAACTAGTAGTAAAATTATAGGAGCAACTAACGGATTTACACTAATTACCAAAAATTAACAAAATAGAATTCATGAGCCAGAATTCAGAATTAAGCCTAAGCTACCCAAAGATCACGGGCAAATCGAATAGAAAATGTGAACATTAGTATTCCAAAAAAGTACATAATTGGGTATCCCCAGCGAGGATAATTGGCAAGTAATAACCCGAATGCTATTGACAGCGATACAATACCGTAAGCGTAGCGTTCAGCCGAGGCTGTAATCCCGGTGTTTAAAATCAAAGCAAAGGAAGAAAACCCATAGACAACAGTAACAAGGGGAATTTTAGCGCGTGATAACCATAGTAAATAGATACCGCCGAAAACTAGTGCAATTTTAAATAATTCATCTCCTGTCAATGACCACAACAATAGCCATAAAAAATATAATCCATAGCGGAATTTACTCATCCCCAGATATACACGAAAGCGCCATAATAAATAGCCACTACCAATAATTATTAAAAATAATAACGGATATAAAGGGTCTTTAATATAACCAGATTTCCAATTAGTGAAACCTACCGTAATTTGCATCAACATCTTCCACCAACCTTCCCAAGCAAAGCCTGTTGCATCACCACGCCACGCTTTTTGTGCATGGATGAAAGCCAAAGCGTCGCCAAATTTAATTTGACAATAAAGACTATAAAGAGATATACCCAAACCAACAGTTAAACTGGCAATATAAGCTTTTATACCTCTACGTTCTTTCCAAGAAACAAACAGAAAAGCGGGGATAAGAGCAACTCCAGGTAGTCGGGTTGCTGTAGATAATGCTCCCCAGAATCCTACCCAAATATATTGCTTTTTATCAAAAGCTCGTAAGGCAGATGTGGTACACAACAAAAACAGACCTTCGGTGTAAATTACAGTTCCATAAAGGGAATAGGGACACCATGCTAAAGTAGCTGTTGCCCATCGTGCTGTGCTTGTGTCGTAAAGCTCCTGTACCCAAAAATAAAGTATGATTAAGGCAGCTAAAAAAGCTGAATTATTAACTAATAAACCTGCCACTTTAAAAGGCAATCCAGTCAACATAATTATCCAACTTAACAATGGAAATAAAGGAAAAAATGCAACTGTGTGAATTTCCTTTACTTCACTAGAAAAATCATAACCAGAAGTCACAATTTTCTCATACCAAACACTATCCCAAGCATGAAAAACATCCCAACTGAATGTGGCAGTAACGCCAGTTGATGAACTTGGAAATAATGGGGCAATCAGTAACATAGCGATTGCTATTAAAAGCCTACTAGAAAGCCACATTGCTATGACAAAAAATAAGCCATTCGCCAAAATTTTTTTCCTTATATTCATCTTTGCAGATAGATAAATGAACTTTTATTTACTAGCCGTCATGGTACTATGATGCTTCATTTGTGACTTGAACAATGGATTGGCTAGATTGCGCTAGATAGATACCCACTAAAACTACGGCAAAAGTCGCCCAATCAAACAAACCTACCTGTTCTGAAAAAATGAACCAAGCAAAAATAGAAGCCAGGACTGGTTCGAGGAGAAGTGTGACGGCGACGACGCTTGAGGAGATTCTGCTGAGGCTATAAGCTAAAAGTCCCTGACCCAATACTTGGCAGAAGAGGGCTTGGAAAATGATGAAAAACCAACCCGTCCAGGAATAGGGTAACAGCCGATCTTCCAGGAATGGGAGTACGGGTAGTAGAAACATTGTTGTGACTCCACAGCGCCACAGCATGATAGTTGCCGTGCTAAAACGGGTTCGGAGTCGTTCTATCAGCAGCATACACGTAGCCATGAAAATCGCAGTTAGCAATGCTAAGGTATCACCCAGTATTTGATCAGTTGCAAATTGCACCTTATTGAGTTCAAATGCGATCGCTCCCGCCAAGGCTATGACCAGTCCAATTACGAATCTGTTATCGAAGCGCCGACCGAATAACACATATCCAGCCAAAGCAACAAATAAGGAGTTTAAATTAGAGAGTAAAGCAACATTAGCAACACTAGTTTGACTGAGCGACCAAGCCCACAAAAGCAGGTAGGTTCCAGCAGAGGTTCCCATTGCCAACAATAGCCACACTTCTTGGCTCGTAAAAGGCTCATTTTCTATAGGTTCATTCTCAGATTGTTGGCTACGGAAAGCCTCAAGTAAATTCCACAGTGCAAATACAATTGTGGCGATCCAACTGCGATGAAATACTACAGCATTTGCACCAATTTCTTGTTGACATAATTTAGTCAGAGATGGTGCTAAAGATATGGGAATTAGGGCAAATAATAATGAAGCAGTTCCTAATAAAGCTGGTGTTTCGGAGAACTGTTGCTTTAGTAATGACAGTTTGCTCGTCATACTTTTAACGAAAGTGTTAACTATATTTGTGACTAATTTGTGGATCGGTAAATTAACAACACCTTGGCTAGATACGGCTAAGTATAAACCCATTAAAACTACAGCGAAACCTACCCAATTTGAGAAAGTCAATTTTTCCGAAAATATGATCAGAGCGAAAATGCCGCTAAATACTGGCTCTAAAAGATGCACCAATGAAACAACCACAGAGGAAAATTTGGCCAGGCAATAGGTCAAAAGCCCATGACCTAAAACTTGGCAGATTAACGCTAGGGAAATGACCCAAAGCCACCCACTGGTTGTAGAAGGAAAAAGCTGATCTTGAGTAAACAAAAGTATGGGTAAGATAATTAGGGCACTAATCGCACTGATCCACAACTGGATTGTGGCCGGAGAAAATTTAGTTCGTAATTTTTCTACGATTAGCAGGTATCCACTCAAGAAAATTGCAGAAACGATCGCAGCAAAGCCCCCTTGAACTTCGTCTGTGGCGATTTGCAACTCCTCAAATTCTATAGCGATCGCTCCCCCAAGGGCGATGACCATCCCAATCAGGAATTGGCTCTCAAAACTCTTACGATATAACAGCCACACCCCTAAGCTAGTAAATATGGGGGCGAGATTATGTAAAACACTAGAAATCGCAACGCTAGTTTCAGTCAGAGACCAAGCCAACAAGACTAAAGTGCCAGCCCAAAAGATCCCAGCACTTCCCAATAGCCAGAGATCCTGGCTGGTGTACAATTGCTGTTCTTCAGGTTTGTCTAAGGAAAGTCGCTGACGTATTGCCTTGTATCCATGCCAGAGCAAAAAGAACACACTAGCAAGCCACAAACGATTAAATACAGTGGCATTGGGGCTGAGTTGAGTTTCGCTCAGTTTCACGAAAATAGAGCCAAAAGATATGGCACCTACACCAACAAATAATGCAGCTAGGGCTATCTTCCTTTGATTGGATACATTCATTAGGGAATTTAAATTCAACTTCTCACCAATAAAGAATCAAACCTCTAACCAACCCAACGTTCTTGGGCAAATCCTACAGCTATTTTGGCTAGTAGTGTCATAAAAGCGCCCAAGATTAAATATCCCTGACGAGGATGGCGAGATAGCAGTACACCAATGGCTATATTCAAAGGCACAATACCATAAGCAAGACGGCTCAAGGAGATAGTACCTCCCGAAGCTAGCAGCAAACCAATACCGCAAAAGCCATAAATAACTGTAACTGTGGTCAGTTGCGTGCGTAAGCACCACAACATATAGCCACCACCCAAGACCATGAACAAGTTGAGCAAGTTATTGATCCACTCTTCGCTTGCTAGGAGCAACAGAGATAAGACTAAAGCATAAAAGCCATAAAATAATTTCAAAGAACTAAGACGTTGACGGAAACGCCATAAAAGATAGCCACTGGTAACAATCACGGCAACTAACAAGAGATACCACGGGTCTTCAACGCCACCAGATGGTTTTTGAATCCAACCATATTGCCAATTTTTTGTGCCAACTGCAATTTGCATGAGCATATTTAACCAACCCTGCCAATCAAATCCTAGAGTTGGTCGCCATCCTCTTTGTGCTTCGATAAAAGCTAAAGGGTTGCCAAAATAAATCGCACAATAGAAACTGAATAAAAGTATGCCAATGGCGGTAACAAAACCAGCAATATAGGCAATGGGTGGTCGCCGTTCTTTCCACGCTGCGATCGCTAATGCTGGAATTAGTGCCATACCTGTAGGACGTGTTGCTGTCGCCATCGCCCCCCAAAACCCAGTCCAGCCATACTGCTTTTGATCAAATGCCCGCACAGCCGAAGTACTCAAAAACAAATACAGCCCCTCTGTGTAAACCACCCCCGTAAACATGGATGATGGATATAAAGAAACTACAGCAGTAGTCCAGTGCGCCGCATTGATGCCATAATGCTCCTTAACCCAAAAATACAAACAGTAAAGCGCTGCGAAAAATGCCAGATTGTTGACTAACGTCCCTGCTAATTCAAACGGCAAGCCCAGCTTCATCAAAACCCAGATGCTTAAGGGAAACAGGGGAAAGAAGGCAAGATTATGTTGCTTACCGTCATTCGCAAATTCATATCCAGAAGTAGCGATCGCTCGATAATGCATACTATCCCAGGCATCAAAAACCCCCCAGCCAAAATGAGGCAAAAATTCTTCTGCTGGTAACGGTAGTTTTGGCGCAACCAGCAACATAGCAGTCCAGATGAATATTCGACTGGCAAGCCATATTGCTGCTGGAAACAGGAAATCATTTTTCCATAAAACTTTTTTTATAACTATTTGAACTTTGACCATAGGGTTGAGTGCTTCAACAAACTCCTTTCTGCATCCTTTTACCTATGGCTGTAACACAGCAATTTATGAGTAACATTTTGCATATTAAATCCTCCACCAACATAATTAACAAACTGGACAAATTAGCAATTAATTGAAATTATTTCCTATTTGGTTACTTTTGCCAATTCTCTCAGAGTTTATCTTTAAAAATATAGTATTTATAAGTACATTTTTTGTCTAGTTATATAAAAGTTGAGCAAATTTAGTACTTTATGGCTAGCAGTCTATCGAGTTAAAATCAACCGATTGGGGTTGGCGCAGCCAGGAAAGCATGGATAAATTTCCCTTTGTATCCCCGATCTCCTCCTCCCCGCGTCTCTACTTGTCTGCGTCAGTGTATCGATTATAGTCATTGCTGTTATTAAAGAGTCCCCAGCAATTTATAGTGGGAGTTGTCTGTAAATCCTTAAGCAATTGTGAAAGCGATTACTCTTGTTGGTTCCACTGGTTCTATCGGTACTCAGACTTTAGATATTGTCACTCAGTACCCAGATCAGTTTCGGATTGTGGGATTGGCAGCTGGGAACAATGTAGAGATGTTGGCTGCTCAAATTCGGCAGTTTCGACCGAAAATAGCAGCAATTTGCTCAGAAGATAAATTACCAGCGCTCAAAGAAGCTATCATTGACCTCGATCCCCAACCGATTCTACTAGCAGGCGAGGCTGGAGTGATAGAAGTAGCTCGCTATGGCGATGCTCAAACTGTTGTCACTGGGATCGTTGGTTGTGCTGGTTTGCTACCCACGATCGCAGCTATTGAAGCTGGTAAAGATATTGCCTTAGCGAACAAAGAAACTCTGATTGCTGGGGCTCCTGTGGTTCTACCCCTAGTTGAAAAACACGGTGTAAAATTACTCCCAGCAGATTCCGAACATTCGGCAATCTTTCAATGTCTCCAAGGTGTGCCAAAATCTGGCTTGCGGAAAATCTTGCTCACTGCATCTGGTGGGGCTTTCCGCGACTGGGATGTAGAAAGGTTAGCAGATGTAACCGTTGCTGACGCTCTCAAGCATCCTAATTGGTCGATGGGGCGGAAAATCACAGTAGACTCTGCTACTTTGATGAATAAAGGACTGGAAGTAATTGAGGCTCACTTCCTGTTTGGGTTGGATTATGACAATATCGAAATTGTCATTCATCCCCAGAGCATTATTCACTCGCTGATTGAACTGCAAGATACTTCCGTTTTAGCCCAACTCGGTTGGCCGGATATGCGCTTACCTTTACTGTATGCTTTATCCTGGCCCGATCGCATATATACCGATTGGGAACGACTAGATTTAGTCAAAGCTGGAAATTTAACCTTCCGGGAACCAGATCACCAAAAGTATCCTTGTATGCAGTTGGCTTATGCTGTGGGTAAAGCTGGTGGTTCGATGCCAGCTGTGTTAAACGCTGCAAATGAGCAAGCTGTAGCTTTATTTTTAGATGAAAAAATTCGCTTTTTAGATATTCCCCGGTGTATCGAATGGGTGTGCGATCGCCATCAAAATGATAACCGTGCAAATCCCTCTTTAGATGACATTTTGGCAGCAGATAAATGGGCAAGACAAGAAGTTTTAACAGCGACTGAAAAATTAGAAACTCCCTCGCGGATAATTTCTCTGCGATAAAAACCTTCACTCAGATACCCAAAAGGCATATTTTCTGGCTTTTGACCAATTCTTATTTAGCCTTCGGCATTAGCCTGAAGGCTAACAGCTAAATTGATTTTTGGAAATCCTTTGCAATGTGTTACCAAACTGTTTATTTGATAAATTTATTGATTAACTAGAGACATTTGGCTTTGGCTTTTCTAATAAGAAAATAATTCCTAAAACCGGGAAAAGTAAAGCGATTAATTGCATTACTTTAAAGCCTCTTGCATCTATTTCCAATGAGCCTAATGAAGATGGCTGGATGATTGAATGAATATTACCAAAAATATACCAACTATAGATTCCAAGTGTAATCCATTTTGCCCACATCTTTTCTTGAAATATTCCAACTATTGCAGCAACCACCACGACAGAAGCGATCGCTAGAAAAAATGTTGTAGCAAAATATGTCTCACCACCAGCAGTATGACTTCGAGTTATAATCCAATTTATGATTGCACCAGTTGCACAAGCTAGGGCAACCAACAATAAATATACTAGGCTGTACCACTTTCCAAGTTTGGTATATATTTTTGCGGTCATACTTTCTACTTTGAGCCTTTTGATTTTTAGAAATCAAACAGGATATATCCTTCTAAAAATATAATTATATTATTATAATTATTGATACAAATTTGATTTGCCAGTAAAAAATATTGCATAAATTCTGCCAAATTGCCAAATAAGTTGCCTCTCATCTGAATTATGGTCTCATTTTCAGATAATATGACATTGGCACAGTTAGACAAAAAATCTTGGCTTTAGTAGCTATTTAAAATTAGGTCTAATAGCTTTAGCACTAGTAATTTTTAGTTCAGATAAAATTACCCTTTCTGAATAAATATCCTTTCAGGTAAGGGCTATTGTTAAGGAATTTATATATTATGATTGCTACGTTGATTGTAGCTTGGATTGTCTTCGTAATATTGTGGAAGTTGGTGAAAGCCACTCTGAAGAACGCATTAACCATTGCCGCAATTCTGATTTTATTAAACATTAGTTTTGGCATTACTCCGCAAGATATTTGGCATCACATCATGCAGTTTACTCAAAGTTTATCAAATATCCAAAGCGGCAAGTGAAAAGTAAGATTAATTATTTACTAGACAAGTAGAGGCAATTCATGAATTGGCCCTACTTTAGCAACTTATTAGGGATAGTTAAACTCTGACATAGGATACTGCTCAATCATTATTTAATGCTGAAATCTTGGCTAATGCATCCTTAAAACTTGGCGGCAACTGACGCATAATCTTGCCTCTTTCGCGATCTAAAGCTACTAAAGTCACCTTGGCAGTAACGTATAATTCTTGCCCATCAGTTGAGACAATGGCATAATCCCAATTAATTCGGACACCTGTTACCTCAGCCATGCGCGTTTTTACTACCACTGCCATACCCAATTGAATTGAACGATGATAACGCAACGACAGTTCTACAACTGGTAAATCACAACCTATCGCAACTAAATCAGCAAATTCAATCCCTATAGATCGCAAGCATTCAATCCGCGCTTCTTCCATCCAAGCTAGATAAGAACCGTGCCAGACAACACCAGAGTAGTCAGTGTGGTGGGGTTGCACTCTTAGAGGATATTCAAACCAATTCCCAAATTCATGACTTGATGGATTATCAAGGGCGGTGGTGGGTGGTAATTTTGGTTGGCTGGGTTTTTCTTGTGACATTTTCACTTTTCTAAGCACCTATAAATTTTCCAAATATGGAATAGCATAAAAATTCATTGCGTTCCATAACTTAATTGATTTAATATTTACACTTCCGAGTATAGGGAGTGTTTTGTTATGCAGCCTAATCTCCGGTATGTTAGTCTTATTACTTTAACTATACTTAGTTTACTCGGTTTTGGGATGGTATACCCAGACAAGAACCAGGTAACTACAAATACAAGGTTGAAATACAACTTTGGAGAAAAAGCTCAAGCTTTATCCCAGAATAATCAGCTTTTAGAAATTGAAAGACTCAATGAAGAAGCTATCAAAGAATCTCGGCAAGGTCAATCGGAAGAAGCGTTGCAGAGATTACAGCAAGCACTAGCCATTACTAGAGAACGTGGAGAGCGCTCTTGGGAAGCGGTAACATTCAATAACATCGGCAGAATCTACCAAAGTCAAAGAAAGTATCCTGAAGCACTTCAATCTTATCAGCAAGCTCTATTAATAAATAGAGAACTTGGGGATCTTGTTCGGCTTGGCAAAACCTACAGTAACATAGGTTACTTATTTGATATCCAAAATCAACCAGAATTAGCAATTTTTTTCTACAAGCATTGCTTAATTAACCGTGAAAAAGCTCGCTTGAATCCATCAGCACTGAGTGCGCCACAACCAAATGCTTACAGCATAACTGTTAGCCAGACATATCGGATTTTGGGTGAACGATTGCTCAAACAAGAACGTGTTGCTGAAGCACAAAGGACAATGGATTTACTCAAAGTTGAAGAACTAGAAGAATATCTCCAGGCTGTGCCAGGTAATAAACGTACTGTCAAAGGTATTAATATAGCAGCTACAGAAAAACCAATTAAGCAAAAGTTGGATCAAACCTTGGATAGTGCTGTTGCGTTGGGTAAAGAACTAACAACACTACGGAAAATTTCTCCTAAGGAGCGATCGCTCGAACAAAAACAACGAATCGAGCAATTAGTCTTAAATCAACAACAACTTTTGGATAAATTTAACGAATTTATCAATAGTCCTTCAGTGAAGGCACAGGTAGACCAAATTAGCCGTACAGCTAGGCGGCAAAATTTGGATTTGGAGAATCTCAACGAACTTCGGGATAATTTGGCAAGATTGCCTCAAAAATCTGCAATCCTCTATCCACTGATTTTAAAAGATAGCTTGGAATTGGTATTAGTCACTCCTGAATCCCCACCGATTCATCGCACTGTTGCTGTAAAACGCGAAAACCTCCATCAAACAATTGGTGCTTTCCGCCAAGCTTTAATCAACCCCAGCCGGAATATCAAAGCACCTGCACGCCAATTGTATGACTGGCTAATTAAACCTATAGAAAAAGACCTGAAGCAATCAGGTACACAAACTCTGATTTACGCTCCAGATGAACAGTTACGTTATATTCCTTTAACAGCTTTATATGATGGCAAACAATGGTTAGTGCAGCGTTTGGGTGTAAATCACATTACATCTGCCAGTCTGACTAACTTAAATACCCCACAAGAATCTACTTTGCGGGTTTTAGCTGGTGCTTTTACTAAAGGTAATTATCAAATTAAAGTTGGGAATCGACAGGTTGCTTTTGCTGGTTTGCCCTTTGCAACGCAGGAAGTGGAAAACTTAGCCGCTACGGTTCCTGAAACTACGAAGCTTTTAGACGATGCTTTTAGCCCCAAAGTAGCTGTACCCCAAATGGATGATTATACAATTGTCCATTTAGCGACTCATGCAGCCTTTGTAGTCGGTAAACCAGAAGATTCGTTTATTTTATTCGGAAATGGCGATCGCGTTAACTTGAGAAATGTCGCCACTTGGTCACTCCCCCATGTCGATTTGGTAGTGTTGAGCGCCTGTGAAACCGGCTTAGGAGGTAAGTTAGGTAACGGTGAGGAAATTTTGGGCTTTGGCTATCAGATGCAACAAACTGGCGCAAGAGCCGCGATCGCCTCGCTGTGGTCTGTGGATGATGGTGGTACACAGGCACTTATGAGTGCTTTTTATGGTATAATCTCCACCGGGAATTTGACTAAAGCTGAAACCTTACGACAAGCTCAAGTCTCATTAATTAATGGAAGCTGGAAGGTAAGAAGTCACAATGTACCCGTGGGGGCGGTTAGTGATTTTAGTCACCCGTACTACTGGGCATCCTTTATTTTGATTGGCAATGGGCTTTAGGTGTTGTTCGTTCCCCACCTCTGCCAAAGAATGCTTTTTTCAGCTTGTAGCTGATATGTCAACTAGAAAATTCATCAAAAATTTATAATTAATAATTAATAATTCATAATTTCGTTATGTAAGTAGATTTAAACTACAAACACAATGGGGTTACTTGCTTGATAATTGTAGGTTTTTTGACCTGTCTTTTGATTATGAATAATCAATTAGTAATTAATAATTATATTAATTGTGATTAGCAGTGCGTTTTAACTTTCAGCTAAAGGCTCAAAATCCGGATCGTGAGCTTTTGACAGATACAAAAAATGTGCGACGGCTAGCTACGAGCCAATCACTTGATGGTCATAGAGAACAGATAAGAGCGATCGCTAACTAAGCCACCATTACCAATTACCGATAATCGATTTCTAATTTGCGATCGACCTTTGGAACCTTAATATTTCTTGGCAAGAATTTTAGAGTCTGTATCGGTTTGCATAGATTGCTTGACAAGATCAGCCAGTTCGTCCAGTTGGCTAATTGCCTCTGCGCCTTCTAGCTTCATTAATTCGCGATCATCCCGCATTTCCGTCCAAGTAATCCCGTAATCGGACACCAAAAACCGAATCAGGTGGTTATCACCCAAGCTAACCATAAACGATGCACTATTCATTTGGTCGCCACAGGTATAACAAGAAGCAGGATACCCGCGCCGCTCTAATACGACCGCCAAGGCTTGCAGGTTCATTACCAAGTCTTGGACGAATTGTCGATGTTGATGTGCTAGTCTCAGAAACACTTTTGTCCTCCAGACACCACAGTCATTTGAGTTTCTTTTATATTTTCTTTAGATTTTCTCATCCACTGGTATTGTAAACTATTCACTACAATTACCAGACAGATAATATTGAGTCGTTAATTGACTACCTTGTTTAGGGTAGTAGATCGCGATTTTGAGCGCCGTATCAAACTATTCAGTTTGCAAATTAAAAATCTCGGACAGAATTGCTAAATTTAACTATATCTTTATACACTTCTGTCAGGGTAGATTCTTACATGAAGCATTCCGCTTTAAGAGTAACTTAAATCTAGCACTAGTCAAGTACAGAAAAGCTTCATATTTAGTTTTTACTGATGATGTGCACCCAATTTCATTCTTATTTAAGGCTATAACGTAGTTTTGCATCGTTATAGTGTCTCTTCTTTAGATGTTCAATCTGTTCTCTTTCTAACGTAGATTTTGGTATAGACCAATAATTAGGTATACCAAATTTCTTCCTCCCGTATATATAAAGTTGAGCAGATGATAGTACAAATTTGAAATTCAGTACTAAAAGCAGTTAAGTATAGTACTTTATACAACCTTTATGTAACCGAAAGATTAAGTCTGAGTGTAGAATCCAGAATGGATCAACTTAACACTGACAGTACCTAAACTCAGCAGAGCAATGTTGCCATTTAGGCAATATTTTCAGCTATTTTGGGATTATCCTCAAAAAGTGGTACGAACCAAAGCATATAAATTTGGAAAGATAATTATTTTAGTTTGGTTTTGCCACAAAAAATCTATGTATAGTATATTTCGATTATTTATTCAAACTGAGTAATTATTTTTTATTGAAAGTCGGCAGGGGCATTGTTAACTCTTCCCCATGCCTCAAAACTCCACCCAAAAGGGGATGGAGTTTTTCATTACTAACTAAACATTACTCGTAGTGCTAACAAGTTTTTCCCCTTTTAACATCCGCGCCGCAGCTTCAAGGAGAGCTTCTTCGAGATAGGGCTTGGTAAAGTAGCCACTAGCACCAAGTTGAGCTGCAATTTGTCTGTGCTTATCTGCACCCCGCGAGGTGAGCATAGCGATCGGTAGGTGGTTGAGGTTAGAGTCTTTCTGAATGCGAGAGAGTAATTCCAGACCATCGCAGCGGGGCATTTCGATGTCGCAAAATACGATATCGCAAGGCAGACCGGAGCGGAGTTTATCCCAAGCTTCCTGTCCATCACGCGCCTGTTCTACACGATAACCGGCTTTGTTAAATGTCAGGGATAGCAATTCTCGGACTGTAATGGAGTCATCAACGATCAGCACTGTCGGGTCAATCTTCGCAGGAGAGGTGTCTATGGGAGCCCCTTTCTGCTGCCAAGAATTGCCACCCATTTGTGTAGAAATCCGTCCCTGGAAGATGTCTATTATTTCCAGCACATCGGCAATAGGCATAATCCGACCATCACCCAAGACTGTAGCACCGGCGACACCAATGGGTTTAGGTGCTGGGCCTTCAAATTGCTTAATTACAATTTCTTGTTCGCTTAACACTAGGTCAATCTGTAGAGCAATCAGGGTATTTGCCGATCGCACCACAACCACAGAAACCATATCATCATCTCGCGTACCGCCATAGACATTACCGCGACTGATTTGACGATTGAAGGTTAAAAGCTCCTTCAGGGGTCGGAATGGCAGCACCGTATCGCGCCAGGAAATAAATGATTGTCCATTGGCATCGTGCTGAATATTTTTCACTGGTATATCCAGCGTATCTTCTACACCATCCATCGGGAAGGCGATCCTGGAGCGATCGGAGACGCAGCAGAGAGCTTTACAAATACTCAAAGTCAGTGGTAAACGAATCGTAAAGGTGGTTCCCTTACCAATCGCAGAATCGGTGTTCACTGTCCCCCGAATTTCGCTAATTTCGGAACGCACTACGTCCATACCCACACCACGACCGGAAATTTCATCTGCTTGGTCTTTGATTGTAAAACCAGACTGGAATAGCAGATCGTAGACTTCCAGGCGAGACATAGCTTTTGCTTGCGCTTCTGTAATCATCCCAATCTTCACCGCCTTAGCCTTAACCTTGGCAGAATCGATACCTGCGCCATCATCGCCTACAGAAATGATTGTTTGGTTGCCTTGGTGGAAGGCACGGATAGTAATGATTCCCACGTGTGGTTTACCAGCAGCTTGTCGTTCTTCTGGCGTTTCAATACCGTGAGCGATCGCATTATTCAACATGTGAGTTAATGGATCGGTCAGATGATCCAAAATCATCTTGTCAATTAAGGTATCGCCACCTTCGATTACCAACTCCACTTGTTTGCCACACTTGATGGCGTTGTCGCGCACTCCTCGCCGCCAGCGATCGATAGTTTGGGCAAAAGGAACCATTCGCGCTCTTGTTAATCCCTCTTGTAGCTGGGTGGTTACTTGGCGGAACTGCCTTGCAACTCGCTCGGTTTCTTCGGTGACAAAATCAATGTCACTTGCCGACTCACGCACTCGCACAATGCGTTCGATCATCTGCTGTGAGAGTGTATGGAAGGGAGTAAAACGATCCATTTCTAACTCGCTAAAACCCCTATCGGCGTTGGAATCAGGTGCTTGTAAGCCAGGGTCTTTCTTTTTGCGTCCTGCTAATAGAGAGGCTTCTAGGAGCGATCGCTCGTACAACTCTTGCATCCTTGCGCCCACATCCGAGAGTTGTTGTACCTGAATCAGCAAGTTATCTAATGACTGCCGTAGCCGTTCATGATCTTGCTCTAAGGTATTGCGATTTACCACCAACTCCCCGACTAAATTACTCATATCGTCCAGTTGCTTAACTGGAACCTTCATCGTTTCTTCAAATCTTGCAGCCCGACGAGTAGAGGGACGGGGAGGTTTGCTGGTGTTCGATTTTGCTGCTGGTGAATGGGATATTGTTTGATCCGCTTCTGCCAACAACTTCTCCAAGTCACCAAATTCATCTATAGCTGGTGATGGAACGTCATTTTTCGCCAAGACTGGTTGAGTATTGAAGGGTTGGCGTTGGCGTAGCCCGTCGTGGACATCGCTGTCGTTATCTGTACCGAGCAATTCTTCCAGGGCTGCAAAATCTACTTCTGGTATTGAGGCAGTTTTGGAGTTAAGTGCTATTTCCTCTCCTAATAATGCTTCCAAGTCTGCAAAATCATCTTCTGGAGCAACTACTTCAACGGTTTCTGTCATTACCAATTCTTCAGTTGAGGCAACAATAGCATTTTCTTCCTCTGACACTATTACAGATTTAGATGTCTCTCCTAAATCATATAAATCGGTTTCTACATCTTCCTGAATAATCGTTTGTGTGAAGTCATTGACATCTTGCGAATTAATTGTTGCCGCGTTTTCTTCTAATTCTTCCTGGTTAATTGCTTCTAATAGAGCAGTTTCTGTAAAAAGTAAAGCATTTGCAAAACCCAGATGTGTGTCTTCTAAATCCGGGTTTTTTGGTAATTCAAAAGCAGTTTCTAAGTTATTGTTCTCTTCCGTTCCTAAATTTTCTAAGTTTGTTTGGGCTGAATCTGAAGTTTCACCAAAACTAATATCTAAAGAAGTTTCTGTAAGAGATAGTTCATCCACAGTATCCACTGTGGTTTCTATCTGAATATAGATTGAGTCTGTAGCTACATCTTCAAACAGCAGTTGCGGATTTTCATCGAAAGAGCCGAACAAATCATTTGGCTGTGCTTGGACTGAATCTAAAGTTTCGGTAAGAGATAGTTCATCCACAGTATCCACTGTGGTTTCCATCTGAATATAGGTTGAGTCTGTATCTACATCTTCAAACAGCAGTTGCGGATTTTCATCGAAAGAGCCGAACAAATCATTTGGCTGTGCTTGGACTGAATCTAAAGTTTCTGTAAGAGATAGTTCATCCACAGTATCCACTGTGGTTTCCATCTGAATATAGGTTGAGTCTGTATCTACATCTTCAAACAGCAGTTGCGGATTTTCATCGAAAGAGCCGAATGAATCAAGCTCCAGATCAACAGCAGATATTTCTGGGAACTGATGAGTAAATTCTGGAGCAAAATCTAAAGCCTCTGGTTGTTGTGATCTGAGAGTTTCTTCCCCTAGATGCTGCGCGAAAAAAGGCGTTTCCGGCGTGGGGGTATTACTGATTCCCGGGGAAATAGTTGAGTCACTCTGTGCTAATTCATCAAATAAATCATTTCCAGAATCTGATGAAAATATCAAATCTAGCTGCTCTTCGTGCTGAAAATTGATATCCAATTCTTCCAAGCCAAAACTAGCTCTATCAGAAGGTATAGACTGCTGACTGTCGGCAAAAATATCATCAGTCGTAGCAAATAAACTCTCCTCTAACGCCCTTTCTACATTCTGCTCAATCAAGGAATTGAAATCGTCCTGTTCCTCTGTACTTTCCTGATTCCAGAAGCTACTCAGATCATTGTCTGATTGAGAGAATTCAGGTGTTGTTACTGTAGATGTATCAAATAAATCAACGATTTCTGGTTCGCTTGTAGGTAGTAGTGTCTCTTCTTCCATTTCAGCAAACAGATTGTCTGAAGAGAAGCCTGTTTCCTGGGGTAATTCTATATAGTCACTAGGGGTAATTTCTTCTACCCAATTTGCATTTCTACTTTCTGAGAATAAATTATCAAAATTATTTGGTTGATTGGTTGATAGTTCCACAGTGGCGAATGCCTCAGTTTCTGGTTGAGTCACTTCGTCTGTAGGCAATATTTCGAAATCATCATCTAGTGCCAGTGTCAATAAATCTTCAACTACATCATTTTTGTTGACACCAGCAAGCTGGTTTGTCTCACTTGGAATATCAATAAATTCTTGTAAATCTTCGGAAGAAGAGTCTAAATTTATATCAAGTACGTTAATAGAACTTAACTCTGGAGCTGTAGCAGATGTTTGTTGATGTTGTGGTTCTGAATTCTCTTTTTCTAGGAAATTGTCGCCAAATAACAGGGATAAATCTTCCGTCGTGGCTGTAGTTGCTACTTGATCCAAGGAGAGTAAATCAGATAAATCGCTATGAGCATCCTCAGCGTCAGTGTTACTGAAATCAATTCCAAAATCATCGATGGCAACAATATCTAAAGTTTCTTCTTGATGCCAACTTTCATCTAGTTCGGGAGTCTCACCTTCAAATAAATCGGCAAGGGTATTTAACTCAGCTATTCCTACCTCTGGCCCATTGGGGTCAAGATTATTACTGATTGGATGTGCTTCGTCATGTGTGGTGAAAGAAAAACTAGTGTGAGTTGCAGCGTTGAGTGGTGTCCCTTGTTGAACATAGGGGCGATCGCCCTTGACGTTGGCGTAACCAGACGCTTCTGGACTCGCTAACGCTGCGCTATCGCTAGTATCCTTATCTAGATTAAGTTCCTCGGTTGTTTGGGCTAGGTCTAACTGCTCGGTGTTGCCAGATAAAATTGGCTCTAACGTAATTGATGATTCTGTCAAAGCCGCAGACTGTTCATCAAACAAATCAGGAGTAACTTCTAACAGCTCAATTTCTGCCAAGCTCAAAAGTGCTTCCAGTTGCTGACTAATTGCAATTTCGGTTTCTCTACCTTGCAGGACTAATTCTTGAGCTTGCTTGATTTCGGTAATGACAATTTTAGCTAAAGTCAGATAACTATTTTCAGGATTGCCGATCGCACTAGCTGCTGCTTGACACAAACCACACCACTTGGACAAATTCCAAGTCTCACCAAGTTTGACTAACTGGTAACAGCATTGTTGAAGGTTTTGCCGAGTTGAGGGAGTTGTGGTTTGCTTAAACAGTTGCAACATTTCCCGCAGTGTTTGCAGCACTTGGGCTTGAAACTCGCCCCAATTATTATGTTCTTTAGCGGTGACTGGCGATAGCGCAGCGTTAGCGAGTCTGCGAGCGTCTCGCGCAGCGTTAGCGTCTCGCACCTGCTGAGGTGCTATTGAGACAGATATTTCTGGAGATTCCTGATGGGTGTCTTCTGCCAAGCTAGGAATATCTCGTCGCAGGAAAAGTTCTGTAAGTGTGGAGACATTCTCTACAGAGGTTGTGTGTAGTTCTGTTGCGTCAGGATTGCTAGATACTCCACTTTTTCCTTGTTGTACAAGTAGTTCTAGATGTTCATACAGCCATTGAAAGACTGGCTCCGTTTCTGACATCAAAGTATTTGCTGCATCTTCAGAAAGACCGTAAGGCCCGCTCAAATGCTCTAACAGCGATTTCAGGGTATCAGATACACCAAGAAATAAAGACTCTAACTTTTGGTCAATCTGAACCGGATTATCTTTAAGAACTTTGAAACAATCTTCCAGACGGTGGGAGGTATGCTGGATGCTAGTCAATCCAAGCATCGCCGCTCCTCCTTTGATGGAGTGAGCCGCCCGGAAGACTTCACTGATCATTTCCGGGTCGTTCAGGGTACCTTCTAGATTCAGTAACCCCTGCTCAATGGTATTCAGGTGATCCCTGGCTTCTTCGATAAAGTAACCCAAAATCCGCTGTTGTTGTTCCGGCAGCATAGCAAAAGTTATGAGTTATGAGTTATGAGTTGTGAGTTGTGAGTTGTGAGTTATGAGTTATGAGTTATGAGTTATGAATTATGAGTTATGAGTTGTAATTTTTATTGCTAACTTTTTACTCCTAACTCCTAACTTTATTTCAAGTTGTGAGTTGTGATTTTTAGTTCTAACTCCTCACTCCTAACTCCTAACTTTTTTACCTGGTTTCCATAGTTTCCACTCGGAAACGTTCAACGGAGGCGATCAAGTCACGGGATACACCTACTAAGTGTTGTAGGGCACCTGAAACTCGCTGTGCTTCCTGGGAAGTTTCTTGTGCAGTTAGTTCTACTGATTGCATTACATGAGCGACAGCGCGGGAGGTTTCAGTCTGTTCCACAGTATCGCTAGTAATAGATCGTACAAGAATATCAATACGATTCGCCACTTGAATAATATTTTCGAGCGATCGCTTGGCTTCTTCTGCCAATTTTGTCCCTTTAATTACTTGTTGTGTGCCTTCTTCCATCGCGGTCATTACAGAACCTGTTTCGCTTTGGATTTGCATCACAATTTGTTCAATTTCCTTGAGGGATTTAGCAGATTTATCTGCTAACTGGCGCACTTCGTCTGCTACGATCGCAAACCCGCGTCCAGCTTCTCCCGCTCTTGCCGCCTCAATACTAGCATTGAGTGCTAACAAGTTGGTTCTGGAAGCAATTTGAGAAATCAACGCTACAATTTTAGAAATTTCTTGAGAAGATTCCGCCAACCGCTTCACTTTGCGAGTGGTTTCGGCAACGGTTTCTCGAATTTCTAAAATACCTGCGACGGTATTTTCTACTGCTTCACCACCTTTGAGAGCGATCGTACTAGCATCACGAGCAACGGTTTCAGCTTCCCGCGCCGCCTCTGCGACTCGCTGAATCGAGTCAGTCATTACCTGTACAGAATTCAGCGTTACTGCTAACTCTTCTGCCTGACGCAAAGCATCACTAGATAATGCTCTAGCAAAAGTTTCAGAGTTGGTTGCACCTTTTGTCACATCCTTCGCTGCCACTTTTACCTGTTGCACAATATCTCGCAGGTTTTGAATTGTCAGATTAAAAGCGTCGGCTACGGCTCCTAGTACGTCGGCTGTCACTTCAGCTTGGACTGTTAAATCGCCTCTAGCAGCTCCTTCCACATCGTCCAAGAGGCGAATCACTTGACGTTGTAGGTTTTCCTTGGCTTCCTCTTGTTCATCGGCTTTCCGTTGGGCTTCACTTGTAGTTGTGAAAATTACCCGCGCCATTTCATTAAAGCCAGTGGATAAATGCCCCAATTCATCTTCAGAAAACACTGTAGCTTGAGCATTCAAATTTCCTTGGCGTACAGCTTCAAACTGAGCTTGCAGATCATTGGTTGTGCGCCGAATTTGTTTGAGTGTAAGATTTCCCATGAAGCCTGCGGTAGCAAAACCGGCAATCCCGGCTGCTAGGGACATTGCCCAACCAGTGTTTCGTACTGATTCCCGTTGTTGGACTGGCGAAAACGTGGTGGCGACAAAGCTAACTGTGGCTACAACCAACGCTGAGACAATGCCCACACTTCCAGCAATTAACCATTGTTTCCGTTCTATGGAGGCATTCTCTAATGGTGCTAACCAGCCTTGCTCGACGCTAACGTTGGGTTCTAGTTTCGAGACATCTGTTTGGCTAAAGACTGGAACTCCTTCATGAGAACCAGTCATCGAGAATAGTTCCTCTTCGCGATCGGCTGCATTGCTTCCAGAAGTATCCGTGCTTTGAGAGCGTCCACTGCCACTAGCTTCTGCTGGAGCAGAATACATTGCTGCATCACCGAAGTTAGAATCTTCTTCAATCAGGTCAAACCCTGGAATGTTTCCTAAATCGTCAAATTCCTCAAAGTCATCTAAAAAGTCAATATTGCTCTTAGAATTTTCTCCATTCAGTATATTGCTTGAGTCTTCATAAGAACTTAAACCATCTGAGCCAAAGGCAGACTCAAATGCTTCCATATCAAAATTCTCATCATCAAAGCTATTTTTGCTGATGATTTCACTTGATTTCATCTGCTTTTCTTCCAGAGGAATATCGCTCTTAAAAGATGAATAATTATCAGATGATTCTGTTTGAAACTCTTGTTCTACTTCCAAATCTTTTGACTTCAACCAATCATGTGCTTCGGTTTCAGGCAAATCATACCTACTATTGTTATTTGTAGTTGCCGAACTATTTATAGGTTCTTCTTCAACAACAATAAGTAAAGTCTCGCCTCCAAAATTAGATTTATTATATTCTAAATTACCAATCTTAGGCTCTGGAGACTTTGGCTCAATTAACAAATCAGAGAAATTATTTTTGCTACTACTAGTTTGGGAATTAGAAGATGAAGAATTATTATTATCAATAGCTGAATTTCCACGATCGTGATTGATCTCATTCTCTGAAAAATGACTATTTACTAATGATTCTTCATGGATCTCTTCTGACATATCTTCCTGCCAAAAAGCAGGCAAATCTAATTCTGTTTTTTCCTCATAACTACTGCTATTGAAATCTTGTTCTTCTGATTCTTCGTCCAAAGCAAAAGGGTCATCACCAAAAGTTATAGAAGAATCTGGTATTTTTCCCATTCCAATACTATCTTCTGTGGGGATGTCAAATGGACTATTTGAAGATAGTTCTTTAACCTCATCCACAGTTTCTTGATGCTCTCCAAAAAAGTTCAAATCAAGGTTATTACTGTCAAACTCCTCACTAGGGTCCAAATCTTCTAATTCTGGTTCGCTATATGCCAGTGGATCGGGCATCTCTGAGGAATGTATTTGCTCTTGACTTCCTGATGTATCAATCTGTCCACCGAATGACTGTAAATATTGATTGATATTCTCAATTCCATTATTGGCAAAACCAATAATTTCTTGTTCGTTAGTCAAGCTCAATACCTGTTGATATTCTTCTTTTGCAACATCGTACTGTTGCAAAACATAGTAGATGTGACCCCTTAACAAATGGGTATTGGGGTCATTTGGTAGATTTTGCACCACTTGATCGACTAAAGTGGCGGCAACCTCATAATTCCTTTGAACATAGGCGGTCATCGCCTGTTGATATGTTGGCTCGTAATTATCAATACTTGCTGCCATTTCCTCCTCCAATTTCATCCTGCCCACCTAGCACTCCGTACAATTGCCATTTGATCGAGCAGTCGTAGACACTGATTATTTTTAGCACTTAGTAACCACTCTCCGCGTAAAAAGGGAACCATAGTATCTGGAACACTAGTTGGTGGCATGAGATTCTGGACATCCAACCAGTCCATACCACCGATTTCCTCTACTGCTAAACCCACTATTGTGTCTTGCTCTTCGATGGCAATCACCGAAATTTCTGCTCTATCCGTGTTTAATGCACTTGCTTCCCCCAGAAATTGACCTAAATCAGCCACCCAAATAACTCGACCTCGTAAATTTAGAGTACCCAAAAGTAAAGGAGAAGCATTAGGAATCGGGGTGATTCTATCAGGACTTAGTTCAATTACCTCCCGGATGCCAGTTGCTTGTAGTGCAAACTCCTGATGCGAGGGAATGTAAAATCTCAAATGTAACTCACCTTCAGGACTTTCCACTTGTAATTCTGGTCGGAAGTGGTCTTGACCGCTACCACTTAAAAAGTCCGGTTTGCTGACCATATTGCTTTTATCCTTATCCTCGCAGCAGTTGTTTGACTGTTCCTACCAACTCGGTTGGTTGAAACGGTTTGGCTATGTAGGCATCTGCACCCTGTTTCATACCCCAGTAACGATCAAATTCTTCGCCTTTGGAAGAACACATAACCACAGGGACATTTTGGGTTTTTGGATCGGATTTTAACCGCCGACAAACTTCGTAGCCGTTCATTCGGGGCATGACAATATCCAACACCACTAAATCGGGAGGTGCTACTTGGATTGCCTCCAATGCTTCTAATCCATCACTGGCATGGGTAACTGTTAGGCCAGTTGCTTTCAGGAGGTCTGTAATCATCTCCCTTTGCGCGATACTGTCTTCCACAATCAGAACTGTACTCATAAATGTCTATTTACCTCCTGATGTAGACGTTCCTATTTGGAACATTCCCTGATTCCTCCGCAATTATTAACTGTATAAATTAATCGTATGTTCTCACTATTTTCCTGGGTATTGAGGTTTCATTGAGTTGGCTGACTCTGTGATAACATCTTTTAACTGATCTTTTAGTAGATCAACAAGTTATGTTTTCCCCCAGCCCTTACTCCCTATTCCCTACTCCCCATTTTCATAGAATTCTATTTTGAGATATTTCTCTACAATCATGAGTAATTCAGTGTCTGTAAATGGTTTTGTTAAATAATCTGTTGCCCCGACCATACTAGCTTTGACTCGATCGATAAATCCATCTTTACCAGTAAGCATAATAATCGGTGTGAGCCGAAATGCTGTGGAATGTCGCAACATGGCGCAAACCTCGTACCCTTCCAATTCCAACATGGCTATATCGCACAAAATTAAATCCGGTTTGAGTTGAAAAACCAGACTCAGTGCTTCTAAGGGATTGGTGAGAGCGATCGCTTCATAGCCTTGTGGTTGTAAGATCGAATTTATAGTCTCACCGATGGCGATCGCATCGTCAATACATACTATCCGCCCCCTGTGTTTTCCCTTCAATTCCCAGTTGTCATTGTGGGTATCTGGTTTAGTTGTGGCTGAATATACTAGTTGTAGCCAACTCTGTTGCACGTATGGATATATTGCCTTAGCAACTGTCAAAATGTCTCGATTGAGATAGCGAGCCAGTTGACGCAAGGATGTTTTACCATCAGCCCAGTGTTGTAATTTCTCTAGAGTTGCTTCTGGTAGCGATGATTGTAGCTGAACTTTGTCAGATAGCACTGGCAATTGTTCGGGAGACTGAATGTGCGGATAGAGTTCCTTCCACTCTTGCACCTGCTTCGTAATTTTTGTAACAAATGGAGCTATCTCGAAAGTGTTTAATTGTGGGGCAAGTGCCGCACCCTGATGGAAAATGAAGTTCCCTTGGTGTAAACTCAGCAAATCAAAGAGAGTTTCATGCACCAAGCCGTGAATGATACTACCAGCTATCTTGGGGTTGATAATATTCCGCTCCAAAAGTGCCCACAGATAGGCATACTCTGGTGAGTCGGTTGATGGTAGAGAGGCAATCTGTTTGTTGGTGAGTCGCATCTCGACTCGATAATGACGTAAATAATCGTTAATTCTGGATAAATTACTCTCACCTTCTCGGCAATAGATTATTTGACCATTGAGGAAAAAGACGAACCAAGACTGTTGTTTGGGGCGATAAATGTTTGCTCCCTCTCCACTGAGCTTGTTGTTATGGTGAGAGCTATGAGCTTCTACCCATAGTTGCCCAGTTCGCTGTCCCAACGCAATCAATTGCAGGATACTGCAAATATCAATTTCACTTAAATTTCCCTGCATTTACCTAAAAAGTACTCCTTGTCATGCCGTTAAATATTATTTTTGAATTGTGTCCTGCAATTTTTCTATTTTTAGAGCAGGTAGTTTAAGTATTGATTATGGAGTATTGGCAAGATTTTTACCCTTCTCCTTGTTGGCATTAGGGAATAAATTCAGCTATAAAGCTTAATCTTTCGTAATACACTTTGACAAAGCTAGTGTTAACACGGAAGTCATCGTCACTGTCATCAGTACAAAATATAAAGGCGTGACTAAATCGCTTTTATAAATATCAAGGCGTAATATATTGCGTCTATAGTTTTGTCTGTCTTGTTTTCCTAAACCTGGTTTCAGGGAGACAAGTTAACAGAATTATTTAAGGTATATCTCAAAACACGAACTTTAAGTGCATCAAGAAAGGACTAACGGTGTGCTGTATTTAGCAGAAGTACAAAAACAGAAAGGTGGTTTACTCAGTGGCGGTGGCAAAACCGAATTGAAACTGCTAGCTTGTCAGCGAACTGACCAGAATTGGAATACTGTGTCAGAAGAAGTGATTGCGGCTGAGGACGCAAGCAAATTAAATGATGGTGCTTTAGTACTGGTTGAACTGAATCCAAATCGTCAAGTACAACGGATTCAAGAAGCAGGGCGGCCACTAGTCAACATTTTGCAGAATTTTTCCCGCCAATTGGAGAAATTTAAGCTCAAGGAAGATGAAATCGATCAGTGGAAACAGTCGTTAACGTTTCAGGCGCAAGAATTGAATCGCCGTGAAATGGATATGGAAGTACGCTCTGAACAGTTGCACAATATGGAGGATGAGTTGCAACAACTGGAGCAGCAAAAACAGGAAGTTGACACATCCCGCCAGGAAATTGAACGGTTAAAAACAGAAGTTGAACGCAACCGCCTAGAATTGGAAGGCGCTTGGGAACATTTGCGAGGTGAGCAGCGCCGTCTAGAGGAACATCAAGCGGATTTCCAGCAGGGAACAGTTTTGGATGAAGAGCAAAGTCGGGTAATGAGTGAGTTACTCGATCGCTTATCTAATCGCGTAGCTCCCACAGAAACAGTCAGAGAACACCTGCATAAGGCTTTTGAATTGGTAGAAAAGCAGCAAGCAACTCTTACCCCGCACTGGCAAAAACTAGAAGAACAAAAAACAGCGATCGTACAACAGCAAGAAGAAGTGGAGCGGTTGTCACAAACATTTAGCGATCGCCAAAATGCATTGCAAGAAGCACAGAATACTCTAGTTCAGCAAACAGCCCAGTTGCAAATAAATACAGCTGATCTGACTAGCAAGCAAGAGTATGCCCGGATAATCAAAGAGCAGTTACGAAACGCTGAAGAGTTATATCAACAAATTCACTCTATAGCTGCAACGTCTGGTGATGTAGTTCTCGGCCAGCAAGCGAATGTAGAAGCTTTGGATAAAATGCCTTTAGAAGAACTACAAAAGATAGTCCAAGACTTGCAGCATAAACTGGAAATAGATGCTACCTTTGTTCACGATCAGGAACAAGAACTGGAATATAAACAAGAAGCTATAGAAGAGCTGGAAAATAAATTAAGCCAAGCATCTGACCAGGATCACATCAATTTGGAACTGGAATTAACAGATGAAAAAGACCTCTATCAGATGCTAAACTCCAGTTTGGTGGGACAACGCCGCAATATGTTACAGCATCAGAAGTTTCTCAAGCAACACCAAGCTGTATTGCTACGGCGACAGGGACATACTGTTGTTGAGGAAGAAGAGGGTAATAAAGTCAATTTAGAACCGGTTCTGTTACAAATTGAAACCCAGCGACAACAGTATTCTCAGGAAATCCAAAAGCTAGAACGTGAAATCGATCAAATCCGTTCTGGTGTTGAGCTAAATCAGGGAATGATTGATAATCAAACCCATGATTTGGATGAAAAACGTCAAGAGCTGAAAGCGATCGAAGAAAATTTGTTGTCCCTGCGAAGAACAACTGCTGAATGTTGTGGTCGAGTGAATCTTTATCAAGAAGCACTACAACCAATTCAGGATTCTCTTGATGGCTTACGGCAAAAGCTGCAAGGAATTGCAGAATCTTTGGATAAATTCCAGGAAACTGGCGATCATCAAGTGCAAGCGATCGCACAGATGCGTCATACCCTCCAAGGTTTAATGCCTCAGCCAGAATTATTAGCGTCTTAATAAGTTAGGAGTTAGGAGTGATGAATTAAAGATTTTTAACTCATAACTTTTAACTCCTAACTATTTTAAATAAATCCAGTCGCCTTCTACTTGAGCGATCGCACCACCAGGAAATGGATCGGTTTGCGATCGGTTTGGCGCTGTAATTAAAGCTGTTAATTTCTCAATATGTTCAAAACTTGCTGCATCAGTAAGTATTTGCTGCAAAACCTGACGCATCACGCGACGTTGCAGTGCCAATGGTGCTTTCTGCAATACCCGACGATTTAACCGTAAGGGAAGAAGAGGAATAAGGGAATCTTCTTCATCCCCTATACCCAACGCCTTTTCCCGCAACTGCTGGGCAGCTTTTTCGAGATATTCTACTTCTGCTTGGAGAAGTTCTGCTGTTTGAGCTAAGGCTGATTCTACTTGGGGATTGAAATTTTCCCGTAAATATGGTATTAACTCTTGGCGAATACGGTTGCGGGCATATTGCAAATCTTGATTGGTGGAATCTTCCCAAATTGGCAATTTAAACTCTTGACAAAATTGCTCTGTTTGTATTCGAGTAACTTCTAAAAGTGGGCGCACTAGCATAATGCCTGTAGTCAGAGGGCGTTGCCAAGTCAGGGCTTGTAAACCATCAGCACCAGTACCCCGAATTAAGTTGTAGAGGAGAGTTTCGGCGCGATCGCTGGCGGTGTGTCCTGTAACTATATACTGATAATTATTTGCTTGGGCGATCGCACTTAAAGCTTGATAGCGCCAATCGCGTGCAGCAGCCTCACTATTTATAGGTTCGTTCGCTGTTTCTAAATAAAAAGATATACCCCAAGTTTCAGCTAAGTTTTCAACATGATTAGCATTAGCTTGGGAGTCAGAACGCCAACGGTGATCGCAGTGAGCAATACCTAAATCCCATCCCCATTTGGATTTTAAATCTAAAAGTAATTTTATTAAACACAAAGAATCTTGTCCGCCGGAGACAGCGATTAATAGTCGCTGGTTGCGCTCAAATAAGTGGCGCGATCGGATGGTGCGATGTATTTTTGCGTGTAGAGGAGTCCATACCATTTTGGATTTTTTAGCGCCGACGGACACAGATAATTGTCTCTTATATCATGTACATCGACAATTACGATTTGGGTATTAATTTTCACCTTCCTTGAGTTGCTGCCGAAGGTAATCGAGCGGAGAACTTTCTGTATTGATATCTAAGCCATTATTTTCTTGTTTTTCTTCAATTTCAGCTTCATCAGGGCAAAATTCTAGGCGGATTCTAATTTTACCTGTCCGCCATTGTTTACCAGGTATTAAAACATAACATTCAAATCCTTCGTCAAATACTCTTGAACCTGATGAGGTACAGTGTTTTTCCCAAATTTTTTTTACTTCCTTTAAAAGCTGAAAGACTATTTGAGTGCGGGGTAAATTTTCAAACACTTCTTGGTGAAAATGCACAACATCTTTTTCAGGATTTAGAGGTTCCCATTCATTATTCATAAATCTTGCTCCTGTAACTAAATCTATAGTTCCCAGGAGAGACAAATTAATTATAAATCCTCATAGTTTTGGAATTTGGCTTGCAGCTACAACTTCTTTAAGAGCTAGTTCTAGTTCGGGGAAATTCGTACAGATAATTCGGTCATTGCGCGTAAATTTTTGGACTTAGTATTGGTTTTCAAGCAATAGTTAATTTTTTAACTGGAGTCTGAACCATATTGTTCATCTTCTAAAAAAGGACTTATAACTATTTGTAATTGATAATTAAATTATCAATTACAAATAATTTTATTTTTCTACTTGTTTGAGCTTTTGAAAAATCTCATCAAGGGGTGATTCTGATTCATCAGGACAAAATTCTAAAGCAAGTCTAACTTTTCCTTTCTTCCATCCTTGAGTACTAAATTGCAAAACTTCGCAATTTAATCCTTGAGTATACAAATTTACTTCATCTGTCTCCTCTGCTCCAATATATTCCTTAATTGCGGTAATCAAATCACGGACTTTAAAAGTTTTAGCAATATCTAATTTATTAAAAGTGTCTGGTTCTATAGACACAACTTCATCGTGATTAAGTCTCTCAAATCCATCTTCCATAAAAATGTCCTATCACTAAATCTATATTTTCTAGTGATATAACAGTTCATCCGAAATAATTCCCAAGAGATAATAGTAAATTTAAATCTCCTTCTTTCTCCCTCTCCGTTGTTGGAGAGGGTTAGAGGTGAGGTTATTAAAAGAACCAGCCGTAAGAATGCAAACCTTTACCCAAAAGATTCACACCGAGATAGCAAATCCAAACAACAACAAAGCCAGTGGCGGCTAAAATTGCGGGACGGCGGCCTTGCCAACCGCGAGTGATTCGGGCGTGGAGATAGGCGGCGAATACTAACCAGGTGATTAATGCCCAAGTTTCTTTAGGGTCCCAACTCCAGTAAGAACCCCAAGCTTCGTTAGCCCAAACGCCACCGGCAATAATACCAATTGTCAATAAGGGAAATCCGAGTCCGATGATGCGATAGCTGATGTTGTCGAGGGTTTCGGCAAGGCTAAGGCGCTGAGGTGAAAGAGGTTCGGCTGATGCTACTGTTTGAGGTTCAGAAGTAGTTACTAAATTCAAAACGGCGGTGTTAGCGTTACCGTTGCCGTTGCTACTACTTTCAAAACGAGCAAAGCCGTTATTTTCAGCAGAAGGGGCTGGTGGTTGAGAAATTAGTTCAGCTGCTTTGTGCAAGCGGTAGCCATTGCTGCGATAGCCACCAGTACCGACAGAACTACCTTGTAGTTGGATGTTTTGACCGCGAGTGACAATCAGAAAAGCGATCGCTAATAACGCACCCACCATCAAAGCAGAATAACTCAACATCATGACGCTGACATGCATCATCAGCCAATTTGACTTCAAGGCAGGTACTAGGGGTTCTGACGCTTGCATCTGGGATGGTAATGTCATCGTCGCAAAAGCAGCGATCAACATTGCCACCGGAGCTGTAACAACTCCTACTAAGCGGCTACGGCTACTACTTTCAGCAATTAGATGGACGGTAGTAATTCCCCAAGTTAAGAAAAACAGGGATTCATAGAGATTACTTAGGGGAAAGTAACCAGCTTCTATCCATCTTGCCCCTAGTAGAGTCGCCATGCACAAATTAGCGATCGCCATCCCAGCTGTCCCCAAAGCGGCTAGATAAGGCAGATTCGGAAAAGCCGCTCCTCCCCAATACACCAGCATTGTTAGGAATAATATGGCAAAGGAGGCATTGTCCAGCCAGTTCTGGAGTACAACCAGATTCATAAAGTGTTCTCTCCGTGGATGATTTAAAATATGGATTCTGACTGTTCTGATCCTATATGCTTACAGGGTTATGAAACAGGAGAAATTGGAAATAGGGCATTGGGCATCGGTTATTCTCCTTGTCTCTCCACTCACTATTTTTCAATCTCCTATCTAGTAGAGTTGTTCTTATTGCTTTCTGGACTAGGCAAGGGAGTCCTATTACTAACTTTCTTAAGTGCTATAAAAATGTCGTAGAGGTTACTACGACTGTCGCTGACAGCAGATGTCATCCCAATTGAGCGTGTTGCAGCTAGCAAAGTTTGTTGATTGGGAATTAGAGTTGGTAAAGGGAAATTGTTCACAGTTCGTTCCACATCCAGAAAAAATTGACCATTTGTTGGATTTGGTTCTGTAGGAACTGTTTGTTGGAATGGGATCGTGCTAGCTAGTGTGTTGTTGGGCTTGGGAACAATTTTATCAGTGATGGGAGCGCCCACTACTAAAAAGGCCACATCTCCATCTAACCAACCGTGGGTGGCAGTTAAAGTACCATAAGGTGAAACCCAGTTGACAACAGGTTGCCCTGCAACTTTTGCAGGTTGCACTTGGAATTGGTATTGATTTCTCATCACATCATCCAATTGTTTTATGGATGCTTCGGCTGAATTGCGTAGGCTTTGCCCGCCGTAGGCATTGCTGGCCTGTACCATGAACACCAAACCCGCACGAAAATCATTTGGTGAACCTTCTTTGGGAGTATTAGGAATCACTGATAAGGAAAACTCGCCTTTCATCCAACTGAGCAAATCCTTATCTAAATCTAGAGTGGTAAGAGATTTTATCCCACCTTTGAGTTGTTCTGGTGCGATCGGTGAGAGGGGATTTCCTTGAGATGTTAAAACGTAATCTCCCCACAACCTCTGTAAGTTTCCTCCCGAAAGCATCATTAAGGTTTCTGCTGGTACGCGACTTTGCATTTTCCCAGCTTTATTTTCCACCGCCAGCACGCGTTGACTATTAGGATTTAGCCAAGAAACGCCCTTGAAGCGGATTCCTTCTGCCTCTAAAGTCATTGTCCCTGCTAAACCTTGGTTATTTTGCAGTTGAGCTAAAACTTGAGCGGGTAAAGGCCGGTTTGGAGAAGCTGCGGCTATTTTAGCTGCTGTTGGCACATTGACGTAAAACTGGCCAAAGCGTTGATAATTGGAAATTTTCGGAAAATTCTCAGCAAAGCCCCCTGTTGTCGCCAGGGATGTTTGATTTTTGTAGGCATCGATCGCTCGTTCTGTGGCTTTGGGACTATCAGTTATGACTAAAAAACGCCCATCTATTAATGCTGCTGATAAGTTTTCCCCTGTTTGCCCTTCACTTTGTTTGATGGCGATCCCTTGATAAATACGGTCAATCCATTTACCTTGTTTAAGGGTTTTGGGTTGTGCCAAAATGTTTTTGGCGATTTCTGGATTTTTTACTGGTAATACCATTACCATCGACTGCTGATCGCTGGCAGCATCTTCATTAGTGGTAACTGGTTTGGGTACAGCTTTGCTTGCTGTCGCTGGGGCAAGAATTGCGATTGTAACGTCATTGCCTACCCAAGGGGCGATATCTTTCTGGAAGTCATAACCATTATTAGTGAGAAAGCGATCGCGCAATTCTACTAAATTTCTGTCTAGTTCTGCTTGGGTTTCTTTTGTCCCAAACTCCCGCAATTTCTGCCACTGCTGGGGATCTGTTGTCAGAGAAACCGCAAACAGTGCATCACCAGGAATAATATTTGCACCTACGAGCAAATCGCCAGAAGATATTTGTCTCTGGCTTAACAACCAGTATGCAACACTCCCTGCACCAATTAATAGCCCAGCAGCCGAGAGCGTCAGCACCAGAGAGGGTTTCTTATTTTTCTTCATTGGAACAGACACAAGAGGCGGTGCCATCGAAACCTATACCTTATACTTGCAAACTTATTATTACTTGCTTGATTAGTTAAGTACACCAACTGGTTTAACCATTCTTTAGGACAGCTAATTACATTAAATTTTCCACCCTAAATGTTGATGATACTTCCGTAATCAATCTTCCCTAGTCTTTCAAAAGCCGTGTTTTTGATTCAGTTACCATTTTTAACACGGTTTGTTGAATTTCGTAGGACGTTTCGGTAAGATTAATGCCTCATTCGGGAGATTTCCGCAAGTAAATCTGTGATTCCAAGCAATTAGAGAGTATAACTAACTGGACAAAGCTGCAAGTGAATTTCAGCTATTTGGCATTGCTCGGTAGCGTAGGCGTAGCCCGTCGTAGACATCGCCTACGATGGGCGGATACGCCATCGCACCACATAATGACTGCAATATTTTTTGGGACAACCTATAATTGCAATTCAAATCCAGGTAATATATCCTCTCCAGAAACAATCGCCGGCATTTGCACAACTTCGACAGCTTTCAAAAGTCGGTAAATTTCAACTTGACGATCTTGAGGATTAATCAGCCAACCCAAACGCAGACCATTTTTGATATATTCCTGCATTTTCTCTTGAATCTGTGACAGCCGGTCTGTTTCCGAACGCAGTTCAATCAAAAAGTCGGGTACAAGTGGCGGGAATTTTTTTCGTTGTTCTGGTGTTAAAGCTTCCCATCGCTCCAATTTTATCCAAGCGGCATCAGGAGAACGTTTTGCACCATTTGGAAGTATAAAGATAGTTGAAGAACTAAAAACTTTCCCTAATTTAGCTTGACGATTCCAAATTTCTAAATCAGCGATCAGTCCAGCTTCTTGATTCCCGGTTTCTCCTCCGACTGGTGGCATAATTATTAATTCTCCGGCTGCATTCATTTCCAGGCTTAAATCACGATTGGCAACACACAATTGATAAAATTGCTCATCGCTTAAATGAGCAATCGGTTCTAGATTTAGCACAACAGTATTCATTAAACCTTTCCTCATGCCTTTCTTGTGAACATCAGTAGGACTAACAACGGCAAATCATTACCGAAAACTCACTAATTTAACAGCACTACTATCAGAGGCGATCGCTGCAACAATAATTCAATGTTATTTGATGTTTAACTGTACAATTTCGGCTACTTGGTTTTGCTCGATAGCGTAGGCGCAGCCCGTCGTAGACATCGCCTACGCCATCGCACCACATCATGGCTTTTTACCGATTTTGGGAATTCAATTGCATCGCTCCCAAATATTTAGTTAAATAAGGCGAAAAAACTTCATAAATTAAGGTTAGTGGCTGTCCATGATGCCAAAACAAGTAGTGGCGACCCCAAAAAGGCCCAGTTACGTCAAAACCAGACTCTAGCGCCGATGAGTCACCATAGTAAATCCCTCGAACATCCCGATATAACTCTGTGCGGAGACGAGCTAAACTTGCCCAAATTGGTAATGAACGATTTTGCAAATACTCATCTACATGACTGGCTTCCCACCACGAGGTAGCATAAGCTAATCGTTGACCAGAAGCAGTCCGCAGCCACACTTGTCGCCGTAGTCGCGGCCCTGGAACAGCTTGGATTAAATCAGGTGCGGCATCCAAATCCATGCCAATCAATGACATATCAATGACATCTACTTCTACAGGCTCGCCTGTAAGCAATTCTAGGTGACGTGTTGGAGAGCCGTCACCCAAAAGCATGAGCTGCCAAGCAGGTGCTAGCTGAGTGTGAGGTAAACTTTTTTGAATTACTTCCTCCCCTCCTTGCCAAATCGGAGTGAGGCGATGCCAAGCTGCTGGCTGTGTTAAGTTGTTTGTCGGCGTAAAAGTAATACTCAATGCTTTTTACAAAACTTCACGTATCTCTATAAAAGCATAAAAAACCAGAGCTATACCAAGATTTAAGGGTCAACAGTCTCAGGTCTATTGACCATTGACTATTGACCCTTGACTAATCAACAAAATATGCGGATGGTGAGACTCGAACTCGCAAGGGCATAGCCCACACGCACCTCAAGCGTGCGCGTATACCAATTCCGCCACATCCGCACGGCTTGTCTAAAGATAGACTATAGCATAAGAAAATAATTATAGTAAGGTGATATCTAAAGTTATATTTCTCAAAAATATAAATTTCTTCAAGGCGGTATCAGACTGACAGAAATTTGGCATCTGCACAAGTGATATTAAAAAGGGTAGAGCGACTGTGGGAGAAACGGTGCGATGGCGTATCGCAAAAACCCAGTTTGGTAAGCTAGCCAAGACTTACAGCAGCAATGTTGTTAGTGTAGTAAAACCCTTAGAAGCAGCAAGCCTGCAATATGCGAGTTTGCTTAGAGTCAGGGTGGCGAATCTCCTGTGATAATTTGAAATAATGCGGAAGCGTCGTTTCAAGTTGGATCAGAGAAAATGTGAATCTACTGGTAATGATATCGAAACTAAAAAATGAAGTTTGACAAAATATTAATTGCCAATCGGGGAGAAATCGCCCTTCGCATTCTCCGCGCCTGTGAAGAAATGGGAATTGCGACAGTCGCGGTTCACTCCACCGTTGACCGGAATGCTCTCCACGTCCAACTTGCTGATGAAGCGGTTTGCATTGGCGAACCTGCTAGCAGTAAAAGTTATTTGAATATTCCCAATATTATTGCTGCCGCATTGACGCGCAATGCGACTGCTATTCACCCAGGTTATGGCTTTTTGGCAGAAAATGCCCGGTTTGCGGAAATCTGTGCCGACCATCATATTGCTTTTATCGGCCCAACTCCAGAAGCTATCAAGCTGATGGGCGATAAATCCACTGCCAAAGAAACCATGCAAAAAGCTGGAGTCCCGACAGTACCAGGTAGTGAGGGGTTAGTAGAATCCGAGGAAGAAGGATTAAAATTTGCCAAGGAAATCGGCTATCCAGTGATGATTAAAGCCACAGCAGGTGGCGGTGGGCGAGGTATGCGCCTAGTCCGTTCTGAAGATGAATTTGTCAAACTTTTCTTGGCAGCGCAAGGGGAAGCAGGAGCAGCTTTTGGTAATTCTGGCGTTTACATCGAAAAATTTATTGAACGTCCCCGCCACATCGAATTTCAAATTTTGGCGGATAACTACGGTAATGTCATCCACTTGGGCGAACGAGATTGCTCAATTCAGCGCCGAAACCAAAAGTTACTAGAAGAATCCCCCAGTCCGGCTCTTGATGAAGACCTGCGTGAGAAAATGGGACAAGCTGCTGTCAAAGCTGCCCAATTCATTAATTACAGTGGGGCAGGTACTATCGAGTTTCTCTTGGATAGATCCGGTAAATTCTACTTTATGGAAATGAACACCCGGATTCAAGTAGAACATCCTGTAACAGAGATGGTTACTGGAATAGACTTAGTTGTTGAACAAATTCGGATTGCCCAAGGAGAAAGACTCAAGCTTTCTCAAGAGCAAGTAGTTTTGCGGGGCCATTCAATTGAGTGCCGAATCAACGCTGAAGACCCAGATCATGACTTTCGCCCTTCTCCTGGACGGATTAGTGGCTATCTCCCCCCTGGAGGCCCTGGTGTTAGGATTGATTCTCACGTTTACACCGATTACCAAATCCCGCCTTACTACGATTCCTTAATCGGCAAGTTAATTGTTTGGGCCCCAGACCGACCCACTGCTATTAACCGCATGAAACGCGCACTCCGGGAATGTGCAATTACTGGACTGCCTACCACTATTGGGTTTCATCAAAAAATCATGGAAACTCCACAATTTTTGCAGGGTAATGTCTATACAAATTTTGTCCAGGAGATGAACGGGTAAGGGACTGGGGATTGGCTATAGGGCGGGGAGAGGGGAGCAGAGGGGAAAGAGGTAATTTTTACTTCTCTCCGATTCCAAATGCCCCATTCCCAATCCCCAATTCCCTAATTCGCACGAGATATCATAGTCAGCAATCCTTGCTGACCTAGTAATATTTCTCGTAGCAGGCTGAAGATACCAACCCAAATAATAGGTGTAATGTCCACTCCGCCTATAGGTTGTACCAGTTTTCGCAATGGCACTAAAAATGGTTCGGTAGGCCAAGCTATTAAGTTAAAGGGCAGACGATTCAGATTCACTTGCGGATACCAAGTGAGAATGATCCGAAATATAAATAAAAATGTCATCACCCCTAATACAGGGCCAAGAATCCAAGCAGTCAGGTCAACACCAGTCATCGGTTTAAGGTACTATCTATCTGTAAAGAAAGTAAAACTTCGGCGAACAGCAAGCCGCGCTTCGCTAACGCCACAAAAACTTTAAGCTTTGTAAAGCACTCTCATCATCATTTTAACCAAATGCTGTGACTTTCTTCTGGAATAAAAAAGTAAACTCGCTCACAGCATTTACCAAGTTTAGCAGTTCCGAGTTAGAGGCTTCTCAAGAAAGTAATACACTATTAAAATTAGGATGAAGTGTGTAAAAAAAGGTTTAGAAGTATGACGCCTTCTTTAGCAAATTTTCTTTGGAGCCTGCTATGGGGTACTGCAATTGTTGTAATACCCGTTACAGTTGGTCTAATTTTCATTAGCCAAAAAGATAAAATTCAGCGTTCATAATGCTTATGAGAGTTAATTTAACTCTCATAACCGATTGTCTGTCAGCTATTTATAATTGCACTACAAGCAGCAGTATTTGCGGCTAGAAGCAGTTGTAGCTAACAGACATAGGGCTTTTTTATTTTTCGGTGAACAGCTTCAGAGCTTCTTTGCCAGAGGCTTTGAAGCTTCAATATTTATCGTGCCTAATTACAGTAGTGATTTTAATTGTGACTCGTTAACATAGATTTGATATTGGGAAAACAGCAATGATAAATTTTGGGCTGAACTCAGCCAGTTTTCTGGCTCAGGTAAATTTTGGGGCAAATTCAGCCAGTATTCTAGGAATTTTCCTGGCTGTGGCTGGGGCAGCACTGTATTTTCTCCGCACTGTGCGTCCAGAATTGTCACGGGATCAAGATATCTTTTTTGCGGCAGTTGGTTTGCTCTGCGGCTTTATTCTCGTGTTTCAAGGATGGCGGCTAGACCCGATTCTGCAATTTGGTCAACTGCTTTTAGTTGGCACAACTGTATTTTTTGCAGTTGAAAGTATTCGCCTGCGGAGTATAGCTACCCAGCAAGCAAAGCGTAACACTCCGATTGTGGACGAAGATCGACCGGTTAGCGATCGCTATTCCTACAACGATCGCAGAAAGTATCAAGCTGAAATGGATGCAGACTTAGATCCATTGCCTTATGAAGACGAGGAGGAACGCCCCGTGCGTGCCCGGATTCGGGGTAGCAGGGATGAAATTTCCACTCGTGATAACTACTACGAAGAGCAACCACCCCGTCGTTCGGAACGCCGCAACAGCAGCAGTAATGAAAGACAGGCTCCAACTGACAGAACGCGGCGGCGGACTTCTGGCCGTCCTGTGAATCGCCCTTCTGAAACCTCTGAAGATGAAAATTGGGGTTCATCTAGGCAAGTTGATGATTGGGAAAGTTCGGGAGGGGAAGTCAGAAAACCTTCTCGCCGTAATAATAACGGTACTCAACGTCCAGAAAGCCGGGAAGATGATGTTGCTCCTAGACCAAGAAGGCGTCGTCCACCCACAGACTCAGCTTCTCGAAGACCGCGCGAAGATGATGAGGCGATCCCAACTGATTATGTACCGTATAACCCGATTGAAAAGCCAAATCAGGGGCCAGATAATTCGACTGATTTTGATGACGATGTTTAAAACAGTTGGCGTGGAAATAGGTTTAAAGGCAACGGAAAACAGTTGAGGTGGAAAAATTTACGCCTACATTTTGGCTCCAAAGACCAATTCATTGGAGCCTGGTTTTTGGTTTAACAAGTTTGCTTGCATCTTGTGGTTCTAACAATATTCCCATAGGGCCTACTTCCCTCAACAGTCGCTACACCGAAGAGCAACCTGCTTTGAGTGGAAATGGGCGCTTTTTAGCGTTTGTATCTAATCGGAATGGTAATCAACAGCTATTGGTTTTCGATTTGGAGAGGCAACAGTTTATTGGCACACCGGGCATAAACCGAGCAGAGACAATTGCTGAAAGTCCTAGCTTGAGCTACACCGGGCGTTATATTGCTTATCTTACTAGTGACCAAGGTAGACCAGTGGTGGCACTTTACGATCGCGCTACACAACAGTCGCAAATCGTTACACCAACCTATCGCGGCTGGATCAGAAAACCAAATATTAGTCCAGATGGACGTTATGTTGTCTTTGAAACCGCTAGCCGTGGTCAGTGGGATATTGAAGTCCTAGACCGAGGGCCAAATATTGAGTTAGATATTCCTAATGGTGCAACCGTAGGTTCACCTCCGTAAGAGTTGGAGCTGCGATTAATCGCGTCTGTACAACAGTTAGAAGTTAGTAGTTGTGAGACTATTGACTAATGACTAATAACTAATTATATGAAACGTGTTTTTTTTATACCTGTATTTTTCTGCTTAAGTTTATTAACTGGGTGTTTTGGCTACCCTCGCCTTTTGAGTTATCCCTTTGATCCGGGGGGTCGGAGTCTCAATAGTTTAGCGTCAGAATTAAACCCCCAAATTTCTGGAAGATACATTGTTTTTATTACTGACCGACGCGGTAGCCAAGATGTTTATATGTTTGATACAGTGACTCGTGATTTGGTTGATTTGCTGGGTTTAAATTCCTTTGATGCGATCGCAAATCATCCTAGCGTTTCACAAGATGGTCGTTATATTGTGTTTGCGGCTAGCCGCCAGGGGCGATCGGCTATTTTTCTCTACGAGCGGGAAACACGCCAATCACGAAATTTGACTAGTAACCTACAAGCTGAAGTCCGCAACCCTACAATTAGCGCTGATGGTAGCAGGATTGCTTTTGAGTCTAGTAACAATGGGCAGTGGGATGTTTTAGTATATGACCGTTATGGGCGACCGTTGAATATACCTCAAGAACCGCGTTGAAGAATGGAGAGTGGGGAGTAGGGAGTGGTGAAAGAAAATTCCCTATTCCCTATTCCCTATTGCCTATTCCCTATTGCCTATTCCCTTCAACTTGTTGCACAGATTCAATGAGCGATCGCACTTGTTCTGTCCCCTCTGAAGGTTCAAAGGATAGGGGAAACTTACCTCGCAGGAGCATCCGCAAACCGAGGGGTGCAAGACTGAGTAATCCTCTTAAATCCTTAAAGTAGTTACCAACAACTTGTAAACCAAATTGACGTTCATCAATCCAACCACCTTCTTTAACTAAATCCACCAATACTTTCCGGTGACGAATTGAGCGACTATCGCTGGCTTCTTTATGGGTGAGAATTTCTTGTTTAATTTTGGTGATTTGTTCTAATGGTGCAACTTCCATTGGACAAACTGAATCGCAATATAAACAACGAGTGCAACCCCATACGCCTTTAGTACCTTCGTTGTAGCTTGCTAAACGATTTTCAGTGTCGCTATCGCGGGAATCAGCTACCATTCGGTAAGCTTTGGCAAGGGCATGGGGACCAACAAAGTTTGGATCAACTTCACGGGCGTTGCATTCAGAGTAACATGCACCACACATAATACAGTTGCCAGTTTGATCGAGGCGCGATCGCTCTTGTGGTGTTTGTAAAAACTCTCTTTCTGGTACTTGTCGTGCTGCCGTACTCACATAAGGAGCAACTGCCTCTAAATTATTCCAGAAACTGCTCATATCTACAACCAAATCTTTAATCACGGGCATATTACCGAGAGGTGCGATCGTGATTTCAGGAATGACATTTACTTTACTTTGGGATGATGGTATTTGTTGTAATCTAGCAAGTTCACTGCCAACATTTTCCTTGCAAGCTAAAGCCGAACGCCCATTAATTCGCATAGCACAGCTACCACAAATGGTATTACGGCAATTTTTGCGAAATGCCAACGTTCCATCTTGCTCCCACTTAATATGATTGAGACAATCCAGGATTGTATTACCTGGTTCTGCCTCTACAAGATAGGTTTGCACAATAGGGGAGGAATTTTGTTGCTGTCGGATGACCTTAAAAATAACTTCCATGACTACTAACCAAAATTTTAAAATTGCTTCACCAGCCTTAACAATCATGAGTTAAAGCAGGTAGTTACGAAAAGTGAGCTATACTTTTTTGCCCTCAATTCAAAACCTGGTGTTAATAGGCTGACGATTAAAGGGAAACTGATTCTAGTTTAAGGATAACCATTAAAATTTTACTTTTAGCAGCGCTGTAGGCAATATTTGTGTCAAATTCTGAGATAAAACGCCAAAAATGTAATGGTCGCTTGACATTGAATTTAGTCGTTTGAGAATGTAAACGAAAGGGCTTTACTTAGAAAGGGACTCAGGTTTATCTTTGGTCTAGCGATCGCATCCAAGGTAAATGCAGTTACCGTTAGTAACAGGTCTTCATATCAGCTTGAGTCAAGCAATCCTAGCTGAAAAATTCCGCCTTTACTAACGCTTGAGAGGATTTTTTGATTATATAGAAGTGTAAAAGCACATCTTCAATATATAGTAGTGACAATTAAGCGCTAGGCGGATGTTAAGAGATTTATTCTTCCCATAGACAGACGTAGAAAATTCTCTGACCGCTTTTGAGCTTACGGTAATAAACCCAGGAAAAACCCTCACCACTTTCAAATAAAAGTCTAACGCATCGGAGAATCCCGGATAGGCGAGACTTTGAGATTTTTGCATCCTCTCAATCAAGAAAATCTTGGATTTAACTCATTGGTCAAAACTGCTCATCTAAATTAGATAAATTTTTATAATGCAATAAAGGGTTAGGAAAATCGTCACGGCTTTTTCCAACCTTTAAGTCCAGAAATTTAAATAAAAATTTACCAGCAACTTTAATTCAAAATTAAACAACTATTTTGCTATTATTAGTCCATGCTAGTATTTAATATAAAATTACGAACTCACAAAACCAGAATCAATAGCCGTATCAGCGCGGCTACTACTGCTTTGTTGATTCGTAATGTAGAGACAAGAAAATTCGTGTCTCTACTGGCAGGACAATAGGGCATAAGCCCGTAGGACTCTATTGAAATACTATGCTGTCCTAAGCTTGAGAGGATAAGTAGAGAAAACTCTACCTACTCATTAGCGAGAAGGGCAAGCACTGAAAGTGAAAAACCTGCGATTTATTGGGTCTACGACTTATTTGGAGTAGAGCCAACCCCATTTGTAAAGGTGGCTGAAAGTTACACCGCTACAGTAGCGCCAAAAGAGAAAATAATTTCATTTCTGATGGCGAATAATGGTTAAAAGTGCCGTGAAATCAGCAAAATTAATTTCTATGGCAACTATGACCTCTAATTGGTTGTAGACAACCATAATATGAAGTGCTTTTGTCTCCTATCGGCAGTGATTCACCCGTAACACTAGAGTCCTAAGTAGCTCTATGCACATGCTAAAAAGCCAAATGCTGGCATGAGACTACATCGTTTATCAGCTTGGAGAGAGTAAGGAAAATTTGAGCATAATGACTGAAACTGCAACCGCGCCATTAACCGGAAAAGCACTACTTGCGAAAGTAAAAGAACTTTCCACTTTGCCACGCCGAGAAAGAGCTAAACAGTGCGGCTATTACACTGTTACTAAGAATAACCAGGTTCGTGTCAATCTCACCGATTTTTATGACGCTTTGCTATCGGCTAGAGGAATTCCTCTAAGTCCAGAAGCACCTAAAGATGGTCGTGGTCGCGAACCGACATATCGGGTTAGTGTCCATCAAAATGGTCAGATTGTGATTGGTGCTACATATACCAAAGCAATGGGCTTAAAGTCTGGAGATGAATTTGAAATTAGGTTGGGATACAAGCATATTCACTTGATTCAACTTGGTGAAAGTGATAAAAAACTAACCTCACCAGATATAGACTCCGACGAATCGGACGAAGATTTGGAAGACGAAGAGTAAATTTGCTGATGGTAGGGATAAGTATCAGGTATGATAACTTGTCCTTACCTCAACAGCAAACTGGTAACTCTATTGAAAAAATTTTGTTCCAGATAAAAAATACGATTAGACCCCTTGCAGAATTTGCCAAATTTAGTAGATTCTTGATAAATCAGCAAGAAATCTATAGTGCAAGAAGTCTATCGTGTTTTTTTTGATAACTTTTTTTGAGCCTTCGGTCAACGCCTTACTAGCATTTATGCAAAATGCACCAGCACTAGTTATAGTGATGGCATTTTTTGCTTGCTGGATAGTTTGTTGGTTGCCAGTCGCAGCAGTATCAGCAATATTACTCAATTGGCAACCCCCTAAACCTTTGCAGCCAGAGCAAAAGATGCCATTACTGCTGTCACTTTACCTATTAGCTCCCCTGATTCTGTGGGGAGTTAGTTGGCTTACCAATAAATCTTTTTCGAA
Source organism: Nostoc punctiforme PCC 73102 (assembly GCF_000020025.1). GTDB lineage: Bacteria > Cyanobacteriota > Cyanobacteriia > Cyanobacteriales > Nostocaceae > Nostoc > Nostoc punctiforme. The sequence goes on along the minus strand of NC_010628.1, from coordinate 7,340,320 downwards.
TTACGGCTTTGTTGGGAATCTTTCAGATTTTGGTTCTTTAGCATTAGGTTTCGCTTTGGGAGTGGTAAGCCTAGCGATTGTATTTAGTGGGCAATTCGGATTAGGTTGGTGTTATTTTGAAAAAACGAATTTTAAGTTACTATTACCCATCTTGCTACCGATTTTCTTGATAGCATTGTTGGTCGGTGGGATAGAAGAGTTAGTTTTTCGGGGGTTTCTGTTCACTGAATTAGTACAGGATTATCCAGTTTGGGTAGCAGCAGCAATTTCTAGCTTGATTTTTGCCTTACTACATTTGGTTTGGGAGCAACGTGAAACTGCACCACAACTCCCAGGATTGTGGCTGATGGGAATGGTGTTGGTGTTGGCACGTTTTGCCGATCGCAACAATTTGGGTTTAGCTTTGGGACTACACGCGGGATGGGTATGGGCGATCGCAACCCTAGATACAGCAGAATTAATTACTTACACAGGTAAAGCCTCTGACTGGTTCACAGGTAAGAATAAAAAACCCCTAGCGGGTTTGGCAGGAATTATTTGTGTACTGGGAACTGGAATAAGTATTTGGCTTTTCTCTAAGTATTTTTAATTTGGTGTTAAATGTCTTATGGGGCTGGGTAAGTCATATCTTGAGTAGCACCCCTCATTCCTCTTAGTTGCGACTTTAACTTCCTCAAGTGTGTTTGAATGGCTTTATTAAGGTTTTGTAAGCCCTTTTTGAGTTATGTTCGCCTACCTTGTATTGCCTGACATTGAATCCTAAGAAGTCAAATCCGGCAGGTTGGTTTTCATGCTTATTTGAGGTATGGACTAGGGATGTTTTACTATCTTTTAGTTCTAATCCAATATTGTTCTCTAAAAATCCACTTTTTAGAGAACATATACCGGAGTTACATCGTTCCTGTTTGCTGTTATTGCGATTGACTTAGGTTCCTGCTTTTTGTCGGGTTAATTTTGGGATATCTCTTGCAATCCATTCACCCTCACCTTTTGGTTGCAGCCTATCAACCGCTTTTGGCTACTTCGACATAACGACAATTCAGACACAGGTTTCTCTCATAACCATATCTATACTCGCTGGGGTTCCTAATACGGTTTTAAGTTACCAGCTTTTAGCCCATGCACTGATTAGGGATGCCAATTTTTCTAAACTGGGCAATGTATCAAACTGATACCAAGGCGGTGAGAATTGCATTCACACAGCAAACAAGTTAGCCATAATTTCAAGCTAAATAAACTTGAAATTATGGCTGACTCCTAACTGCGGGCACTGGCTTTCGATTTCATAGAAATCTAACAAGCCTGCTTTGGCAGTTTTGGAATCAACGGAGCGCACGAAGGGAATATCATCTGGATCGGGTTCTTCCGCTTTCACTGCTGGATAAGTAGTCCGCTCATAATTTGTGGACTGGGGTACGGGTTCGTAACTTGTCGTTTGGGGAGTAACACCAACAGGATTTGCAGCCGGAGTAGGCGCTGGACGTGGTGACTCGTAAGTGTTAACTTCTTTCTGGGGAGGACGAGATGCTGAAGATGCTTGTCGTGGAGCAGTTTCAGTGAATGATGGAGTTACGGTTGCTGAAGGCAATGGATCGGTATTAAAACTACCTCCAACAGGTTGAATTTGTTGCACTGTCAATTCAGCGCGTTTTTCTTTAAAACCTTCCATCGCAACAGTATTCATCCCTAAACGTCCTACCAGAATGACGCGATCGCCTTGGTGGTAGTTTTGCTGAATTTCTGTCGCTAAATTCCCCCAGCCGACAACTTTCAGTGTGGCTGGCGGATCTTCTGGTTTCAGGGAATTGGGAAACTGCACCAGCATTTCCGTAACTCCCAAATTATCGGCTGTATAGCGGAGTTGTGGCTCGTTAATAATTTCCGCCATCAAAACGCAGCTGTTCATTAAAATTACTCCTGACTGCAAAATGTACTGATTGAAAAAGTTAGGGTTTTTCTATGTAGCGCCAATTAATATCTAGATATGTTTAATTGTTTGCATTTTTTAATAATGCCTGAGTTTTTAGTCCTTTCTAGCATAAAAGCCAAGCGATCGCTTTGAACAGCATTAAGTATGCCGTCCGCCACCCTCGCTTGACTAAATTGAGCATTCAATTCTGCATTGAGTAGTATAATTGTACCATTCATTCGTTAAATAGAAAAAATTCTTGGCAAAAATTAAGTCTTGACATGAACTGGAAAAACACCCAAGGCAATCAATCTGCCTGGAAGGTCGCGCAAGATGGGTAAGCGCAAAAACCCAGGTGCTACAAAGGTGCGATTTGAGATCAAAACCGGGGCAAATACCCGTTTCTGGATAAAAGTTTGAAACGCCTGAATGATACGTGTGGGCAACTCGCGTTGACGTTGTACTTTTGCTAGGTCACTAAGTTGTACTTGTCGGTTTTTGAGCGGTTTACTAAGTACATTCGCGGCGACGACAGCATCTTGAATCGCGTAATTAATACCAACTCCACCGACGGGGGACATTATATGAGCTGCATCACCGATAAGTAGCAGTCCTGGACGATACCAGCGTTTGACGCGGCTGGACTCGACTGAGAGAAAAGCTATTTGTGACCAGTCATGTAAATTTTGGATGCGTTGCTGGAATTCTGGCACTACTTCGACAACAGATTTTTTTAATTCCTCCAAACCCGCAGCGCGTAGTTGTTGATAGCCTCCTTTAGGAATGACATAGGCAACTTGCCACTCATCACCACGGTCAAGCATGGCGATGATTTTACCTTGACCAAAGCGCCCCATTCCTCCCTCTGGGTCTTCTGGCTGGCGCGGTAGGCGAAACCAGAGGACATCCATTGGTGGCGAGGTTTCGATTGACTCAAACTCACCCAGGTGTCGCAAACGTGAGTGGCGGCCGTCTGCACCAACTGTAAGTATTGCCCGGATTTCATGCCAACCACCGCCTCCCCGATAGCGGACACCTTGAATTTCGCCATTTTCGGCAATTAATTCTTGCACATTTGCACCCATTACCAGATGGAAACTTGGATATTTTTGTGCTTCTTGGGTGATGAACTCCAGGAATTTTACCTGGGGAAGCATTGTAATGTAGGGGTAGCGGGTTTTTAGGTGACTAAAATCTGCCAAAGTGACAGTATCTTCAGGAGTTTTAAACCTAATTTGGCGCATTTTGGCATGGGGGAGTTCTAGCAAGCGATCGCTAAGTCCCAATTCTTCCATAATTTCCATCACCGACGGATGAATCGTATCACCGCGAAAATCGCGATCGAAGTCTTTATGTGCTTCCAGCAGCATCACCGAAATGCCTTGACGCGCTAACAACAGCGCCAATACTGCTCCTGCCGGCCCCCCACCCACAATGCAACAATCTGTGGTTTGTACGTCTACAATGTCATGGACAGGATTAATACTTGGGTCTTGGGAAAGATTTTTAGGTACATCGGTAGTCATCACAACACCTCCTGACAGCCCTAAAATTTAGGGTAGTTTGCTTTTGATAGTGCAAGCTGTTTTTTTAACTTTTCGTATTTACATAGAAGGTGTATTATGATGGGCGCTAAACTGTCATTGGTCATTAGTCCAAATCCAATGCCCAATGCCCCATACTTCGGCTCCTTTCGACTTCGCTCAAGGCAAGTCGCTCAGTACAAGTGCCCAATCCCCAATGACAATAATTAGTTGTGTCCCAAGTTATTTTAGAAAACGTTTATAAAAGTTTTTCCTCACGTAAAGGTGAAGGTGTTACCTCACAAAACCAATCTTCCCCCACGACTGGGGAGAAAACTGATGCAGCGCAAGAACGTGCGGGAAGTGTTAACGTCTTGCGGCGGATTAACCTAACGATCGCAGATGGCGAGTTTATGGTGCTGGTAGGCCCTTCTGGTTGTGGGAAAAGTACCTTGCTACGGTTAATCGCTGGGTTAGAAGTAATGACTGGCGGTAATATCTGGGTAGGCGATCGCTTAATCAATGATCTACCACCAAAAGAACGCGATATCGCAATGGTGTTTCAAAATTACGCCCTCTATCCCCACATGACGGTGTATGACAACATCGCTTTTGGACTGCGCCGTAGGGGAAGCAGGGGAGCCGAGGAGCATACTTCTCCACGAGAGGCTGCGCCAACGACTGCGCTCAGTAACCGGGGGAGCAAAGGAGAAAATACTCCCTATCTTCGGACGTGGGCAGAAAATCTCTTCGTGGGGGCGACAAGAAAGTTACCTAAAGGATTGCGCTACACTTCTGAGAAAGAACGAGCGGTGGATCGGCAGGTGCGCAGTGTTGCCCAATTGTTGCAAATTGAAACATTGCTGAATCGCTTACCCAAACAGCTCTCTGGGGGACAAAGACAACGGGTTGCATTGGGAAGAGCGATCGCACGTGACCCCCAAGTATTCTTAATGGATGAGCCGCTTTCTAACTTAGATGCCAAATTGCGGGCAGAAACCCGCGCCCAAATTGTCAAATTGCAGCGCCAACTGGGGACAACGACAATTTACGTTACCCACGATCAAACAGAAGCGATGACAATGGGCGATCGCATTGCGATTATGTCTGAGGGTAAAATTCAGCAAGTTGCTTCTCCCCTAGAACTTTACAACCGTCCTGCCAATCTTTTTGTCGCAGAGTTCATTGGCTCACCACCGATGAATTTTATTCCTGTGGAATTTCATGCCCCGCAGTTAATTACTCATTCTCAGTTGCGTTTCACCCTGCCAGAAGTTTGGGGAAAAGCCCTACAAAAATATGATGGGAAAACTCTAATTTTAGGCATTCGCCCAGAACACTTGAACTTGAGTATGCCTGCCACCAAAAATTTACCAGTGCAAGTAGATTTAGTAGAGAATCTCGGCAACGATTCCTTTCTCGCTGTTAAGATTGCCGAACCTGGTTCTCAGCCTGCTACTACAGCAAATTCCCTACAAGTACGAATCCCACCAGACCGTCTGGTACAACCTGGTGAGCAACTATGGTTATCTCTAACTCCAGAGAAAATTCACTTTTTTGACCCAGAAACCCAGTTAGCAATATTTCCTTAAAAGTAACCGTGTCTAATTGTTAATCAAAATCTGTCGGTAAGTCTGGTTGGCGATAATGTTGAAAAAGTCGCGTAATTTGCGCTGGTGTCACCCGTCCCAAAGAAAGTTCTGGTAACGCATCTTCAGAGAAAAAACCTACATCTTCAGTTTCAATACTTGATGATGGAGAACCACCGATAAGTTCACATTTAAAAAACAGCTTATAGACATAAAAAGGCAATGGTGGATGTCCCTGTTTGTTTCTGTCATAAACTGCTAGTAATTTAATAGCGCGTGCTTGATATCCAGATTCTTCATATACTTCTTTCACAACTACTTCACTGGGCGACTCGCCAACATCAGCCCATCCACCAGGTAAACTCCAGCAACCGTCAGCTTTTTCTTTGACTAACAATATAGTATTTTCGTAAAAAATCGCCGCCCGCACGTCAACTTTGGGAGTTGCATATCCGACTTCACGGCTAAATAAATCGAGGACATAGCTGTGTTCTACGTTCGAGTAAGTCGCCATGATTTCTGTGGCGATCGCTCGTAATTGTTTATAGCGTTCAATATCAAAAGGCCCTTCAGAATAGGTTAGACCATTTTGAGCGATCGCTTGTAACTTTTGCGCCCATTCCAGCCATTTAGTTTCCATATTTAGGGATTGGGGATCGGGTACTGGGAGTTGGGCATTGGGGATTGGGCATTGGGATTGGAAAATAGTATTTTTAATCTTATTTCCCATTCCCTATTCCCCATTCCCCCTTCTTTACTTACGCATCATCTAAAGCTGCAATTCCAGGCAATACTTTGCCTTCAAGTAACTCCAAGCTAGCGCCGCCGCCGGTCGAAATGTGGCTCATTTGGTCTGCTAAACCAACCTTTTCCACAGCCGCTACTGAGTCACCACCACCGATGATGGTGGTTGTACCAGTTTTACCGATTTCAGCGAGAGTATGAGCGATCGCTTCCGTACCTGCCGCAAACTTATCAAACTCAAATACACCCATTGGCCCGTTCCAAATAACCGTTTTGGTATCTGCAAGGGCTTCTTGGAAAAATTTCACCGAGTCTGGCCCAATATCCAAACCCATCCAACCATCGGGGATATTCTCAATGCTAACGGTTTGAGAATTGGCATCAGGGGCAAAGTTATCTGCCAATACCACATCTGTAGGCAGCAATAAAGCAACACCCCGTTCTTTAGCCTTAGCTTCTAAAGACTTCGCTAGTTCTAGCTTGTCTTCTTCTACCAACGACTTACCAACACTCAAACCACGGGCTTTGTAGAAGGTGAAAATCATCCCACCGCCAATAATCAGCTTGTCGCACTTCTCCAGCAGGGTTTCAATTACACCAATTTTGCTGGAAACTTTGGAACCGCCAATAATTGCCGCCAAAGGACGTTGGGGATTTTCAATAGCGTTTTGCAGATATTGCAATTCCTTCTCAACTAAATATCCAGCCACAGAAGGGCTAAGGAATTTAGTCACGCCTTCAGTAGAAGCATGGGCGCGGTGTGCAGTACCAAAAGCATCATTTACATAAAAATCAGCATTGGCTGCCAATTTTTTGGCAAATTCTGCATCGTTTTTCTCTTCTTCTGGATAAAAACGGACATTTTCTAGTAATAGCACTTGGCCATTTTGCAAAGCGGCAACTTTCGCTGCAACTTCATCGCCGATGGAGTCATCAGTTTTAATGACTTCTTGCCCCAGTAACTCAGAGAGACGCTTGGCAACGGGAGTTAGGCGTAATTTGTCATCCACACCTTTGGGACGGCCAAAATGACTTGCGAGAATGACTTTAGCACCCTTCTGCGTTAAATCTTGGATGGTTGGTAGAGCGGCGCGAATGCGAGTATCGTCGGTAATCTTGCCTTGATCGTCCACAGGCACATTAAAGTCAACCCGCACTAAGGCACGTTTCCCAGATATATCAGCTGAAGATAAACTTGCTAAACTTTTTTTGGACACACCAAACTCTCCTGATTGCCTTTTTGTTATTGTTTTGAAAGTAGAACCATCAAGATTTTACCGGAGTCAGGGGTACCCAAGTGACAGAGATATTTAAGACAGTACTATTTCCTATCGATCAAAGCCGGGAAACGCGGGAAGCTGCTGATGTTGTTACCAACGTAGTCAAAAAGTACAGCAGTCGCTTGGTGCTGCTGTCTGTGGTAGAAGAACCGCCTCCAGATGCTCCAGATGCGCCTAGTGCAGATCCGATGGTTTCACCAGAAGTAGTTGCAAAACTGCTAGAAAATGCCCAATCTTTATTTTCTGGGCAAGGAATTCAATCCGAAATTCTAGAAAGGCAAGGTAAACCAGCTTTTACTATCTGCGATGTCGCGGATGAAATTGGGGCTGATTTAATTATTATGGGCTGCCGAGGGCTAGGCTTGACTGAAGAGGGAGCGGATGATAGTGTGACAACTCGCGTGATTAACCTTTCTCCTTGCCCAGTGCTGATTGTGCCTTAGTAGTAGTCAGTGTCTCCAGCAATTAATTATGTCGTATCTAAAACCCTTGTAGAGGCGTAGCAATGCTACATCTGTACAAGGGTTTTCGGAAAAGTCTAATGACAAACAGAAAATTCTGAGCGCCGGCTGGTGACGCTCAGAACTTTGGAAATAAACCTTCCATGTTTACATACTTTACCTAACAGCTTAAAAGCGATAGTTGCGATCGCGCACCCACATACTAACTGGAACCGCCTTACCCTGTGGATCTACTTTCGCCTTCACCACAATGGGGGGTACTTGTCCTCTACGGGCGCGTTGGGTTCGCAAATCGTTGGTAATCTGTCGCCGTTGGTTTTCTGGGATGTAATAGGTTTCCAAACCGTAGTTAACTGAACCATCTTGATAAACGCCTTTTAAGGCCACCTGATTGGCTCTTAGAGATGTTGGGCGATCGCTACTGACTCGTAACGGTCTCCAAGCTTTAGGAACACCGCTACCATAGGATATTTGCTCTTGCAAAGTCACGTAGATATTGGTTCCTTCAGGCAATCTTCTGCCGCTTCCACGACCTTTACTGACTAATGTTTGCCAACCAGGTAATCTCCTCAAATTTGCGGGACGGGATATGTTGTAATCTAGCGCTAAGGTATTACCGTCTAGTACATTGTTTGGGTCTACAGGTACGGTTTGCAAAATCACCGTTTTACCTGTCACATCTGTATAAACGGCTTGGGCTGGTACTGCCATAATTAACCCTGTTTGCAGCGCCAGGGGAGCTAGTAACCGCCAAAAAGGTAAGGGCTTATTCGATTTTTGTTCAGTAGCAATCAAGTAATCCCGAAAAGTCACCTTACTGGAGAACTCGGCTTCGGGAGACAAGGTTTTATTTTTAGATTCAGAAGAACTATTAGTCATGAGCGTAGTCCTAAAAAGCAGAGGAATTGAGGAGGTCAAAAGTAACGAGATTAGGACTAACGCAGAGAAACTTTAAAATTTTTGACGCACAGAGATGTTGATGATGGGGAGATTTTTGAATTCTGTTAGCGGGGCGTTTAGCCCATTCTGAATTTGTACTACTTTTTACTTGCAGAGCTACCACCAGGTAAACGGCGTTCAAACCAGAGTCCAGCGCTAATTAAAGCAGAACCGCACAAGATAAAGACTAGAGACTTGAAAAGTAAGTCGGTGTCGTACTCTTGCACGCGACTGATAATTTGCAGTGTTACTAACAACATACCGCCCCAAAAGGAACTTCTATTGCTTAATTTCAATCCTTCTTGAATTAGTCCCCAGGCTAATGTTGCTAGAAGTACATTGAAAATAAAAACACCAAGTTCATCAATCCGACTGATAGTTTGATGCCAAAAAGGTACTATAGCAATAAAGGCAAGAAAAGTACCAATAACAGCAGTTGTGAAAATCACTTCGCGGCGCGGAGGATTATTTCTTTGACGCAGTAGAAATAACCATTGCAATACCGCCAAGCCACTGAGAATCCCCAAATCGATGATCGGCAGAGACTGGAACAAGTTTGTCAAGTTCGTTGGCTGATTATAACCATAATTTGCAGATTCCCAAACCCAACGAAAAGACAAAACATAAAACACTCCACCAAAGCTAACCAACGCCAAATTACGTGCCAGAGATTGAAACAATCTGTAATTTATGGTTGGAAACAGCAGATCATCATAACTCCAGAATAATGCAGGTGGGAGTGCAAAAGCAAAAGATGCCACCCAAGGCGCTATATCGGCATAATTCAGCAGTGGCAGAGGATTAAGGTTAGCTTGTAAGGAACTAGCGAAAACAAAGGCTGCTAGACCAAAAATCCAACGCGATCGGCAGAAGTAGGCTAAGGGGACAAACACCAGCCATGCTAACAAAGGCAAATGCTGCACCACTAGCCGCGACCAAGTTAACTCTCCTGTTGCGTACCATAAGTCTTCTAATCCCGTCCAATACCCGATTTCCACGAGGATAATTGACAGAATTCCTAAAGAATTTATGCACAAACTGAAGGCCATCACCACAACACCCAATCCCCAGGCGAGAAAAAGTTGGGAAGTTGAACCGGCGATATTGAACATCTGGGCCATCAGCAGTATGTTTGCGCCGAAAATGAAGGCGCTTAAAATGAGCAATCCTTCTCCCAGTAAGCGTTTACTTTTTTGCGGCTTCTTCCCTTCAGGTGTTATCCAATTGTAAAAACCGGTAATCGCGATCGCAAAAAACAAACTCATCATGAGAATAAATTTGACTTCCCGCGAACCTCCTTGCCAGTTTCCTGATACAAAGGTAATTATGCCTAAGCACAGAAGGATGCTGCCTACAGCGATTGCTATTGCTTTATTGCGATCGCGTACAGCAGCTTCCAGGTTTTTAAATTGATAACGTTCTGCTATTTGCTCATACAGCGAAGAACTAATTAATCCTTCATCCCTCCATAGTTGTGCTTCTTTGCGTAACTTTTGCGGAAAACTATCTAAGAACATGACCTTCTCCGGTGCAGTGGGGTAGCTTGGCCATTGCGTTCTGAATGGCGGTCATTATATTTTGAGTATGAAGCCAAAAGGCTTCATTACATTGTTCTTGTGTAACAGTTTGATTTGGATTTTGATACAACCTAATTCGTAATTAAGAAGCGTCATCTTTCATATTAATTTCCACACAATTGCATCTCTACTCTGATTTGTGAAAAATTTTATTATTTATATATCCAGATGGAAAAACCTTCTAATTTATTACTTAAAGTCTCACGGCGTTTGTTCGCTAATCTAGATGAACAAGAAAAATTTATTGAGGCTTTAATGAATCCTCAGCCTTTCTTACCTAGTATTCTTTGGTGTAAAGAAAAACTAAATATTTCACCTTTACCAGTGGAAACACCAATCTATTGGCAACCACAATTTACTGACCGTTTATCCTTGGGAGAAAAGCCCGGTCAGCATCCCTTGCATCAACAAGGATATTTCTATTGTTTAGATTTCTCTTCGATATTTGCAGCTACTACTTTGTTAGCAATTCCTCAGTCAGTGCGTTTAGTTTTTGATATGTGTGCCGCGCCAGGAGGTAAAAGTATCTTTGCTTGGAAAGCTTTGCAACCTGAATTACTCATCAGTAATGAAGTAATTGGCAAACGTCTAGGAATGCTAATTTCTAATTTGAAGCGTTGCCAGATTAGCCCTAGTGCAGTAGTTAATAGAGATTCGAGTATATTTGCCGAAATGTTTCCCTATTTTAGCAATTTAGTAATAGTAGATGCTCCTTGCACTGGGCAATCTTTACTGGCTAAAGGTGAAAAAGCACCCGGATGTTTTCACCCAACTGCTATTAACAAAAGTGCAAATCGCCAAAAGCGGATTATAGCTAACTCTGCTAAACTTGTTTCATCACAAGGTTATTTAGCTTATATGACTTGCACATATTCGCCCGAAGAAAATGAGCAAGTTTGCGAATGGTTTTTGGAACGCTTTCCCCAGTTTCAGGCGATGGAAATTAGTAATTTAACTAAATATCAGTCCCATTTAACTACAATACCTTGTTATCGGATGTTTCCTCAAGATAGGTTAGGTGCTGGTGCGTTTACAGTTCTATTTAAAAATACTAATGAAAATGAAGATGACCAGAAAGAAGTAGATTTAAATGCAATATCTTCGCTGTATATCTACCAGAATCCGAAAAAGTCAAGTTAATTACATTGGTGGTATATCTTCTGGCATTAAACCAGAAAATGTCATGTTTGTAAGAGGGCTACATTTGTCAATCAGCCATCGGGAGTACACTTTTTAAGTGAGTTGACTTTATATTAAAACCATAGATATTGCAATTCTTATATAGATGTAAAACGTGGTGTATACAAAACATTTTTCATCTAGCTCAACTTCAACCCAACCCTTTAAAAACTTCATAATCTCCTTCTCAGCTCTAACTGCAAATGCAACTAGAAGGCTCCGCCTCTGGTCTAAGCGGCAGAGTTAAATTAAGTGTGCATGAATATTGAAGGTTTGTAATCAGGGCTAAAGCCGCTTACTAAGAGCCAATTTACTTGATTTTATATTCCTTAACATAGTTTGATGTATTCTTGCCCACAAACAAGATGACGAGATTAATAAAAAACTTTCAATAATTAACTCTTATGAATAATAATTTTTTTTAACCTCATCCTAACCTAAATTTAACCAAAACTTATCCGGTATCAGCGTTAGACTTTTTGAAATAACCATTATACAAAAAAGCTAAACCGTACAGGATGCAAATTATATGAGTAGAAAAGTTAGCAAAGTGTTTAAACAGTCTGGGGTGATTCCTTATAGAGTGAACAATGGCAAAGTTGAAATCTTGCTAATCACAACCCGTAACTTTCAACACTGGGTGATTCCAAAAGGAGATATTCCTGATGGCATGAGTCCACCCGCTTCAGCAGCCAAAGAAGCTTGGGAAGAAGCAGGGGTAATTGGGCAGGTAGACACCAATGAACTGGGCACTTACAAGTACCGCAAAGGAGGCAAAAGTTATCGTGTCAAGATGTATTTGTTACCAGTTGAGATGCTAAGTGAAGATTATCCAGAAGCAAGTAAAAGAAAACGGCAGTGGGTAGAAGTGACTACGGCTATCAGGTGGGTTAAGTTTAGTTCACTCAAACGAATTCTTAAAGGTTTTTTCCAGGTTAAATCTCACTTTTGTGCATTTCAAGATACTAGTCATATATAGAAATAGCTAGAATAAAAGTATAATTAAAAACATTTAATTGGACTAGTTCATGGTGAGCAATTCATCGTTCATAGCAAGTTTTACTAGAAAAAAATTCCTTACCCTCTGGGTGACGCTCGAAGACTCGCTAACGCTGCGCTAACGTTAGTCGCTCATGGGGAAACCCCCTTCTCTACGAAACGCTTTGCTTTGCGTTCGCGGTCTTCTCCCAAAGGAAAGGCGCTAGCCTCTCCCTTTGGAAGAAGACCGCGCTAACTCACTACAAACTTTAATTTATTTACGCCTAACTACTTATTGAAAAGCCCTCGAAGCAAAGTGAGGGACTTTCAATCAGTAGCTAAATATTTAAAACAACTAGAATTGCTAATCAAAATAATTAAATATTAGATGTAAGGCATCACCTATCTTTACATCAATTCTATGGTGAGTATGGGTCTATTTATTGAGTAAGCTGATCCATTCTAAATCCACAGCAAAGCTACCCAAGTTTTTATACCGACAATTCCATCAGCTTGCAATTTCTTAGATGTTTGGAAACTAACAATTGCATTCTTAACTGACTCAGAAAACTTCCCATCAATGGCATCAGTATATAATCCAATATCTTTTAATTGCTGTTGTAATTGTTTGACCCTTAGCCCAGAATCTCCTAGCTGTAAACCATTAAATCTATTCAAATCGGCTCGACCACTAACACCAGCGACACCAGAGATATCACCTTCATATTGATGGATTAGGTATTGTCCCTGCCAAGCGCCAGGAATACTTGGGTTCTGGGTTCCGTAGTGGGCAATCCATAAGGGATAACTCGCAAAATCAGATGGATTGCCAAGTTCTGTCCAGAAACTGGGGAAGGTATAAATAATTGGTTTAATTGCTTTTTTTGTTTGTTGGAAAAAGGCTTTTTCCACCTCTGCTAACCACAGTTTAGCTGCACTAATTACAGCTTGACTATTTACTTTGTCAGTTACCTCTACATCCAGAACTGGTGGTAAGTCTCCTGGTTCTAATTTCCCCAACGTTTTTAAGAATTCCTGCGCTTGCTGAACTGGGTCAGATGTATGGGGATGAAAGAAATGATAAGCACCCCGAATAATACCAACCGTTTTCATAGTCTGCCAATGATGAACAAAAGCAGAGTCTTTAATGCTAACTCCTTCTGTGGCTTTGACAAACGCGAAGGTTTTACCAGAGTTTTTTACAGCCGTCCAATCTACTCTGCCGTCTTGATCGGCAACATCAATTCCTAGCATAAAATCCTTAACCTTTTTGAACAGTACAATACTGGACTTATCAGAGGCTCTAATCAAATTTATGCTATTTTTATATTTTTTAGTAAATTACATAAATTTACAAGACTGCTCGTACTGGTGTCACTCTGACTTTGCCTGTACAAGGCTTGATTTCTTCTGTGACGGTAAGGTGTTGGTAAGCGTTCGGAGGCGTGATTTCAATCTTATTAGAAATTGGGCAGTTTTCTTGGGGCGAACTAATGTGATTGTATGCTATTTGAAATGAGGCTTGTTTTCCAGGAGCTAGAGTTACTTGTTGTCGAGGTTGCTGACTCGAAAAGTAAGTGTCTTTGGAGCGAATAACTTTAATCCCCTGCAAAGGTCGATCTTTTGCATCCAGTAGTGCCAATCCCGGATAACCGTAGAGGGTGCAAGGGGATGAGGCGTTATTGGTGAAGGCATAGGTGACGGCAACATTCCCAACGCCAGCATCTTCGGAGACTCGGCGCACCGATAATTGGCTAGTTTCACAGCGCGTCAGATTCGTAGCAATAGTGGGTTGAGGGGTAGAATTTTCTGTAGTTTTTGCAGTCGGTGTAGGTGTCGAGGTCAACACAGTTGCTTTCGTCGGCTGTTCAGTGATTGCTGGTAAGGCTTGTGGCTGTTTTGTAACAGAGGGAGAACTGACACAGCCTGTTGTCACCGCAGTCAGAAGCAACAACATACTGCTTTCCATAATTAGAATTCGCATATCTCTTTTTTGTAGTGAACTACTTACACTGATGCTTTACATATAGTGTAAGTTTCCCATTTCACAAGGGATTGCTTTGTTGGAGGTTTGGTCTTAACATCCCCTTTCTTGGCGAACTTCTCCGTTCTACAAGCTAAGTATTTAACCTAATTAAATATTATCTGTTGCTTCAATCAAAGCACTACGAATTCCTGGTTCACTCATCGAATGCCCAGCATCAGAAACCACTATAAATTCTGCTTCTGGCCAAGCTCGATGTAATTCCCAAGCTGATATCATTGGGCAGACTACATCATAGCGCCCCTGAACAATTACAGCCGGAATATGGCGGATACGGTCTACATTTAAGAGTAATTGATCTTCTGTTTCAAGAAAGCCCTTATTCATAAAGTAATGGCATTCAATACGTGCGAAAGCTGAAGCAAATTCGCTCTCGCCAAACTTTTGCATGAGTTCTGGGTCTAAAAAAAGTCTACTTGTACTAGCTTCCCAAATTGACCAAGCACGCGCCGCTGCTAATTGAATTTCTAAATCGGGACTGGTCAAGCGTTTGTAATATGCTGCGATCATATCATCACGTTCTGCGATCGCAATTGGTTCGACATAAGCTTCCCAAGCATCAGGAAAAATATAGCTAGCACCCTCTTGGTAAAACCATCGCAACTCTTTTTGCCTCAGCATAAAAATACCACGGAGAATTAATGCCGTGCAGCAAGAAGGATGGGTTTGGCTATAGGCCAATGATAAAGTGCTACCCCAGCTACCACCGAAAACCGCCCACTTTTCTATCTCTAAATGTTGGCGCAGTTTTTCGATATCACTGACTAAATCCCAAGTGGTGTTTTCTCGTAATTCAGCATGGGGCTTACTTTGACCACAACCACGCTGGTCAAACATCACTATCCGCCATTTTTCTGGGTGGAAATATTGCCGATAAAAAGGTGGACACCCACCACCAGGCCCACCATGCAGCAAAATCATGGGTTGACCTTGGGGATTTCCTGACTCTTCAAAATGAATGGTATGTAGGTCGGAAACCTGTAAACTACCTTCTCGGTAAGGCTCGATCGCTGGGTAAAGTTCTCGCATTTTAGAAATTTTATCAGTAATGTTGTCATAAACCGCAGAGTCACAGAGAAGCCAGTGCGCTCTTGCGGTTCCCCGACTTGTACCCCTACGGGAAAGCAACTGGCGCAGCGCTGAGAAAAATTAAGATATTTTACGAGTCACCTTGAAAGGGCTACTCCTAAAAATATCTTGATTCGCTCAGGAGCTTTGATTATTCTCAATCCAAAATCCAAATTTATTATGAGAGGTCGCAAGTAAATGCCGTGGTTTGTCAAAATTGAAGAAGGGAAAGTAGATAAACCTACCTTTGACCAATATGTGCCTGCCCACAAAGCCTACATCCAGGATTTGATTGCTAAAGGACACAAAGCACGAACAGGCTATTGGGCAGAACAAAGAGGCGGAATGTTGCTGTTTGAAGCAGCCTCTAAGGAGGAAGCAGAGGCAATTGTCGCTGATGACCCGTTGGTAAAACACGGCTGCGTCAACTATCAACTTTACGAATGGCGAATTGTTATGGAATAACACACACTTACTGGTTTTTCATGTTATGCTTTTAGAAGACCTGGATCTATGCGATTGCAACACCCAAATCTTGTCAGAACCGGAAGGTAGCAGCAACACGGGAGGCTTGTAATAGGCGTAGTCTCCGGGTCGCCCTATTTTTAGGAGCGGTCAGCAACAATGGCTGGTTTTGGAGATATTGTTCAAAAAGCTTTTTACCTCGGTGTTGGATTAGCTTCTTACGCAGGTGAGAAAGCAGGGGGGAAATTAGCCCAAGTGCGATCGCAAGTCCAAAAACTGGCAGATGAAATGGTGGCAAAGGGCGAAATGAACACAGAAGAAGCCCGCCGCTTCGTTGAGGAAATGATGAAGCAAGCCCAACAAGCCCAACCGTCTGCTGAAACCTCCGAAAAAACACCTCCTTCGGAACCTCGCCGCATTGAAATTTTAGAGGAAGATGAAGAACCAACGGTGAAAGAGGGAGTAAGTGATGAGAATGTGGATAAATTGCGTCAAGAAGTGCTAAACCTGCAAAACGAGTTAAAACGATTGCAAAGAGATCAATAAAAAGTATTTTTTACTCGATATAAGTAGTAATTAAGTGGCACTTTGACATGGCACTTCATATAGAAACTTGATAAGATACATTGCCTAGTGTGTATTCTAGTGCTCCCATCCAGATAACATAAAGCGTCCTGTTTATAGCCTGCAAAGGTGTCAAGTTTATGGAACAGTGGCAAAAGGATTTAGCAGAAATCGTTGAAACAGTGGCTGATGAAGTAGAGCGTTTCTTCCTGGGAATGAGTGAAATGGTTGACGCTTTTTTTGAGCTAACGGAAGAAATTACTGAGCAAGTCCCTAATATTGTTACTGAAGTCGACCAGTATTTACAGGATTTAGCTGAACCAATGTTGGAGGCTTACTGGGAACTGGAAGACATGGTAGCAGATGTAGATTCGGGTTTTCCTTATTCAGTTGAACCTACGGCTGAAAAAAATCCTGCCTGCATTGGTTGTACTCATTACCACGGTCAAGTTTATAGTGGTAATTTGTTAGTTTGTGCCATGCATCCCCACGGTTGTGAAGATGAGAATTGTCCAGACTGGGAGAAGGAAGAGTATTAAGGGGAGTGGGAGTCATTCAATTTTAGATTTGGAATATTGAATTTTGGATTGGATTTTGGATTGGAGGAGACATCTAAAATCAAAAATCCAAAATTGGCAGAGTTAGGAGTTAAAAAGCTACAAAATTAATAAAAGGACGTAAAAATAAGTAAAATAATCAATGACAAATAACAAATGACAACTGACAAATTACCTGAAAGTGTGTCTCAGACAACCCAAGAAATGAAGTATGGTGAACGCGATATTGCGGAAGGTAAATTAATTACCTTTCCAAATCCGCGTGTGGGGAGACGATATGACATTAATATTACTTTGCCGGAATTTACTTGTAAATGTCCGTTTTCCGGCTATCCTGACTTTGCGACAATTTACGTTACATATATACCTGATGAACGGGTAGTAGAATTGAAGGCGCTTAAACTTTACATTAACAGTTACCGCGATCGCTATATTTCCCACGAAGAATCTGCCAACCAAATTTTGGATGACTTTGTGGCTGCTTGTGACCCGTTAGAAGCCACTGTGAAAGCAGATTTTACGCCTCGTGGCAATGTACATACTGTGGTTGAAGTGCGTCATCACAAGTACCCATCATAAAAACTTTGGGTGTTGCGGAATAGAATAATGAATCTGGATGTAGAGACGTTGAAATGCAACGTCTCTACAAGGAATTTGAGATTACGCAACTCATGGAGTCTCTTGCAAAAGTCTCATGAGCGTGGGACAAGTAGGTAAGAGCTTTATTGGCCTACGAAAAGGTAAAGAACCCCAAACCGGAAGAATTCAAACGCTTGTGTGGCGTGCATATTGTCCTTTATCAGTCCTGCCTGTTTGAGTGAGTCCGACTAA
Source organism: Nostoc punctiforme PCC 73102 (assembly GCF_000020025.1). GTDB lineage: Bacteria > Cyanobacteriota > Cyanobacteriia > Cyanobacteriales > Nostocaceae > Nostoc > Nostoc punctiforme. Next base: position 7,322,612 of record NC_010628.1, on the reverse strand, counting down.
ATAATCTTGTTCCCAGTTTTTACTAACCTTTGTACCGTTTGCAACGATACACCTAGTTTCTCTGCTGCTTCTTGCAACTTTTGTCCATAAGTTTTGTGATCGCAGGGATTTTCGCCATAACAAGCTCCACATAACCGAATGGGTTCATACTGCATTCCCATCCCAGCAAGTGGAAGCATTTGAGCTAGCCTGTATCTACTTCTACCACAGATGCGACCGCTTCCAATTCTTGGTAACTAGAGAGAGGGTTAAAATAAGTCCTATATTAAGTTTGCAGGAACATCAATTTTTCGTGGGATGAGAGTAAAGTGAGCTTTAAAGGAGTATTTATGTCACAGTTAGAGCAAGCACTGCCAGACACCTTTGTAACCAAAAGCTTAGAAACTCCTCCCAATATTTTCGACCAGGTTGAGGCTCTAGCTAAAGACTTTGCCACCCGTGCAGGCGCACACGATAAAGAGGGTTCCTTTCCCTTCGAGAATTTTACAGCTTTGCATGAGGCAAAATTACTCAGCCTCACCATTCCCCGTGAATTAGGTGGTGAGGGTTTAGGGCTATCAACTATCTGCCGAGTCATTGAAGGGATAGCGCGTGGCGATGCTTCAACCGCGCTAGTACTGACGATGCACTATCTTCAACATGCCAATGCGGCCCGTAGCCGTCGCTGGCATCCAGAAGTATATAAACGGTTGTGTCGTGAATCCATTGAAGGTATTGCCCTGATCAATGCGGCCCGTGTTGAACCAGAGTTAGGAACGCCAGCTAGAGGCGGATTACCTGCCACAATTGCCGAACATACAACAGAGGGTTGGCGTTTAACAGGCCACAAGCAATACACTACGGGTAGTCCCATCCTCAGTTACTTTGTTGTTTGGGCACGGACAACTGAAGATGAACCGCAAGTTGGCAATTTTTTGGTTCCGCGCGATTTGCCCGGTTTGCAAATTGTCGAAACCTGGGATCACTTGGGGATGAGAGCTACAGGTAGCCACGATTTGATTTTGGAGAATGTATTAATTCCCTTAGAGTACGCCCTGAATCTCAGTCCCATATCTGCTGCACCATCACTTGATCCACTGATTTCCACTTGGGGCAGTTTGACAGTGAGTGCTTTATATCTCGGTGTGGCTACCAGTGCGCGAGACTGGCTGGTTAAATATCTTTGGGAGCGATCGCCTTCTAATCTCAAAGAACCACTGGCAACTCTGCCACGCTTCCAAACTGCCGTGGGTGAAATAGAAGTACTGCTATTTGCTAACAATAGATTAATTTATAGTTTGGCTGAAGATATCGATCGGGGCGAGTACGATCCTAACGTAGGATTACAGGCACAAGCTGTTAAATACCTTACTACAACTAACTCGATTCGTGCTGTGGAGATTGCCTTAGAACTAACTGGTAATCCTGGTATGTTAAAAAGGAATCCTTTAGAGCGACACTACCGTGACGTTCTGTGCAGCCGTATCCATACACCACAAAATGACGTTATTTGTCAGTCATTAGGTAAGTCGGCACTGAAAGTCAAGTAATGGTGAAGTGGAGAAGGGGTCAAGGAGGGGATTATTCAACAAGTCTCTCCTTTGTCTCGCCCCTCTTCCTTTAACAGTTACTCAAAAGCCAGGGCTTTTTTTATATGTTGTATTACTAAGGCACGAACTGAATGACACCCCATTGTCCATTGGTCAACCAAGAATGGTCAGATTTTGCTACTTTCTCAACAACCTCAGATTTTAAACCTACTGCTACTTCCGACTTCAGGGTGCGTAATGCTACTATTGGTGCAGGAAAATAGCAGACTATATCTGCAAAGCTAGTAGTAATATCCCAATGGCGATCGCCTAATAACCGACGATAATTTGCATCTCCTTTGACTATAATTAAACTGGCATTAGTTAACTCATTATTGAGGGAGTTGGGTATTTCCCAAAATGCTAAAGGTGATGTCCAAAAGTAATCTTCAGACAACACTAAATGCCTTGATGCAATATGCTCCTCCAACCTTTGAGCAAAAGATGTTACTTGTTCATGACTAGTAGCGGCTAAAAAACTTGTTGTCTCATGTACATCCTTAATCATGGCATCAGAAACGAAAGTAGGATGGGGTTTCAGGTGCAGGTAAACTTGATTAACTAAGTTGCTACTTAATAATAAATCTACTAAGCATAAGTCACAGACAAGTTCAAAACCAGCATTGTCTAAAACAAAATCAATGCGATCTCCTTGAGAAAGAGTTAATAATTCATTAATTTGGAAGGCATCATTTACTAAGATATGAGCTAGTTGATTTTGAATATCAAAACGGCTCCGGTCGTCCTCAAATGCTGACCATAAACTCAAGTCAACTCGATTTCCCCACAAAGCAAAATATAAGAGTGCAATTAAAGCTCTATAGTTTGATGGAACATCAACTTCAGAATCTTCCAACCATTTATTCAGCTGAGTACATAGAAGAATAGTCGAGTCAAGAGACGCTTCTAAACCCTGAGATTTTTGCAATTGAAATGGATCGATAGGTTGCCATATACTAGAGCGGAAGTAATCAGTAATTTCTAGAATTAACCGATAAAAATAAGTTTCTGCAAAAAACCAGGGAACGTCTATCCAACGCTGATCCTTGTAAGCTTCTAGATATTTATTCCAAGCGGGAAAATCTGCAACAGTATCATTCAACAGAGGTTGTAAATATCCTGTCGGCAGTTCTGTAGCAAGCCTTTCTAATCTTGTATTAATTTCTGGTGAAAAATTATTTTCAACGATAACTCGACGGGCAATTGCAGGCATTCTTTGAGTGACTGTGAACTCAGCAAAAGAACCGACTTCTGAACCTAAAAGTGATGCTGGCAGTGGTAATTTCGGAACTTTATATGAATTGACCATAAATTTTTCTTGTCCTCGTAATTTATGGATAAATCATAATTCATCACTTTTTACTTTTCAGGTTTGGTGATATTGTTTTTCCCAAAAACCCGCCGTTGACTTATCTTAACAATTGCAACTAAAACTTTTTGCCATTGCCTACAACACACAGCAATGTGTCATTGCTAGCTCAGAGTTCGGGCATTATTAAGTTTAGGTTTCAAAGGTATATTTAAAAACTAAACTACGCAGGAATAATTAAAGCAATTAGTGAACGCTTATCAAGTGATTGAACTTTACCTACAGACTTCAGATCGGTTACAACCCGGTCTAATAGTTCTCCAGCTTGCTCACGATATTGATGTTCTCGACCTCGTAAACGAACAGCAAACTTTACTGAATCACCTTTACCCAACCAGCTAATTGCTTGATCAATGCGTAACTTGTAATCAGCTACACCTATATTTAAACCGAACCGAACTTCCTTCACTACTGGCCTAGCACTCTGTGCCTGACGCTTTTTCTTTTGATACTGAAGCTTGCCATAATTCAGAATCTTTGCAACTGGAACGTCTTTTCCTTCAGACACTAAAACTAGGTCTAACTCTAGGCTTTCGGCTAGCTCTAACGCTTCATTGGTATTGGTCAAACCACGATTGTTATTCTCATGGTCAATCAAGAAAACTTGGGGTGACTTGATTTGCGAGTTAATTAGCTGTTTTTGAATTGCGATAACCTTTGCCTCCCATGTATTCCAAATCTATAGAGTGTCAGTCATGCCGACTGTTGACAGCTTTATTATATAAATCTATCGTAACGCAATCCTTTGCTCCTTTTTATTTACAGAACCTACACAGCATGGAGCGCTTCTATTAGACATCTCCTATATGCTTTGGCATTGGCTGATTATATAGTCACCTTTTAAGAGGAACTTGTGTGAAGCTGTAAGAGAATGAGGAATTAAACTTTCTTCTACTTAATCAGTTCTAACTTACATAATTGTAAATATGCCTTCAATTTCCTACAACCGCACCAATAGCCAACAGCCACAAAGCATTACCATTCAAGGTTATATTGTCCGCCCCGGATTACACATTCTCACTTACGAGCAACTCAAGTTGCTACGAGAGCAAACACAGCATCATTCTCAGCTTGAACATTTAGTCAGCCAAGGTGTGATTAAGTTGACTGGCTAATAGTCGTCGCTGCGATCGCTTTTGGTGCATCTTGACAGATGATTTCTACCATTTGCTGGCAAAAGTTGAGGAGTAACGCAGCGCCTCCACGACACTTAATTTTCCCTGTTGAGCAAAGATTTTAGCCATTGAGCCAGGTTTATAGATGGCTTTGCCAATCGGATAGAGGTTCACTTCTTCCGATTGCACCTTTAATTCCAAATCGGGAATTTGCAGAAAAGTCACCCGAGGATCGCGCGATTGCAATTCCGCTCCAAAGCTGCTTGGGGATTTATGTGTCCGGGATATGGTGGGCAAATAATGCCAAAGTGAGTCATTGCATTTGAGAATTTCGATTTTCCCTAACTCGAAATTAAGCGGACTAATACCAATTTCTAAAATTCGGCAACCAATTCAAACTCCATAACCTACATTCTGTAAGACTTTCATAATTACGTACTTGCTTCTTGTGCCTTGGTGAGTATTGCGAATTACGAATTGGTTACTGAATTGTTGAATACTCTCTGCTTATATACAGATGGAAGTTGCCACCAAGGTACATGGGGATACTCATGATGTTCTTCATGATAACCAAAGTGGTAGCAAGCGATAAATGACAAAAAAGTTGGCAATTTTATTGTTTGGCTGCAATGGGGATAAACATATCCTTTCTTGGGTTCTCGATGAGGCAAAAATGTTCCGAAATAAAACAGTTGAATGGAACTTAAAATTGGAGGAATACTCCAAAATAAGATGAGATTTATTTGATGGATGTGCAAAACGTATTTAGCTAAATTAAATAGGATAGTTAGTACTATTAACTGTTGCCAACTGGAGTATTCTATCATGAAATGGAGATACCAGAAAATAGCGTTTGTTCTCTTACCATCATGAAAATCTGGGTCAACTTCGCTAGCAGGATGACGATGATGTAAGCAATGATTCTTTAACATCTGTTGATATGGAAACACAGCGTAAAGCGCTACAGCTAGTGAACCGATAAAATTATTAATTTTGGGATTTTTACGATAAACTGACCCATGCATAGCATCATGTGCAGTAATAAATAGCCCTGTATAAAGGAACATTTGCCAAACTATTGCAATAGGTATCAACCAAATTGGGACTTTGGCATAATTAATAGCTAGTAAAAAAGCCAAACTAGCTACCCAAAGACTAATAATTACTATGACAATCACCAGCCCCCAAACAGTATCTTCTTTAGCACTTAATTGCTCTATTGCAACATAATAGCTAACTGGTTTATCACAAAAATTCAAAACGATACCTCTTTTTTTTAATCTAGGATTAGAAAATCAATTAGATATTAGCTATCATTCTCGTGGCAGCAAAGCTACTTTAATTAATATCTATTTTTATGTTATTATTTTATCTATGTCTATTTTGTCTGGTTTCTATCTTTAGGTGCAAAAGCAAGATACACTCTTTCTAACCTTAAGATAAATACAGTAATAAAGTAAGGTAAATCAGCTAACAATTTATATTTGACAAACCTAAATTATGTGTAAAAAATTTATAAATAGGTAATGTAGACTACAAAATATTGACAAATCCAACTTAATCATGCCGTCTCTGATGCCATTGCCCGACTAACATCGGATGTAATCAATTCAACTACTTCCTGAGTCGCAGTTTCACTGCCATAGTATTAGTATTTACGCCAACCGCACCATGTTGTCCTAGCAGTTTGGCGGTTGCTGCACCAATGCCGCGACTTGCCTCTGCGATCAAAACAACGTTCGCGTAGCACGTCCTAGCCTCCATTGCCCTGTTCCTTCAGGGCAGGGGGCGGGTTCTTTTTGGAACCCGCCGAGGCCATACGGACGATCGTGCAGCAACTAGTAGTCTGCCAACCCAAAAATGCTGGGCGAGGGCTGGGTAAAGGGTAAGGAATTTAAACCCTTTCCCCCTTCCCCCTTACCCCGCCAAGTTCACTTGGCGAACTACTAGCTAGTATTTGAGGTTTGTTATGGCTTTAATCCCTCCTTTGTCACCTTGGCGAGAGAAAAATATTATTTATCCTGATACTCAGACATCATCGGCAATTGAGCGATAGTTAGCTTAACGCCTGCCAAACCCAGATAAAATAGAGCATTCTGAAGAATCAGTTCCGGCATAATATCTGTTGAATTTGCTGGAAATCTTCGAAATTGTCTAGGCTTAAACTCAAACACCAACAGTGACGCGATCGCTGATTTCCATTTTCAGAACTTCTTCAATGCGTTGAATTGTTGCCCAAGACAGTTGCTTACCCGATGCACTAACGTTTTCTTGTACCTGTGCTGGTTTGCTTGCACCGATGATGACGCTACTAATTTCGGGATTGCGTAAGCACCAGGTAAGCGCCAATTGGCTCAGGCTCAAACCTTCTTCCTCGGCGATGGGCAACAGTCGCTGCACCTTGAGCAACTCCTGCTGATCCAGTTTCCCATTGTTTAAAAATATATTTTGTTTCGGGTCACTTGCGCGTGAACCTTGGGGTAAGGATTGACCGGGTTTGTATTTACCAGTCAGCAGCCCTTGCGCTAAGGGCGAGTAATTGATTATGCCAATCCCTTCTCGACGGCACAGGGGTAACACTTCTTTTTCGATCGTGCGATCGAGCATGTTGTAGCGAGGTTGATCGGATGCGATCGGCGCAAGATTTGCTAACCGGGTCAGGTCGGTTGCATGGGCGAGTTGTCCGGCACTCCATTCAGAAACCCCGTAATAAAGAATTTTCCCCTGTTTCACCAGCTGATCAAATGCCATCAAAGTTTCAGCCAGGGGTACGGTCTGGTCATAACGATGTGCCTGGTAGAGGTCGATGTAGTCCAGCCCCAATCGCTTCAGACTGGCATCACATTGCTCCAAAATATGTTTGCGTGATAGTCCGCGATCGTTAGGACCATTGCCCATTGGGAAATAAACTTTAGTTGCCAGAATATATGATTCACGCGGGTACTGCCGCAGCACCTTACCCACAATTTTTTCAGCTTCTCCCCCAGCATAGACATTTGCCGTGTCAAAAAAATTGATTCCCAAATTATATGCTTGCTCAATACATTGGCGGGCGATGTCTTCTGACGTTGCGCCACCATAGGTAAGCCATGATCCTAAACAAATTTCTGAGACACGAATGCCGTGTTTACCTAACTGCCGATATTCCATTAGTCATCTCCTTTTTGCGAAACCTTCATTGACTCCCTTCTGCTGTCAAAACCAATGCTAAAATTCGCACTTCAAACAGGATGCAATCGAGCGATCGCACCCTGATTAATTCTTTAAACCCACTTTAGAAAACGTTGATGGCTAGATTCTCTTTCATCAGGAAGAGAATCTAGCCATCAATAGGTGTACTTGTAATAAAAACTCTTGTAGCCAAACTTGGCGATCGCTCGATTGCATAGGGCACGAGTTATTTCCCAGCCTCACTTGGTAGAAAAACATCGTCTAAATTTTGTAATGCCAACTTTAAAATTATTCGTTTTTTGCGTAAAGCACGAAACTTAAGGTGAATAGTATTATGTAACGGTATTTACTATACATAAACTGGGGACAACAATAAAAGTCTCCTATTATATGATTTATTTATATCAAAAACTGCTATAGGCCAAAGTTAGAACAGTTTTCTATCTTACGATAGAAGCCAGATTCACAACTGCACTCAATAGTTAATCGTCAGAGGTATTTGGTTAATAGCTGAATTTTAAAAAAGATTGATTTTGTCTATTTTAGGTGGGAAATCCGCGAATAAATATGAAATCTATCTGAATACTTAATACTAAAATATAGGTGTTTAAATCAAGAAAAGGTAATAAGTTAATTTAATTTGGGTTAGCACCTTAAACACAACTTAATCTTATACTGGGAAAATAGTAGTAAAGAATTATTCTAGGATGAATAAATTGTTGACCGTACAGCAGCATTCAAGACTAGGCAAAGAAGTTCTACGAGATTGTAATCTTGCATCTATAACAGACCAACAAGTTGAGGAATTGAAGCAATCTCTTTGGGAACACGGGGTTATTGTTGTCAGAAAGCAAAAACTGACGGCATCCCAGTTGAAAGACTTTGCCATCAAGACATTTGGTGACTCAACCATAGGTCGTCGCCCCAAGCCTCTAGATCCCGAAATCGCTCCAGACTTACAAAGTCCTGGAGTCTCCATTTTAGGTAATCCCAAGGGGCTTTCTGGTGAGGTGGCCGGCAAAATTGCTTGGCAATGGCATCATGATAAAGACCATCTCCCTAAAACAGAGGGACTGGATATGAATGCCCTCTATGTCGTGATGCTTTATGGTGTGTCCATCCCGGAGGAAGGAACGGATGGACAACCCCACACCACTGAATTTCTCGATATGGTGGAAGCCTACCATAATCTCGATCCCCAACATCGGCAGCAATTAGAGCTACTGTCGATGTATCACCTGTCACCTATCTCCCCACAGCCAGGGGTAGAGATTCCTCGGAAATTACATCCAATTGTCTCAACTCACAAAGTAACTGGGCGCTATTGTTTATATCTGGGTTCAGACACTTCGATTCTCAAGGGGTTAGAAAACCAACCAGAAGTTGCCAAACAGTATTGGCAAGAATTGTTTGAGGATATTCTGGACTGTACGCCAGTTTATGCCCATATTTGGCAACCTGGAGATATTGTATTTTGGGATAACTCCCAAGTTATGCATACAGGTATGCCCTACAATGCAAACAAATATAAGCGGATTGCTCTCCGTGTTGGTGTTATGGCGAATAGCTGAAGTTGAAGACAATTGCGAGGTTTGGCGGGGTCAACAAAAGAATGCTAGCCGTGAATTAGTTCCGGTATTGTTGTCAGAAATTATATTGTTCTTTTCCTTGATATAAAAAAAGGTTAAGCATAATTGCCAGGTTGAATATTTAGACTTGAAGAAGAATACAGAATTCAGAATTCAGCAATCTTGACGCGACGCTCGTTCCTCTCTACGAGACGCTGCGCGTAGCTCGCTTCACCGTAGGAGTACGCGAACGCGACGCTATCGCAGACTCGCTTGCCGCTGGCGCTATCCGCTTTTTCGTACAGAATACCTTTCCTGTATTCTGACTCCTGACTCCTGAATTCTGTTTTGATAAAAAAGCCAATTATTTGTGAAATCATAACTAGTCACGGAAGCAGCTTTTAAATTGGTATAAGCTAAATTTTATGAGCAATCAGCTAGTTGAACCGTGATATTCATGGCAAAGTCCTCTAATAGACTCCGCTCTAAAGCTAGACCAGTCAGAAGCCCAATTATCTCAAAATTAATCAGGGCTGCTACGCCTAAAGGAATGTCAACGATTCTGCTAGGCAAGATGGCACTTAAAATCGCGATCGCATCAGCCATCTCTTTGATTATTGCTCAGGGGTTGCAGTGGGAATATCCGTTCTATGCAGTCATAGCAGCAATCATTGTAATGTCATCTACCCACGGCAGTACACTCAAGCTAGGTATTCAGCGATTAATTGGGACAACTATTGGTGCTATAGCTGGAGCAATATTTGCGATCGCATTGGGTAGCAATTCGTTGTCACTAGCACTGTGTGTTTTCGTGACCATCTTTTTTGCTTCCTACTGGAAATTCAATGAAGCAGCTAAACTAGCGGGGTATATTGCAGCGATCGTAATTTTAAGCCACAGCCAGTCTCCTTGGATCTATGCTTGGCATAGATATTTGGAAACCTTTTTGGGTATTAGTGTAGCCTTATTGGTGAACAACTTTATTTTTCCGGCTCGCGCTGGCACAGAACTGAGGCGTTACCTATCTCAAACGCTGATTTATTTAGAGGAATTTTACAGGTTAGTCGTAGACTGCGCGTTTACAGGTAACTACGATCGCCCTCGAATAGACGTATTGAAACTAAATATTATTAATTCATTGGTAGCAGAAAGAGATTTATGGCAGGAAGTCAGAAAAGGGCAAACAAACGAACCAATAGAAAAGCGGATGAATGAAGCTTGGGAGTTCCTGATTCGGAGAATTTGGGAACATATCTTAACTATGGAACATACCGTACTTGCTAGACAGCAAGATACTTTTTGGCAAATTTTCTCGCCCCAAATTACTCAACTGGCAATAGAAACTCAAAACGCAATGCTGGCTTTGGCGACAGCAGTTCAATCCCGCCAATCTCATCTAGCTTTGCCAGATATGGAAGTGGCGATCGCTAATGCAACGAAAGAATTGAACCGACTCAAAGAAATTCAGCAAGCAGATTATTCAATGGATGAATTACTGCGGTTTTTCACCTTCTTTTACACCATAGAAGAAGTAGGGAGAAAGCTGCAAAGAATGGCAGCTATACTAAATCAGACTAATTCTTAATTAACTTATAACTGGTGGAATACTTCTCGCTTTGTGCATTTTTAATTCGGAATCGGGTTTGGGTAAAGGGTAAGGGTTAAAGGTTTTTTCTTTCCCTTTCCCCTTTTCCCCTTAACCGAGAAGTATTGATAACTGGTGGGTGTGCCAAAAAATTTCTAAGTGTTTTGTGGCTAGCCCTAGAGAGGCCAGTGTACTTTTTTGGCACTGCTGTGCATTAGGTAAATTTTGAAGAATTTTCTTACTGGCGATAAAAGTACTATCGCTCGCTTCAACTCTTATTTTTTTATAAATAAATTTTGTTAATTAAAGTTTACATTTTTAAATAATAATCTCTACCAATAGATGGATAGAAACATCATATTACTAGGCTAATAATTACATACAATCCTAACAGTGTATTCCTTTTGACAAAGTTCTTGTCTAACGTCTATTCACTTGACTGTTATTAAGAACTGAGATCCTGCGTAAAGGCTACAGTCAACGAAAGAAAACTCTGTTGTCTGTCAAAACTCAAAACATGGCATTGATATCCAATTACTCATAAATCAACAATTGGTTGTTGAGTAAAAATCAGCTGCTATATTGCTTGCGGACAAGGGACTTTTCGTATATCTAGTTGGCAAGGAAAGCTCTTCAAAAAAACTTTACTATAGACACGACTTTCATTATGACCGAGCAAATAATTCGTGAAGTACCTGCACCTAATCCTTTAGCGGGCCCGGAAGAAAGTGTACTTTATATACCTGCACTTGGTGAGCCAATTCTTCGTGTAAACAATATTCAAGGCAATATTCTCGGAGGATTTAATAAAGACTACCAAACCCTCCTTTTCCTAGAAATTGAAAATTCAAATGCCTTTAAAGAGTGGCTCAAAACTCAGATTAAATTTATTGCCACTGCCTCAGAAGTGATTGCCTTCAACCGTATATTTAAGTCTGCAAGAGAACGACGAGGGCGCGAAGGTACTGTCAAAGCAACCTGGGTGAACATAGCCTTTTCTTTTCAGGGGCTAAAAAAACTCACCCAGGATGCCAACAATTTTACAGATGAAGCATTTAAAGCTGGGTTGGCAGCACGCGCGGCTGAACTCAACGATCCTGTCGATAGCGAAGGCAAGCCTACAGGCTGGGTTGTAGGTGGGCCAGATAATGGCAAAGTAGATGTAGTTTTGATCGTTGCTAGCGACGAGCATACAGATTTACTAGAAGAGGTTTCACGGATTTTAAAAAGCATCGTCATCTTCACAGATGAAAAAGGTCATGCTAAAAGTAGCGGGGCTAAAATCACATTTATTGAAGAAGGAGCTAATCTACCTCCGCCTCTTACTGGACATGAACACTTTGGCAATCTGGATGGAATTTCACAACCAGGTATTCGTGGCAGGGTTTCTGATAATCCCAAAGACTTACTCACTCCCCGGCAAGATCCAAAAAATCCAAACCAGGGCAAACCTGGACAGGATGTTCTCTGGCCAGGAGAGTTTGTTTTCGGTTATGAAGGGCAGAATGCGGATGCTCAACAATTGGAAAATAGCAGAGGTGCGATCACTTCAGCTGGTCCCAAATGGGCAGATGATGGCTCATACCTTGTGTTCCGTCGCTTACGTCAGGATGTGTTCAAGTTCCATAAGTTTTTGAATGATACTGCTGCTAATTTAAACGCTGACCCTAGAAAGGTAAGTGCGAAGTTAATCGGTCGTTGGCCTAGTGGCGCTCCCACCGTCCGCACACCAGAAGCAGATTCTCCAAACTTGGGGAATGATGACAATGCTAACAACGATTTTGAATTCAATGGTGATGACCCAGCCGTTAATGGATTCTTTAAAAATGATGTAGTTCCGCCCTCCAAAGATGCAACGGGTCTACGATGTCCATTTATTGCTCATACTCGCAAAACCTATCCACGCAACGATAAAACACCAGGAGGAGAAGGCCCAGGACCCAAAGAAATTGATCGCAGCGAAGTAACCACTCAAACACACCGTCTGCTGCGTCGTGGTATTCCTTATGGGCCAGTGTCTGCTTCAACTCCAGACGAACCGCTACAAGACCCGAACTTTGTTGACCGTGGTTTACACTTTTTGGCGTATCAAACCTCGATTGTAGATCAGTTTGAGTTCGTAACTAAATTCTGGTCTAATAATCCAGACTTCAGTACAGAAGCTGCTACTGATCATGAGTTTGAAGGTCAACTAACTCTTGGTCACGATCCAATTATTGGTCAAAATAAAGGACAAAATGGGGATCGCACACGCAAGTTCTTTATCCACCTTGAGGATAATAATTCTCAACCTTTAACTAAAGAGTTAACTGCTCCTGAAGACTGGGTAATTCCTACTGGTGGCGGCTACTTCTTCGCACCATCAATTTCTGCTTTAAAAAATGTATTGACATAAGCAGTTGAAGTAACAAGCTTGAGATGAAATATGGCTTGGCTAAGGGTGAAAGAGGAAATTTAAATCTTTTTCCTTTTGCCAAACCATCCTCTTAAGCGAAGAATGTTTATCCGAACATATTGTCTGTTATTACTAAATCTTAAAAAACTCCTAATTTTCGTTAAACTTCTTAGCAGTTAAAATCTATAGCAATCCGCTTTTATTTATGAAATTATTTGTGTAGGAGGCAAGAGGCAATAGGCGAGAAGCCTCTTTAAGTTGTACTGAATGTTTTCAAAAATCAAATATAAGTCCTATATAAGTACAGTTTTCCAAAAAAGTATCACCATAAACGAGCAAAACTTGCATAGAAGACATAAATATAGGTCAAAACCAAAAGTATATGGTGCTAGTTTTAGGAACAGTTTTTCACGATCGCTTGCTCTAATATTCAATTTAAAGATTACAGAGGAAGAATAACGCTTTCTGCTACCCCCTTAAGTGGTAAGGTTAAATATTTTTGTTCTGCTCCGGCTCGGTTGATGACACGCCCTAAGCCTCTGGACTTAATCGCGACAGTATCAAAGTCTTGTTTTTGCCCATTTTGAAGGTTTACAGTTGGTAGCACCAACGTTAACTCCAACTGACCTTGATCGAAGTTTGGCTCTAAGGTTACAGTAACTAGTAAACTCAGAGGGCTTTTTTGTTTCCTAATTGCCTTACCTCGAAAAGTAAATTCACCTTCTGGACCTTGATAAGTCAGTTGTGAAGCTCCTCGTGGCTCATCTACGCGTATTGGCCCTGGCGCTTGTGGAAAGAAGACAATTGAAGTGCGATCGCAAAATCAAGCAACCACATCCGATTTTACCTGTGCCTCATAAAACAACTTTGATTGTCGCAAAGCATGACCTTGTGCCCCTACGACGGATGTGGTTAAAATACATGAAAACTGTTGTAAAAAGAGTGAACCGACAGATATTAACTTGCATCAAGACTACCGCAAAGATGACCATCTCTGCGGTAGTTCTAAGTTAAAGACTATTAAAGTAAATCAAAAGCAGCCAGGTCTAGCTTAATTTGCTACCTTCAATTATCCCCAATTCTAGAAAATAGAGTTCTTAGACTTAGCTAACCCATCGCTTCCACGGCACTTAGCATGAAATTAATCCGCTGCTCAAACTCTAGATTTTTGATCAATGCGACAAATTCATCCGTTTCACCAGGAAGTTGATAGTCGGAGGGCACTTGAATTATGCTTCCATCTTCCATTCCTTGCGCCAGCAGAAACCAAACGTCTAATTTGGCATTGGGACTTAGACTATTATAGGTTTGGCTGATATTGTTAGCTGCACCATTAATAATGTCGCGTTGTGCTTTCAGTTGCTCTTCTTGAGACAAGTCCAAGAATTGGTCAAACACTGCTTTGGCAGGAGTTTCAACGCTTAGAGGAGGTGCTGGTTTTAGCTGCTCTTTAAGATCGAGATAACCGAACCAAAGTAAGGCTAGCTGAGTATCTACATCAAAGCGTTGAAAAGTTTCTAAAGCTGGTCTTGTTGCTTCATCAACTGTGTAAGTCATAAAAAACTCCAACTGAGTTAAGGGTGTTATAATTTCCTCAGTAAGTAACCGAGGAAATTTGCTTCCAGTACTTCATACAACTTAACTAACAAATGCAGATAGATAACCCCACTTAGGATAGGTATAAGACTTACCACATAAGACAGATATACATAACTCAAGTTGCTAGTTATAAAAATGCTTGCTTCGATATATAGAAAGCAAAGATAAATGTTAAAACTTTAAGTAAGGTCTGTGACTGTAAGCGATCGCTTGAAGAGGTTCCTGGCTATAATGCGAGCGCATGGTTGGAAAAAGAAAGCTAATATCCTAAGTTTCTATGAGCATAAATGCAGAGCCGCTGCTCGTCACATATCGCAGCCAACACCATCTATAACTGATTTAGTTAAGTATGTTTCTATTAATTAGACAGATACGATTGGTAAACCCAAAAACATATTTGTTTCGGTTGGAAGCTAGAAAAATTTTCTAGCTTTGTTGCGAGTGCTTCTTTTGGTGACGAGTCTCACTAATCAGATCCATAGGATAGAGTTCATAATAAGAATTCATCACTCAGAAGTTATAATTTAGAAAGAATTTAATATGATTGGTAAATTTTTTTATTGAAATTTTTGTTAATTTTCTAACTATTCAGACAGATGTATTCAAAATAGATGAATTTTTATAGTTAATATCTGAATAAATTATAGTAAAAGAATTATGAATCCTATTAATCAGGCTATTTTAGAATCCTTACGTGCTGGTGATAAAACTGCTGGAGAATTAAAGGACATATTTGATTGCAGTTATAGCGTCCTTGATAAAGCATTACAGGAGCTGATTGACACACACGAAATTGAAGCCGGATGGAGTAATGATAATTATCCAGCGAGGATTTATCGACTCAAGCGCCAGCAACAATCTGTTCCTTTTTGGAAAAATTAGTCATTTATTTTCATTTTGTTAACTGTATGTCTCGGCTGAATGGAAAAGTCGCCCTGATTACAGGCGGTACAAGTGGAATTGGTTTTGCAACTGCCCAACTTTTTGTGCAATCAGGGGCTAAAGTTGCGATGCGTGCGATCGCAGGTCAAAATCAAGAGCGACTGGAGCGGGCTTCTAAAACCCTCGGTACAGAGGTTTTGTCAATGCCGACATTGCTAAATTCAGTCCATTGCTTGATGAGGTCTAAAGAATTGATGGGCGAACCTATCAGTTAAATTAAGCCTTGGTGCAATTGAAAATATTGTAGAGTATAGAATTGTCCTAAGTATTTTCCTACGCAACTCACCCTATGACTACCGCACCCTTAAGCTGGGAAGAACTAGAAACCCTCACGGACTATCAAATAGATACCGTTAATGGTCTTACCAATGCTAAAGCCCGGTTGCGCTTGTTTGGTCAGCCAGAATCTGATGTGCGGGTAACGCTGTACCGCGATAACCACGCCTGGTGTCCTTACTGTCAAAAAGTTTGGTTATGGCTAGAGGAAAAACAGATCCCCTACCGCATCGAAAAAGTGACAATGTTCTGCTATGGGGAGAAAGAAAGTTGGTACAAACGTAAGGTACCGTCAGGAATGCTCCCTGCGATCGAGCTAGATGGACGGATTATTAAGGAAAGCGATGACATTTTGATCGCTTTGGAAAAGGTATTTGCTCCATTGAACCAAGGGATGGAAGACCGCATGGTGCTTCCTCTACGTCAATTAGAACGACTGTTATTCAGAGCCTGGTGCGTTTGGCTGTGTTCTAGAGCAGGTTCCTCTCAACAAGAACAACGCAACCGAGAACAATTTATCGAAATGGTGGCTAGGATCGAGGAGGCTCTGGGCCGCACCCCTAGCCCTTATTTTCTAGATAGCTTCGGCATCGTCGATGTCATTTTTACCCCATATCTCGAACGGATGAATGCGAGCCTTTACTACTACAAGGGCTACTCACTGCGGGAGGAAAACCCTCGTTTGAGCGCATGGTTTGCGGCAATGGAAAGCCGACCAACCTACTGCGGTACCCAGAGCGACTTTCACACCCACGCACATGATTTGCCGCCCCAGATGGGGGGCTGTTGGGAAAACGGCGAAACCCAGATGCTTCTCAATAAAGCGCGGGTGGATAATGGCCCCTGGTTTGGGCTACCAGATGTTGCTTATCCAGAACCCGAAAACTCCCGCATGGAAGCTCTTAAGCGAACCATCGAGCATCGCATCAATATTATCCGAGTCAACCCCTTAGATGATAAATTGTTTGACCAAGCGCTACGTTGTGCTTTAACACACATGATGACAGGTGAAGACTATGTACCTCCATCGGGAGCTGATGTCGCTCTCCGATATTTGCGCGATCGCATTAATGTACCGCGAGATATGTCCATCTATGCAGCCAAGCGATTGAGGGAATCCCTGGAAAAAACCGCAGCCCTTGCGGGTGATGGACAGCCAGACCCCATTCCCACTAAACATCGACGAGATCAAGACCCGTCTAACTTTGTCATCAAGTAGGATTCAGGCACCCATCCTCGCAGATCGCGCTCCTCTCTCAAAAATGAGCCAATGGTGAGTAACTTGTTAAAATTTTGATCGCGCCAACTTTTTCACCTCTGAGTATTGGGTGATGTTTTTCAAGAAGGCTGCAACGCTTTTAGCTGTGCCCGTAACTGGGCAATTTCTTGAGCCATATCCACAACCATTGCTGCGCCTACGAGATTTAGCCCCAAATCCTGACGTAAGCGTTGGATTTGAGCAATTCGCGCAATTTCTCGTGAGTGTAGCATTGAGCCTTTCGGTTCGATCAATCCGAGTTGTACAAATCGCTCAATTACAACCGTTGAAGTTTGGGTAATAGAGGCTGCATACTCAAATGTATAAAGGCGATCGCCTTCATGAGAAACAACTGTACTGGAAAGGCTAAACTCACTCATAACGTCACTCCTTCTAATGCAGTACGCGGGTTAAAGCTGCTATTGGCCTGAATCTTTTCATAGCAATCCCGCTCAATTTCGCTTAACTCTTTCGGAGACACGATCTGAAGTTTCACAATTAGGTCAGTTCGCCCGCCTTTTGGTTGCGTCCAGCCTTTTCCTCGTAGCCGCAGCGATTGACCGGAACGCACACCTTTAGGAACGCTCAATGTGACGCGGCCCTCTGGTGTTGGTACTTGAATTTGAGCGCCTAAGACTGCTTCATCTGGACGAATGGGAACTTCGCAAGTTAAATTGTCATCCGAAAATTGAAAAAACGGATGAGGAAGCAGCTCAATTGTGAGATACAAATCGCCTCGCTGTTGAGAAAAAGGGCTGGGGCGACCTTTGCCTTTAATGCGAATTCGACTACCCGGTTTAGCACCTGCGGGAATACGAACGTTGATAGTTTCATCATCCAACTGCAACCGCTTTTGAACGCCATGAAACGCTTCCGAGAAGGAGAGTGCGATCGCAGCTTCACTATCGGGTGCTGGTGCTTGGCTGCCAAATGAGCCAAAGTCATCAGGCTGCCTAGCCGAGGTACGGTAATAAGTCCGTCCTGCTCTTGTCCTGCCCCCTAAACCACCTAGCAAATCATTGATAAAGTCATCAAAGTTGCTATATTGGTCAAAATTCTCTGCATACGTGCTAGTTCCTCCAGGAGGAGTACCGCTAGCCTCCGCTTGCTTCCAGTACTGCCCAAAAGAGTCATATTTTTCGCGCTTTTCTGGGTTTGATAAAACTTCGTTGGCTTCATTGATGTCTTTGAATTTTTCCTCGGCTTCTGGATTGCCAGGATTCACGTCAGGATGATATTTGCGGGCAAGTTTGCGGTAAGCTCGCTTAATTTCGTCGGAAGTTGCAGTTTTGCTAACTCCCAAAATGTTGTAATAATCTTTGAAATCATTTGCAGTTGGCATGATTCGATACTTATAATCCGACTATTCTGCACTCGGAACATCTTTTGTCAGTGATAAGCCTCCTTCGTCGTTGACGTTAGTTCAAAAACTACGGTTTACCTTGCGCGTTTTAGCCAACAAAATCAGCATCAATCACATCGTCGTTTTGTCCGGTTGGCTGATTTGTGGGATTAGGATTGTTAGTAGCTGTGCTAGCTTGGGCGTAAACGGCGCTACCGATTTGCATGAGCGCTTGTTGAAGATTGGTAGTGAGCGATCGCATTTGCTCGTAGTTTTCTCGCTCAATTGCCGATCGCAACTCGTCAATCAATTGTTGCGCCCTACTTTTATCTGCTTGAGAAACTCGACCATTCAAGTCTTGCAGTTGTTTTTCTGCCTGATAAACCAGCGAGTCCGCATTATTTTTGGTGTCGATTTGCTCGCGGCGTTGGCGATCTTCTTGGGCATGAGTTTCTGCATCTCGTACCATGCGTTCCACATCGCGTTTATCCAGCGTCGAAGCGCCTGAGATTGTAATCGATTGTTCTTTACCAGTGGCGCGATCTTTAGCAGTTACCGATAGTAACCCATTTGCATCGAGGTCGAACGTCACTTCAATTTGAGGTACTCCACGCGGAGCCGGAGGAATGCCATCGAGCCGAAACGTACCTAAACTCTTATTGTCTGCCACAAGTTCCCGTTCTCCTTGCAGAACATGAATTTCGACATTCGACTGGCCATCAGCGGCGGTTGAAAACGTCTCGGATTTCTTCACCGGAATCGTCGTGTTGCGGGGAATAATTTTTGTCATTACCCCGCCCATTGTTTCCACCCCTAAAGAAAGCGGTGTTACATCTAGCAGCAGCACATCTTTCACTTCTCCCGCCAGTACTCCACCCTGAATTGCTGCACCCACAGCAACTACTTCATCCGGGTTCACTCCCTGATTTGGATCTTTGCCTGTGATGCGTTTGACGAGTTGTTGCACGGCGGGAATTCGGGTGGAACCGCCTACTAGAACAACTTCATCGAGATTGGCATTGTTCAGATTGGCATCGTTGAGAGCTTGCTCAACTGGAATGCGGCAGCGATCGAGCAAGTCAGCGCAGAGTTTCTCAAACTCCGCCCTAGTTAAAGTTATATCGAGGTGCTTTGGTCCCTCTTGAGTTGCCGTGATGAAGGGGAGATTAATCGTTGTTTGGGTAGCGCTAGAGAGTTCAATTTTGGCTTTTTCTGCGGCTTCAGTTAACCGTTGCAGGGCTTGCTTATCTTTGCGTAAATCAATACCTTCGTGGCGCTGAAAATCATTTGCAACATAATCGACAATCTTTTTATCAAAGTCATCGCCGCCTAAATGCGTATCCCCACTCGTGGCTTTGACTTCAAACACACCTTCTCCAACTTCTAGAATTGAAACGTCGAACGTGCCGCCTCCTAAGTCAAAGACTAAGATTGTTTCGTTGCCCTTTTTGTCTAAACCATAAGCAAGTGCCGCAGCCGTAGGTTCGTTAATGATGCGGAGTACTTCTAGCCCTGCAATTTTGCCTGCATCTTTGGTCGCTTGTCGTTGCGAATCATTGAAGTAAGCAGGCACAGTAATGACTGCTTGCGTAATGGGTTCTCCTAGATATTTGCTGGCATCATCTGTAAGTTTTCGCAAAACTTGAGCGGAAATTTCTTCAGGCGCGAATTGTTTTTTGAGCGCCGGACAATCGAGTTTGACGTTACCGTTGCGATCGCGAACGACTTTGTAAGAAACTTCACTCGCTTCGTGGGTGATTTCATCGTGTTTGCGTCCGATAAACCGTTTGACTGAGTAGAACGTATTCTCTGGATTCATTACCGCCTGTCGTCGAGCAATTTGACCAACCAAACGTTCGCCTGTTTTTGTATATGCAACTACAGAGGGAGTGATGCGTTGTCCTTCTGCATTCGCAATCACGAGTGGTTGTCCGCCTTCGATGACTGCAATACAAGAGTTAGTTGTCCCTAAATCAATTCCAACAACTTTTGCCATAACTTTCGATTCCTTTCATCAGATTTTGAGCTGCTGATTGTAGTTCTAAGAAACTTCAGTAGTATTAAAAGCTCAACTTGTAACTAATAGTTCTCCGACAGATTGTCTTGTTCTTCTTTAAGGAAACTATTCAGAAATTTTCTGTGCATCAACCGATAGAAAGACAAAAAAGTATCCAGCATATATAATTATTTCTGGCATTAATGTTGTGATTTATACATTCAATGATTTAAAGGAAAGAATTGAGAATTGAATTGGGTGCGATCGCTCGAAGTTTCTCAGTACCTTTCTCCCTGCTCTGGGTAATCTAGCCTCACCTGCACCGTCTGCACTCCCTCTTCCACTTTCACCTCTATTACCTATGGTTCGTGAGCGGAAACTGTGGGAGCGATCGCTAATCAAAGCAAAATACCTACCAGCGCAAAACTTACACCTATGGTTCCCCAAATTGATGCCGAGCCATTAATTGCACGGCTCAACAGTCAGCCGAAGGTAGTACTAATAGCTAGTTGATATTGTCCCCAAACTGTGAATTCATCAAATTCCATGATGCGATCGCTTATTCATCTGATGTTTCTTCAATCTCTATTTCCCAAGGTTCTCCTTTATTATCTGGTGGAAAAAGCTGAATTTTTGACTTGTTAGAAAATTGCTTCAACTGTTTGATGAACTGTGGAATAGCATCAACAATATGCAGATAGCTTTCTATGTCATAGCAGATAATGATTAACATCAGAGGACTAGCATTTATTTTGAAATACCAGTGACAATTTGATAGTAAAACTCGCATAAGTGTGGGGCAGGCTTGATAAAATCGCCTACACGTAGCTTCTTCTAGTTGCCTGTAAAATAACTCATTAAGTATAGTTGCTCCAGTTGGAGGCAGATCATCTGCGGGCAGAAGGGATTTATTCATAACACAAAATTAGGCATTGTGAATTGGAATTATTTTTTCTATTAATCACTGATAACTCAGGATTTACCAGCCTTAGCACAAATATTTTTGGAGTATTGTGTAGTAAAAAAGTCGGCGAAGCAATTTTTTGTCAAAAATTCCCTGAATCAGCACCTCTAGTCCAGTTGCGCCCTTGGTAGGAAAATCCTCACGATTGATTATGTGCCAGGGTAAAAACTCTTGCCAGTCCAAGGTTAATATACGGACTTATGCCTGATTTTGGTAAGCAATAATTAGGGCTGTAGTGTAAAAAAGCTTCATTCTTTGTTGAGAGTAATACTGGATTCGCCGATAACCTGCTTGGAATGTGGCTAGTTCGTTGCTTAGATGAATCGAACAATAACTGCTAATCTGTTTAATGCTTAATCTTTGCTTCAGCCTCTAAAAACAGATTGCCAATATCAAACAAAAACTGCATAGTACCTCGATAGCCAACTTTGGTAAATTGATTGTGATCTAAGCGGTCAAAAATGGGAATCCCTTGACGATAGAGAGGAATTTTTAAGCGTTGAGCGATCGCTACCCCATGAGAGTTGGTAATCAGCAAATCAGATCCAACCGCCAGTTGCTCAAAGTCTTCCAAATCGCCGATAGTGACGCTAAGAATCGGAAGTTTTTCTAACAGAGGAAAGCGTGTTGTTGTCACTGCTGCGTGAATTTCAACTCCAAGCGATCGCAAAAAAGAAACTGTTGACCAAAGTAAATCGGGTTCCAGCGCCAAAGCAACTCGCTTGCAACCAAAGTAAAAGTGATTCTCTAACATCACATGTTTTAGCTGACGGCGTTGACGGCGGTATTTCTCCGGTACGCTGACACCACTGATATCTGCCAATGCTTGCAAGAATTTATCTACTGCTAGTAGTCCCGTCAGTTCACTAAATACTTCATAGGGTATATTGAATCTCCGATCCAAAATTTGCGCTGCACCTCGCATACTCTCACCTAGTGCCAAAGTGAATACAGAAGTGCCAATTGAACGCAATTGTGCCAATGTAGTGCCATTAGCTGTAATGGCACTAGAGGAATCTTCTATATGACTATCTAGTACGCCAGAAAGGTCAGGTACAACAATAGGTACAAGTCCAAAGGAAGTGACAATCTCTTTGATTTCCTGTACATCGCCTGGTGTGAAAGCAGAACTCGCTAAAATAGTGATTTGTGTAGGACAAGCATCTTGCTTGGAGCTTTTTTGAGGAATTTCCCTGACTATACTCTCGACTGCACCAGCAAAGCCATCCTGTAATGTACCTTTGAAATCAGGTGTAGAGACAAGCACAATTGGTAAATAATCTAGTTCTGGGTGACGGTGGCGAATCTCTTTAACAAAGCGCCCCATATCATCGCCTCTGGTTTCCACCAGTCCAGTGCTACAAAGACCGATAATTTCTGGCTTGGATCTCTGCACCAAAGTCAAGATTGCTTGTTCAACCCTTTCCTCACCACCCAAGATGGTTGCAACTTCTGTCATCGCCGTACTAGAAAGGGGAATCGTCTGACGGAAATGCTGCACTAATACTGCCTTCGTCAAAGCAGTACAGCCTTGAGAACCGTGTAACAAAGGCATTATTCCCTTCAACCCCAAAAAGGCTAAAACTGCACCTACAGTCTGGCTTTGCTTGAGGGGATTAACTGCAACAGATGTACTCGTAACGCTAATAATCGCCATTAGATGTTCTCCTCTGGAGAATTTCCTGTTTCCCACGGGGCTGGTTGAGATACTTGCTCCCACACAGGGGTGTAAAAAGCAGCATAGAGTTCTCGTGCTACCTCTAAAATTCCCATATAGCCTGCATAGGCATGGTTGCGTTCTTGATTAACGTCTAGGAATGGAATCCTAGCAGTAAGAGAAGTGTCTTGATGGTGTTTATCAGCAATTAACATATCAGCTTGATTTGCGTTAATTATCTGTAAAATTTCTTGAGGACTATTTTGTTCTAGAATTATGCCATCTTGACCCAGCAAAGTTTTGACTCTAATTCTATCCTCCTCAGTATTATTATTAGTACTAATAGCAATAACTTCCATCCCCAATTTCTTAGCAGCAAAGATAATCAACCAGCTCTTGAAACTTCCAATAGAAAGGAGAACCCGCTTACCTTGTAATTGGGTGATATAAAGAGCGAGTTTTTCGTCTATTGCAGCAGTCTCTTCTGCAATTAGCTTTTCTGTACGTTCTTGTAAACTAGAATTACCCAACTTGACAGCAATATTTCTTAGACATTGATTGATTTGCTCTATCCCATACATAGACTCTTCAATATAAGGAATGCCATATTGTTTTTCCATCCTTTTAGCCATATTGATTAGTGCTTTGGAGGAGAGGATCACATTAAGTTTGGCACGATGGGCATAGCAAACTTCTTTGTAGACAGCATCGCCTGTAATTTTTGCCAAAACTCTAATACCTAATTTCTCCAACAACGGTAGAACATTCCATATTGCACCTGCAATATTGTATTCACCAATTAGATTGATATCATAAGGTGTAGTTGTATCTGGTTCTGCTGTTCCAATAACGTGTGAAAGCATTGCTTCACCAGCGACACGGTTGCCCAAATTTTGGTTCCCAATGAATCCAGGGCAATGTACAGGGATAGTGGGTATTCCTGTTTTCTCTGTGGCATCTTTGCAAACTCCCTCGATGTCATCCCCAATCAAAGCGGTGATGCAAGTGGAATAAACAAATACCGCCGCAGGTTTGTAGCGTCTTTGTAATTCTAAAATGCCTTTATACAGCTTTTTGGCTCCACCGAAGATGATATCGTTCTCATCGATGTCGCTGCTAAAGCGTATCTTGTACAGCATCGAACCAGATGAGAGACTGCTGTAACTTCCCCAAATACTGGCAGCACAGCCACTTGGCCCGTGAACTACATGAGCAGCATCAGTGATTGGTACAAGAGTCATCATTGCACTATCAAAAGCGCAACTCCCTTGAGTAGTTCCAGGTTGGGGTAATTGTGTGGAAGACTTTTTTTTCTTTTGTATCTGCTGCTGACAAGCATCTTCAGAATTAGAGTCACTGAGTGAATCGTTGGTTTTTCCTGGCGTGGGATTCATTTGTTTGGTGACAATAGGTAAAAATTTTTAGATATTAGCTGAATTCCCAAAGGCTGAAGAGGATTTTCATTTATTCACCGTGGTATCTAAAGATGCAGAAAAGGGAATGAGAAAGAGAATTTCCCATCCCCTAAAACATAAACATCATCTAGGTTAGAGAAGGAGAAAACAAAAACATGAACTAGACTATTAAATTATTAATGTTGTCCTGTACACGTTAGTTGATTAGTATTAGCACGGTGAAAAAGAAACGCGCAGAGTTAAGATTAGCTATTCGACTACCTCCATTTTAAATGATTGGTGAGAAGGTGGGCGAGAATAGCCCACCTAATATTTACTTTGTATTTAGCACCTGATTCTGAAGAATAAGCTTACTTCTTCTCGCTACCAGAAACTATTTCTACGTTTCCTTTTTTGAGTGCTTCTAGTGCTTCACCTTCAGCATCTTCTTGTTTTTTAGCTGCGTCTGCTTGGCTAATTAGTTTCGCAGCATTTTCTTCACTTTCAAGGATACCGAATTCAATCAACAAATCTTCTAGCTCATCCATCTCAATAGGTGTAGGAACGGCGAGATTTGTATTGTTGATAATCTTGTCTGCTAATGTACGGTATTCATGAGCTTGCTTGCTGTCGGGTGCATACTCGTTCACTGTCATCCGCCGCAATTCGGCGTGTTGCACGATATTGTCACGGGGGACAAAGTGAATCATCTGAGTACTTAATCTGGCTGCAAGGGTGCTAATCAGTTCATCTTCCCGGTCAGTTTTGCGGCTGTTACAAATTAGTCCACCCAAACGTACCCCACCAGTGTGAGCATATTTGAGAACGCCACGAGCAATGTTGTTAGCTGCAAACATCGCCATCATTTCACCGGAGGTAACGATATAGATTTCTTGGGCTTTACCTTCACGAATTGGCATAGCAAAACCACCACACACAACGTCGCCCAACACGTCGTATGATACGAAATCTACATCTGAGTAAGCGCCGTTTTCTTCAAGAAAGTTGATAGCGGTGATGATACCCCGACCGGCGCAACCAACACCAGGTTCTGGCCCACCTGATTCTACACATCTGATATTTCGGAAGCCAGTTATTACCACTTCTTCAAGTTCAATATCTTCTACAGCGCCCCGTTCAGCAGCTAAGTGCAAGACTGTGGTTTGGGCTTTACAGTGCAAAATCAATCGGGTAGAGTCAGCTTTGGGGTCACATCCGACAATCAAGATGCGTTTACCCACTTCTGCCATCGCAGCAAGGGTATTTTGGGAAGTGGTAGATTTACCAATACCACCTTTACCGTAAAAAGCAATCTGTCTAATTTTTTCGTCGGACATGATAATTTATCCTGCAATTGTTTGTTTGGTGGGTCTGTCGATTCATGAAGCGATGCCTACGGCGGTAAACTACGCACTTTGTGCCGGAGGTACTCGCATTGTAAAATTACAGCACTGGCCTTATGTAGAACGTTGTTGGAGGCGCTCGTTCTACAGCAAAAAGAGTCCGAATCCAGAACATATTCAAGTTTTGGTAAGTTTCCGTTGGCCATTAGTCATTGTTTTTTTCTGACTAAAATGGCTAGAGCAATAAGACATCACTCAAGGAATATTGCAAGTATTACCATCCGCTCACTCAAATGATTTCTCTAACGGTAGTAATACTAATTGGAAAAAGGAAAGCTACATATTCCAAGCTGGAAAAATTACGAACTCAGCATTATCAGTTGTTGTAATTCTCTAAAGGTTGCTCATACCTCAAGAGTGGTTGCAGCAGGAATTTCAATTTACGCCAAGTATTCCTTTAAGCACACAACCAACCATTGCAATCCACTCTAAACAGCCGCTACAACTTCTCCAATTTTGCTGATATCGTAACCACCAAGAATTTCAAATTGTGAGTGAACCATCCGATGTCCCAAAGTACTAAGCAACTGCTGTACAGGTGCTTCTTCTAGATATTCCTTGAGAATCACCAAATCATATCGTGACTGATGTAAAGGGATAAATCCCAGCCCAAAAGCCGTAGCTACAGATGCCGTACTCATACCAGCATCAGCAATTCCTAATCCTACAGCTTGGGCAACGTCCTGGTGACTTTTGAGTACATTGTCAAAGCCCTGAACAGCATCGAACGGTATCTGCTCCTTTTGGAGTGTTTGTTCCAAAAGCATCCGACTACCAGAACCTATTTCGCGGTTAACAATAGTCGCTCCCCCAGCAACTAAGTCAGTAACTGTTCTAATTCCCATCGGGTTGCCAGGCTTCAACAAAAGTCCCTCTTCCCAAACACCAAGGGTAATCAGAACTGCTTCTCTCCCAGCGAGAACATCTCGAACAAAGGGAGTATTATACTCACCAGTTTCAGGATCGTACAAATGCATCCCAGCGATGTGCGCCTCACCTCTGCATAGACTGTGCAATGCAGCCATGCTATTGGCGAAGTTATATTGAACTCGCAGTTGGGGATGCCAGCGTTCGGTGGCTCTTGCCCATAGTGAAATCACAGGGGCACAACCAGCTATCACAATGGTGTTGTGAAGTGTGTCGAGATTATCATCTAGTAGCCTGACTCGAACTTTATTTGTACCTATTTGGCTAGTACCTTCTCCATCAGCCGGAATCATATCTTGGCGAAAAGCATCCTTACCAATCAAGGGATAAGCTATCCATTGTCCTCCTACACGAGCCACGCTAACTCGTAGTTGCTGATCGTTAGGAACAGGTTTGGCAAGGACGGCTTCGATTTCAGGTAAATCCCGCTCTAACCAGAATAGATCCTCAACTTGACAGCCAAGCGCTTTGGCCAAGCGAAGTGTTATGGCAACAGAGGGAGCATATAATCCCGACTCTACACCACTAATAGTCTGACGAGTTACACTAGCGATGTTAGCCAAATCTTGTTGGCTCATACCTAAGCGAGTTCTAATGGACTTCAAGTTATTACGGAGGTCACTATCCTGCTTCATTGGCTTTGTCTCTTAGTTTCAAAAAGCCGTAGCGGATTTAATTTATATCTGCCAAGGCGAAAGTATGGTCTTTGAGTTTATATCATTTCTCTCTGACGACTTTTTGTGCTTTCGCTATCTTGATTCCCCATACAAAAAGACTATCACAGAAATTGCAAGTTTGCTTGCAAAGCGCAAATTATTTTTGCAATTGGTTGTTTTTTAGCTGCTATTATCGCTCAAAAGCCTCAAATTCCAATAAACAGAGCATTTGTCTAGCAAAAAATTACCAATTCTGTTGGTATAAATAGGATTTGATACAGCTTTAGAAATAGGATTTACGCAAAAAACCTCTAAAACTCTCATTACTCCGTGACCTCTGCGCCCTCTGTGGTAGCCTGCGGCAAGCCACTTCTCTACGAGACGCTACGCGAACGTGTCTACGTTTTCCGTTACCCGTGTGTAAGTCCTGAGAGGTTGTTTTCAGCTTTGATGCTTGATAGACGAGTAATAAAAGCCGTAGAAAACATACCAATCAATTTCGTACTTGGGGATGAATTGTTACCCTAACTCGATCGCCTTTTTAACTGATTAATTCACCACAGACACTTCTGACAATTTGTAGAAACTCCCGTAAAACAGGTGTCATATCCTCTTGTCGCCACACTACAGCCGTTTCTACTAACTACCCCAAGGGATGCTTCTAGCTGCTGAATTTGCTCCTCTTAGAGGTTGTTTGAAAAGTGGTTGGCTGTGATTTTAGGCACTTATTGATCCCCCCTAACCCCCCTTAAAAAGGGGGGAACCGGAATCAAAGTCCCCCTTTTTAAGGGGGATTTAGGGGGATCTAAAACGTTTTTCTACCAAGAAAAGAACTTTTCAAACATCCTCTTAGGGCGGTTGAGCGATGTGAAGTTGCTCTGCGGCTTTAATAAAGTGTAGTTCCTCAGCTACAGCAATGAAGTAGCGCAGGTGTCGCAGTTCCATAGTTTTGATATTTTATAAGTCTCAAATATTCATAAATATATATTGGACATGTCAAAAATTGCTACCTATGATACTCATACGTGAAAGTCATAGGATGGTGTAACTATGTCGGAGAATTTGAGAAGCCAAGTAGTGACGCAAGGAGTGCAGCGATCGCCAAATCGAGCTATGCTGCGGGCAGTTGGTTTTAAAGATGAAGATTTCAATAAAGCCATTGTCGGTATAGCCAACGGTTACAGCACGATCACCCCCTGCAATATGGGGATAAATCAACTGGCACAGAGGGCAGAAGCTGGGATTAAAACCGCCGGAGCAATGCCGCAAATATTTGGCACAATTACCATCAGCGACGGGATTTCAATGGGAACCGAAGGGATGAAATATTCCCTAGTATCGCGGGAAGTTATCGCCGATTCCATCGAAACCGCCTGTACCGGACAAAGTATGGATGGTGTACTAGCCATTGGTGGCTGTGATAAGAATATGCCAGGCGCAATGCTAGCGATCGCGCGGATGAATATCCCGGCAATATTCGTTTACGGTGGCACAATTAAACCCGGTCACTACAACGGACGCGATTTAACCGTTGTCAGTTCTTTTGAAGCTGTTGGTCATACAGTGCGGGAAAAATTGACGACAAGGAATTATTAGAAGTCGAAAGTCGCGCTTGTCCTGGCGCTGGTTCCTGCGGGGG
Organism: Nostoc punctiforme PCC 73102; assembly: GCF_000020025.1. Taxonomy (GTDB): domain Bacteria; phylum Cyanobacteriota; class Cyanobacteriia; order Cyanobacteriales; family Nostocaceae; genus Nostoc; species Nostoc punctiforme. The sequence goes on along the minus strand of NC_010628.1, from coordinate 7,293,788 downwards.
AATGTTCACAGCTAACACCATGTCTTCAGCATTTGAAGCGATGGGAATGAGTTTACCCTATTCTTCCACAATGGCAGCCGAAGATGCCGAAAAAGCCGACAGCACGGAAAAATCAGCCTTTGTGCTAGTCGAAGCCATCAAGAAGCAAATCTTACCCCGGCAAATTATCACCCGTAAATCTATAGAGAATGCCATCTCTGTGATTATGGCGGTGGGTGGTTCGACCAATGCAGTATTGCATTTCTTAGCGATCGCCCGCGCTGCGAATGTAGAGTTAACCCTAGATGACTTTGAAACAATCCGCGCCCGTGTTCCCGTTTTGTGCGATCTAAAACCAAGCGGTAAATATGTCGCTACAGATTTGCACAAAGCTGGTGGCATTCCGCAAGTCATGAAGATGCTACTCGCACATGGCTTATTGCATGGTGATAGTCTCACCATTAGCGGTCAAACCATTGCAGAGATATTAGCAGACATACCCGAAGAGCCATCTGCCAATCAAGATGTGATTCGGGCTTGGAATAACCCGATGTATGCTCAAGGACATTTAGCCATCCTCAGAGGTAATCTGGCAACGGAAGGGGCTGTCGCTAAAATTACCGGCGTGAAAAAACCAGTCATTACCGGGCCTGCACGGGTGTTTGAGTCGGAAGAAGCCTCTTTAGATGCAATTTTGGCGGGTAAAATTCAAGCTGGTGATATTTTGGTTATTCGCTACGAAGGGCCCAAAGGCGGCCCTGGAATGCGAGAAATGTTGGCTCCCACTTCGGCAATTATCGGGGCTGGCTTGGGTGATGCGGTGGGATTAATTACCGATGGGCGCTTTTCTGGCGGTACTTATGGCATGGTGGTTGGTCATGTTGCTCCAGAAGCAGCAGTGGGTGGTGCGATCGCGCTTGTTGAAGAAGGCGATAGTATTACCATTGATGCACCCGCACGCCTTTTGCAGTTGAATATATCTGAAGAAGAATTAGCTCGTCGTCGTGCTAATTGGCAACCTCCCGCTCCACGTTACACCAAAGGCGTGTTGGCGAAATATGCCAAACTGGTATCTTCTAGCAGCATCGGTGCTGTGACAGATTTGGATTTGTTCAAACCACAACAGAACTAAGAGACATTCCAACACTGCTCGGTTAAAGGGAAAAGGAGCGGAAGGCTTGATATATAAGGTTTTTCCCCTTTAACCTTTTCCCTTTCCCCCAAAACCCGACAAGTATTAAGAGACAAGCAAGATTAAGGGTTTGCGCTCTCTCGCGTGCCATTTGGGTAAGGAACCTTGCCTTGCCCCTAGTAAAATTTATGGTTCAATTAATTGAAAATAGCTGTAATCGCATTATTTTAAGAATAAATAGTAGATGCTATAGGACTCATATTTGATTCTTGAAAAAATTCAGTATAGCTCTTCTCTGCGAGACGCTTCTCTACGAGAGGCTACGCCAACGCGCACCATGCAGCCACGCTGCACGAACAGAAATCAAATCGGATTACTATAATTTACACACTAATCCTAAAAATATGGAGCGTGCGAACTACAAAACTTACTCTCATACCATAAAATAATTTTGCAAGGCAGGTCTAATAAAAGCGATCTATTTTTGGGACAACTATAACAAAATTTTATGACTAAAGCAGCGATGAAAACCCTCAGTGACATGAAGCAAGAAACAGACGTGCCAGTTGTAATTACAGATGAACAAGGGTTTGTCACTTATGTAAACGATCGCTTTACCTCTGTTTTTGGCTGGAGCATGGCTGAAATTAATGGTCAAATTATTACAGTAGTTATTCCAGAAGGTTTTCATGCCCCGCACCATCTTGGTTTTTCCCGCTTTCTTTCAACAGAAAATTCTACTATTCTCAATCACCCACTGCATCTAGTCGGAATCACCAAAGATGGTCTAGAAATTCAAGCCGAGCATTTGATTATGGCAGAGAAACATCAGGGAGAATGGGTGTTTATGGCTATGTTGCGTCCTCTTTAAAATAAATGAGAAGATAGATCGCCAAAAAAATCACAAATTGACCTTTTTTTTCATTAAAAATAGTAAATTTTAATTAATATTGGGGACTTGTACCCAATAGTTACAATTTTTAATTCTTAATTTTTCATTTTTAATTCCCCGGAGGGGAGTCTGCCGATGAGCATACATTTGACTAGTTTGGTCAACCAATTACGGGCAATTTTGGGCAAGATGGAGGTGGCGCTGGGGGCGATCGCTGATGCTATTGTCTGGACTGGTAGTGATGGCAAAATACAATGGTGCAATACTGCTTTTGACAAACTGGTTAACCGATCGCATATTCTCGTTCTTAATGCCAAGCTGAGTGACTTGTTATTTTTAAGCCTAGCTGGTGAAGAAGTTGCACCAGAGTCTTATCCAAATATGAGGGTGTTAGGGGGAGAGTATGAAATCACAGAAGAATATGAATGTCGTGACGGCAAACATCGCTCCTTAATTTTAGAAATATCAGGCAACTGCGTCCAACTTACAGGAGGTGATAGGTCATCTATATTAGTAATTCGAGATGTCACTCAAGCAAAACATTGGGAAAGGGAAGGCTACTTAGCACAACAAAAACAAGCAGAAACTCTATCTCTTTTGCAAGCGACAGTTGAATCTACAGCTGATGGAATTATAGTTGTAAATCAGGACTTTAATGTAGCAGTCTTTAATCAAAAGTTTCTTCAGATGTGGTCAATACCAGAATCGTTGTTGCTACCTTCTCAAAATAATGAACGATTCAAATTTATGTCTGAACAAACGCGAGATCCTGAAGCGTTTATTGCCAGAGTCAAGGAACTGTTTTATAAGTTCCCAGAACAGGAAGCTTTTGATTTGATAGAAATGAAAGATGGACGTGTTTTTGAGCGTTACTCTCAACCTCAATGGCAGGGCAATAAAATTATTGGACGTGTTTGGAGCTTTCGGGATATTACTGCACGCCAGCAAGTAGAAAAAGCTTTGAGCGAAAGCGAAATTAAGTTCCGGCGCATTGTGGAAAATTCTAATGATATTATTTCTCTGATTGACTTAGAAGGACGAATCAGCTATATTTCGCCCAATTTAGCCAAGCTTACAGGCTATGAGACTACTGAGTTAGAAGGTATCCCATTTGCAGATTTTATTCATCCTGATGACTTACCAAGTTGTCTAGATGCAGTCAACAGGGTAGTAACAACAGGGGAAAGGTTAGAAATTGAGTATAGAGCTAGGCTCAAGGATGGTAGTTGGCAATGGCAAGCTTCTAACTTAGCTACAACAAATGATCTAAATGGTAACTTGGTATTGATCAGCGTTGCGCGTGTGATTACAGAGCGTAAACAAGCTGAACAAGCTTTGCTCAAGAGTGAGCAAAAGTTTCGCAATCTGTTTGAAAACTCTCAATTTGGCATCCTTCGCAGCCGAATTGATGATGGACTGATTTTAGATGCCAATCAACGCCTTGCCGAGCTATTAGGCTACAGTTGTGTAGCAGACTTAATTGGTGGCACAAAATTTACCACAGATTTTTATGCAAACCCAAGCGATCGCCAGCGTATAATAACCGAACTGCGTGAAAAAGGTTCGCTCAAAAATTTTGAGCTACAGTTTTATCAATGCAACGGTAAGGCTCATTGGGGCTTATTTTCCTTACGTTTAAATGTGGAAGATAATTGTCTTGAAGCCGTGGTTGCTGACATTAACGATCGCAAGCAAGTAGAGGCAGATTTACACCGCAGTAATGCCATACTCAAAGCCCAACAAGAAGCTTCAATTGATGGAATTTTAGTCGTTGATGAAAATAATCGTGTTGTATCTTATAATCAGCGTTTTTGTCAGTTATGGCAAATTCCAGAAAGATTTGTCAGTGGTAACAATCGGCGATTACTAGAATTAGCACTCGAAAAACTAGAACAGCCACAGGAGTTTCTGGCAAAAGTTGAGTATCTCTACGCCCATCCAGACCAAATCAGCCGGGATGAAATTCGCCTGAAAGATGGAAGAACTCTAGACCGATATTCTGCATCTGTGCGATCGCTAACAGAAGATTACTACGGTAGAATTTGGTACTTCCGCGATATTACAGATCGCAAACAGTCAGAAGAAGCTCTACGTCGCAGCGAACAGAAATATCGCAACATTTTTGAGAATTTTCAAGTGGGGATTGCTCGCATTCGCTTAGAAGATGGGCTGTTTCTGGAAGCTAACCAACGCCAAGCCGAAATTTTGGGTTATAGTTGCGCCACCGATCTCATTGGCAAGCAATTCACGACGGAGTTTTACGCGAATCCAAACGATCGCCAACAGCTATTGGCAGAAATGGCACAGCAGGGTGAAGTACGTAACTTTGAGTTGCAACTGTGTCGTCGCGATAAATCTCTTGGTTGGGGACTAATCTCGCTGAGACGGAATGCTCAGGATGGCTGTATAGATGCTGTCATTACCGATATTAGCGATCGCAAACTTGTAGAAGAATCTTTGCGACAATCAGAAGCCAGATTTCGCGCTCTTTACGAATCAACCAGCATTGCGGTCATGTTACAGGAAAACGGAATTCCTCTTGATTGTAACCGGGCAGCAGAGGAACTATTCGGCTATTCTCGGCAAGAGTTTTTGCAGAAGCATCCCAGTGAATTTTCACCACCATTTCAACCAAACGGTCAAACTTCTGCTAGTTTAGCCCGCGAACAAGTTGCGATCGCCTATGAACAAGGCAGACATCGTTTTGAATGGGTTCACCGTCGTGCCGATGGTACAGATTTTCCGGCTGAGGTATGGTTAACAGTATTTAAGTTGGGTGAGCGCAAACTCATTCAGGGGTTGGTGCAAGACTTGACTGAACGTAAGCAAGTTGAAGCCACACTTTGGCATCGCGCTCAGGTAGATAGACTATTAAACAGCATTTCTCGCCAGTTTATCGACCAAGATGCAGATACCGCAATCAATTTTACCCTGCAAGCGATCGCCGAATTTATGGGAGCTGAATGCAGTTGTATCTTTGAATATCACGAGCCACAACAGCAATTTCACATCGCCCATGAGTGGTATAATCCCAGCAGCATATTAAACAACACCACTTCATCTGAGCCGTTGCCCTGGTTTTATAACCAAATTCTCAACGGTAATCCTATTCAAGGTTTACAAGCGTCTCGCATTGCAAATATTTTACCAGAGGCAAACGTCGAGACAGAATTGACTTACAGAGAAATAATTAAATCTGTAGTGGCTGTACCAATGATTTATGCCGGCAGAGTCGTTGGACTACTGGAATTAGATACTGTTAACAAATCCAAAACTTGGAACCAAGAGGAAATCAACTTACTGCAACTGGTGAGCGAACTCATAGCCATTGGGCGATCGCGGCATAAGGCTGAAGAGGCACTACGAATTGCCAAAGAAACCGCCGAAACTGCCAACCGTTCAAAAAGCGCCTTCTTAGCCAACATGAGCCATGAACTGCGAACGCCACTCAATGCCATTTTGGGTTTTGCCCAGCTAATGGAACGAGACACCACCCTCAACAAACGTCAGCGAGACTCTTTAGCAACTATCAATCGTAGTGGAGAACACCTGCTCAACTTAATTAACGATGTGCTGGAAATGTCCAAAATCGAGGCTGGACGGATTGTTCTTAACCCGACATCCTTTGATTTGCATAGGTTATTGCAAGAGATGCAACAGATGTTTCAGGTACGAGCCAAGGATAAAAAGTTATCACTCTCATTTGAACTTGCTCCAAATTTGCACCAATATATCCTCACAGACGAAAGTAAGCTCCGACAAGTGCTGATCAACCTATTGGGAAATGCCATTAAATTTACCAATACTGGGGGAGTAACGTTGCGCGTAAGCTTGGGGATTGGGGAGCAGGGGAGCAGGGGAGAAGTTGCACTAAGTCTTTCCCCTCTGCCCCTCTGCCCCTCTGCTCCTCTGCCTCTTGTGCCCAATTCCCAATCCCTGATTAGCTTTAAAATTGAAGATACAGGATTGGGAATTCCTACAGAGGAATTAGATAATTTATTTCAGCCTTTCGTTCAGACTGCAAGTGCCAGACAAGTAATGGAAGGGACAGGATTAGGATTAACAATCAGCCGTCAATTTGTGCAGTTAATGGGTGGCGATATCCGAGTTCATAGTGTGGTAGGCAGTGGCTCAACTTTCTACTTTGATATCAAAATTGAACTAGCAGACTCATTAGATATTGCACCACCAACACTCAAACGTAGAGTAATTGCTTTGACACCAGGGCAACCTGTATACAGAATCCTGATAGTTGATGACCGCGAAGACAATTGTGATTTATTAACGCAGTTATTTAATAGTATTGGTTTTGAAACTCAGGCAGCAGCTAACGGACAAGAAGCGATCGCTCTTTGGCAAACTTGGGAACCCCACCTGATTTTCATGGATATGCGAATGCCCGTGATGGATGGGTATGAAGCCACTAAACAAATCAGAGCTACTTTAAAAGGTCAAGCTACAGTCATTATTGCTCTAACTGCTAGTGCTTTTGATGAGGAACGGTTTGTGGTTTTATCGGCAGGCTGCAACGATTTTGTGCGTAAGCCGTTCCGAGAAGAAGTAATCTTAAATATCATATCTAAATATTTAGGAGTGCGTTATGTATATGAACAGGAACCACTTCAACAAGACCAACTTGCAAAAAATCCCAACCTTAAACTTCTATCATTAGAAGAAATTCTAGCTCAGATGCCTACTGAGTGGGTGACACAGCTACACCAAGCGGCACTCTGTACTGATGAAAAACTGATTTTCAGCTTACTTGAGCAAATTCCTGAAGAATCTGCTCTTTTGGCAAACACTCTGTCTGATTGGATTAATAACTTTCGGATTGATAAAGTTATTGATTTAACCCAACTGTAAGAAATGATTTTTGAATCAGAATTCAAAAGTCAGAACAAGAAAGTGGGGATTGATACCTGCCACTAATTAAAGAGCGCTAAGAGGATGTCTGAAAACTTTTTAGTGTTGTATTCGAGACTTGTAGATCCCCCTAAATCCACGCCACATGCTTCTCCCAAGGGGAGACGCTACGCGAACAAGTCGGGAAACCGCAAGGGCGCAGTGGCTCCCCTTAAAAAGGGGGACTTTTAGAAGTTTTTCCCCCTTGGAAAGCTACGGTGTATACACAAGTCTGAACTGGCTCAATAATCTGGGTTTTACCCCACCCTAACCACTGCTTGAATTCAATCAACGATTGCCCGAATTCAATAAACGACCGCCCGAATTCAATAAACGCTCGCCCGAATTCAATAAACGCTCGCCCGAATTCAATAAACGCTCGCCCGAATTCAATAAACGCTCGCCCGAATTCAATAAACGACCGCCCGAATTCAATAAACGCTCGCCCGAATTCAATAAATGACTGGATTTAAGAAGAAATTCGATTTGTGTGTACACGGTAGCATTGGAAAGGGGGGCTAGGGGGATCGGACGAAATATTTAATACTTCTCAGACATCCTCTAAATTTTTGTGTAGCGAATGCACCAGAAGATTTGGTGGGGATCTTAACCGATTCATTCACCAGTCTGACTCCAATTAAATTCTAAATCCTGATTTATGACCGGAGCTAACGGAAACGTCTCCGGCTCCGCTCCTGAATTCTTTTCTGATAAATTAGTTCTCATAAATATGGATAACCATCAAGTTCAACTACCAAAAGCAAATATTCTTGTTGTTGATGATACACCCGATAATCTGCGACTTTTATCAGCTATGCTAACTCAGCTTGGGTATGAAATTCGGAGAGTGATTAACGGTCCAACAGCTTTGAAAACAGCACAAGCTGCACCGCCCGATTTAATCTTACTTGACATCATGATGCCAGAAATGAATGGCTATGAAGTCTGTCAACATTTGAAAGCCTCAGAGATAACCCGCGACATTCCAGTAATTTTTATTAGTGCCTTGGATGAAGTATTTGATAAAGTCAAAGCTTTTGCAGTCGGGGGAGTAGATTACATTACCAAACCTTTTAGTGAAGAAGAGGTTTTTGCCCGTGTGGAAAATAACTTGACTATCCGAAGACTACAAAAACAACTCACTGAGCAAAATGTACTTTTGCAACAAGAAATTAGCGACCGTCAAAAAGCAGAATCAGCATTGCGGTTAAGCCAATTTTATTTAGATAAGTTTAGAGATTCAATTTTTTTTATTAATTCAAATGCCCAGTTGGTTTATGTAAATGAAGCAGCTTGCCAGATTTTAGGCTATTCTCGCAAAGAACTGTTGACTATGACCGTTCACGATATTGATCCCAATTTTCCCGCAGAAACTTGGCACTCACAATGGCAGGAACTTAGACAAAAAGACTCCTCCAGTTTTGAATCTATTCACCTAACTCAAGATGGTCGGCATCTAAATGTGAAAATCAGCTTTAGTTATCTAGAGTTTAAAGAGCAGGAATATTTATGTACTAGTGCTTACTATCCCAGCACTCACTAAAATTGTGTTCGCTTCAAGGTTGATCTAGTAATTGCTTTGAGGTAACGGAACAGTGCTTTTTATACTGGAAAGTCACTACCCCTAATCCTAAAACAACTATCAATGCCCAACTGAATGCGCCGATAAAAAATAATCTTTGGAATCTAGCTGCTTTTTGCTCTTGAACTAATCTAGCTTTAACTTCTTTAGTTCGTTCAGCTTCTAACCATGTCTCAACTTCTCGCCGATCGCATTCTTGGCTAGCTGCTAAAAACTGATAATCTAGATCGCTCAAGCTTTTGCCTTGTGACCAAGCTAGAGCTTCAAGTAAAGCTTTCCCGCGTAATAGTCGAGAATTATCACAGTGTTCTGAGGCTATCCAAGCATTTAATGCTTGCGAATAGGGTCGCAACTTTGCTAATTGTTTTTCTACCCAAGTTTGATTAAAAACCTCTTCATAAATGCGGTTCTTGACTATTAGTTGCCCTTGCTGCTTGGTTACTAATCCCGATAACAGCAGTTCTATTTGCTCCTCTCCCTCATCACAAGCTATCTGAATTCCTTGCAAAATTTGCTGGTACATTCCCAGTAAGCCTCCAGCACGCTGTTCATTTCTCAGCAAGCGATCGCGGATTGTTTTCAAATGCTCAGGATCGTCCTTTGCTTCCCATTTCTCTATAATATGGGTTTGCACGAGTTTTTCTAAAACTAACAATGGAAATTGATAATAAAAATTTATCAGATGTTGATTAACAATCGGTAAATGGTCATCCAATTTATAACGCTCGTCAACTTCTATACTTCTCTGCTCTTCAACATTTTTGCTTCCAGAGTTTCTTTCTTGCACTACTATCTGACAGAGCTTTTGAGTCAGAAAAGGTTGACCATTTGTCCAAGCCAAAATGTCTTTGATAACTGCCATAGGATTAGCGACTTTACCTTCTAACCCTGCTGTTAATGGCTGAACTTCTGAGAAGTTAAAACCGTGTAGTTCAATAGATTTACCGATATTAAATGGAGTACAGTTGCGATCGGCAATCAAATCTGAAGGCGTTGCCACTCCGAATAGTGCCCAAGTTAGACGGTTATATTCTGGATTTTCTGCTCGCTGATTGTAGCACGAGCGAATTAGAGTAAAAAAATCGACGACAGGGAAATTCAAACCTAAAACACTATCAATTTCATCAATAAAAATAAATATTTTTTCAGCTTTTATTTCAACTAACAAAATATCTTCGACAAATTGGCTCAATCGCTGTAACGCAGGTAAATCTTCTCGCTCCGACCACCAGGTTTTTAAATTAACTTTGCCAAATATATTAAAGCTCCTTAATAAGTCAACCACTATGCCCTTATACCATTGAGCAGGAGTAATATTGCCGTTGCCGATCCGAGTCATATCGATAGAAGCGCAACTGTAGCCGGCTTGTTCTAATCGGTGTCTTGTTTGTAAACGCAAGCTAGATTTACCCATCTGTCGGGAACTAAATACATAACAAAATTCACCTTGGATGAGAGCATTATAAAGTTCAATATCAGCCTGTCGTTCTACATAGCTAGGAGCATCGACTTTAAGACTACCGCCAATTTGATATTCGTATTTATTCATTGCATTTAGCCTAAATGCTCTTGGAAATAGAGCCGATACAACTCACAGCTAGGTATTGCTTGATTTCCTTCAAGTTTTACCAGACCCATACTTTCTAATTTGTAGGCAGCGATCGCTTCTAATTGCACGCTTGTTGGAGAGGTAACTACCCGTTTGAGTGCTGTTGCTAATTCTGGATGTTCTTGGAGATTGGCTAGATGCTGCCGTAAATAGTTGCTATAGATACCGGCAATTGTGGGAGCCTCGTTTAGTAGTTGCTCTAGAGTTACTTCTTCATGTCCCAGGTTATAAAGAGCCAGACGAGCTAGATAGGGATGTCCACCAATCATCGCTAGTAGAGGAGCCAGCTTTTCCAATCCTTTCTCACCTTTAGCCCAATCGAGTCCATGACGCACTGCTAATTCCTGCATCTGCTCTAAACTAAATTCTGGTAACTTAATCGGTAGTCCCACATTAAAAGGGGATTGATTAATATCTAACGGAATATAAGCTTCAGTGGCATGGACAACTAGTAATCGGAGTTTTCGCCAGATTTCTAATTCGGAAGCATCTTCATACCAAGAACGCAGTAGCGGCAGAAAATCCCTAGAGATTTCTGGATACTCGAAAATTCGATTCACTTCATCCAAAGCTAAGACTACCGGAGCGTCGATTTTCTCTAGCAAATACTCTTGTAAATACAATGTGCAGCTAACTTTGCTACCAATATCTTCATCCCAATAATCATCTAGTCTGATTTCTAGGTTCAACTGCCGACTGACGTTAGCACAAAACCAGCGTAAGAATTTTTCCAAGCTGGTGAAAACTTGACTATCTGCCCTCTGTAAACCGATCTGTACGGTGTGTACCCTAGTCTGTTTAGCATGAGTAAGAATTCTGTGCATTAGGGAGGTTTTTCCCATTTTGCTGGGGGCTTTGATTCTGATTAGGCTTCCAGGTTTATTAATTTCTGTATATGTGCGTTCTTCAATTGGCGGACGCTCTATGTAAAAAAAGGAATTGAGCGGCACCGAGCCACCAGGAATTTCTAAGAAGTCGGAATTAAGGACTGGGGTTTTTCTCTCGTCTTGCTTTTCGATCGCTAAAGAAGATGCTGATATCCTATCTTTCCCTGTGCTTGTTTGCTGAGACTGTCTCAAGACTGCTGGCACAGTTTGTAGTTTTTCTGACAAAACGCTATTTTGCGTAGGCAAAGCCTGCCGGAGGCTTCGCCGCCTCAATACTGAGCGAAAATTACTTTTTGTCACCTCCTCCCCAAAAGCTTGTGAAAGTAACTTCCATAACTTAGAACCAACATCTTTTATATAATTTGCATCATAACCACAGCTTTCGGCGATATCTGGATAAGTTTTTCCTTCCCAAGCCTGACGAAATATTATTTCCTGAACATCACTTAAGCCATGTTCAATAAATGTATCTAGAATTACTAATGCTTCTTCTATATTCATTTGTAAAAAGAATAAAGTTGATTTTAAATAAGACTGTAGCGGAATTATTCATAGTTTTTTCCTTATTCACTTAAATTTAAACAGTCGGCTTCAGAAACCTAACTCCCTAACAGCCAACAAGATGCTAGAAAAAGACCCTGCATTGTAACGCCCTACGACGCTATACCCACGACAAGCAAGCGCTTGTCTCTAGTTCTGAGGAAAAGGGGCGAGGAGCTACGCCCCACTTTATAGCGATGCCTGCGGTGGTCACTGAGCGGCTGGTGAGCGGAGTCGAACCATGTCGTAAAGCCTGCGGCATAGCTACGCTTAACGCGGAGCGTCTCGTAGAGAAGTGCAGGCTACGCCTACGCATTTTCACCTCAGCTAACAAATAATAACAACCAAAAACTGTATATATACTAAGATGCAAAGGGAGCTATTTCTCCTAATTAAGTAGAATTATTGCCAAATTTCACCATGATGAATAACTGGTTTGATACAGCTCGATTGGGGATGTTTATTCATTGGGGACATAGTTCTCAACAAGGATGTGAGTTATCTTGGCCGTTAGTTGGGGGTGTATTCAGCCTTCCTTTTTGCAAAGATATTCCAGTTGAGAGATATCACTACACAGCTAATACTTTCAATCCACAGCAATACAATCCTCAAGAATGGGCACATTTAGCAAAAAGTCTCGGAATGAAATATGCCATATTAACAGCCAAGCATCATAATGGTTTTGCCCTATTCCATACCCAAGAATCAGACTTTTCAATTGCATCTGCACCTTACAAAAAAGATATTGTACGTGAATATATCGAAGCGATGCGCTCTGTCGGATTGCGTATTGGTCTTTATTTTTCGCTTAGTGACTGGCATCATCCAGACTATCCGGCTTTTACAGAAGCAGCTAAACCTTATCGCTTTGACCAGCTACCTCAACCTACAGCGCAACAGTGGGAGCGATATATCCAATTTATGTTCAATCAGATCCGAGAATTATTGACCAACTATGGTCAAATTGACATCATTTGGTTTGACGGAAGTTGGGAACGCACTCCAGAGCAATGGCAGGCTCAAAATTTAGCAAAAATGATTCGTGATTTACAACCGAATATTCTCATTAACGATCGTCTTCCAAATTGTGGAGACTTTGAAACTCCTGAACAGTTTATTCCGCCTCATCCACCCGATCATCCTTGGGAAACTTGTCTGACTATTAATGAAAGTTGGGGATATAATTCAGACGATCATTGCTTCAAGTCATCTCGTCAGCTAATTCATACCCTTTGCGAAGTAGCAGGCAAAGGAGGCAATCTTTTGCTCAATGTTAGCCCAATGGGTAATGGACAAATCCCTCCTGAGCAGTTAGAGCGTCTCAAAGATATAGCAGATTGGATGGAGAGCCACAGTGAAAGTATACTTGATACAACCCCAGGGTTAGAACCGTGGCAATTTTATGGCCCCTCAACTCGTAAGGGCGTTCGCGCTTCGCGTGCCGGAGGCGATCGCATTTATCTACACCTATTAATGAAACCTTACGAAACAATATCAGTTAGGGGTATACCAATCAAACGGGTAAAATCAGTATTTGTTCTTGCTGATAGCACAGCACTAACCTACACAAGTCGCTGTGCAATTATAGATTCTATTCTTAATCCCAATCCATTAGGAGAATTAACAATTGATATACCTGAATCAGTAATTAATCCATACGTTACAGTGATTTGTATTGATATTGATTCCTGAGTAATAATGTTTTTGAAGTAACAGTACAAGGTTGAGGACTTTGTTCAACGGAGAGATTTTAAGCTTTCAGTCTTCTGAACTAAGAAATCAGTGAAGATACTCATAATGGTGCGCTGACGCAATTTCACATTAGCATCAATGGACATCCCGGATTGCAATGGAATTTGACGCTGATTAATCAGTAATTTCTGCCCATGTAGGCGGACTTTTGCGGAAAAACGCCAGAATTTATAAACTTGGTCTGGAGGTAAAGCATCAGAGCCAATCTCAATTAGTTCGCCTTTGATGTCACCATACTCTTGGAAGGGAAAGGAATCAATTCTTACATCCACTTGTTGCCTTTCTCTGACAAAACCGATGTCGCGGTTAGTGATGTATACGTTAGCAACCAAATTATCACTCGGAACAAGTTTTAGGAGCGGTTCGCTAGAATTAATTACAAATCCTGCTGTTTTAGCTTTAAGTTCAAAAACAGTACCATCTACAGGTGCAGTAATTTTCTGATATTTAAGAGTTTGTTGTGCCTGGATTAACTTACTCTCAATCTCACCAATCTGACCATTAATTTCATAGAGGCGTTTCTGATTATCTACAATTACTTTGGTTAATTGGCTGTCAATTTCGGCAATTTTTTTGTCATTATCTGTAATTTTGGCTAATAAGTCTTCTTGAGACACAGCCGCAGTATTGCGAAGTTTTTCATTTGACTGTGCGATCGCTAATTGTAATCGCTGCTGTTCCCGATTCAATCGGATCACTTCTGCTTGTTTGGTGCTGACATCCTGTTGCTGTTTCAAGTACTGCACCTGGGAAATCGCCCCCTGCTGTGCTAGAGGTTCAAACCTGCGAAGAATTTGTTGATTAATTGTCAGCAACTCTTTAGCGCTAGTTAACTGTGCCTGAGTCTGGAAAAATTGCTGTTGTGTCTGTCCCGTTTCTAAATTAGCTGTGGCTAAACGTGATTCTAATTCTATTTGGCGATTTCGCAAGCGTAACTGTTGCTCTCTTGTAAGAGGACTTTCAGCAGTCGCACCGTTTAATTGTGTCCGGTACAACTGGTTTTCGGCAATAATCGCTGCTCGGCTTTTGGTCAAAAAGGCTAGTTCTGGTTTAATTTTCAACAGAGCAGTTTGCTGTGCCACTTGTTGTAGTGATATGCTCCCTTGAAGCTGACGGCGATAGAAGTCATTTTCTTGCTCTAGCGACTGTTTTGCAAGCAACTGAGCCGCGCGACTTTGCTTTAATGAAGTTAACTCCGCCTCAGAAGAAGTTTTTTCTAGGGTAATGAGTGTTTCACCTTTTTTGACTCGCTGACCATCTTTGACTAGAATTTCGTTGACAACACCATGAACCGGAGCCTGAATTTCTTTGACTGCACCCTGTGGTTCTAACTTGCCAGTAGCATGAATTGATTCATCAATTTGGAAGACTGAAGCCCAAATTACTGTGAAGGTGCTAACTCCGATAATAGTCCAGGCGATCGCTCGTGACCAAGTAGGGGTTTGTTGTAAAAGAACTGGTTGATCGAATTTATATTGAATATTCATAATAAATGGGGGAATGGGGAATGGGACATTGGGCATTGGGGAGTGTTGAGAGACGCGATGAATCGCGTCTGTACAAGAGTTAGGAGTGCTAAGGTTAAAGTTCTTAGTTGAGAAGCTCAACGTTCAAGCAAAAAGGTGCAATTTCCGAGTTCAAAGGCTCAACGTTCAAGCAAAAAGGTGCAACTTCCGAGTTCAGAGGCTTAACGTTCGAGCAAAAAGGCTCAATTTCCGAGTTCAGAGGCTCAACGTTCAAGTAAAAAGGTGCAACTTCCGAGTTCAGAGGCTCAACCTTCAAGCAAAAAGGCTCAACTTCCAAGTTCAAAGGTCGAAGTTCCGAGTTCAAAGGTCGAAGCAATAGTATTTATTCCTGCCTATTGCCTGTTGCCTGTTGCCTCTTCCCTCCTGCCTACACTTTCGCTTCCTGTTGCTGATACAGACAGTAGTAATAACCTTTGAGCGCCATCAATTCTTCATGAGTTCCCTGTTCTACTACAGCGCCTCGATCCATCATGAGAATTACATCGGCATTGCGAATTGTGCTGAGGCGGTGAGTAATGAAAAATACTGTTTTATCTTGGAAAGTTCTCGCTAAGTTACCGCAAACTTGGGCTTCGGCATTGTAATCTAAGGCACTGGTTGCTTCATCAAGAATCAGTAATTGGGGATTTTGCAGAACAGTACGAGCGATCGCGACTCTTTGGCGTTGTCCCCCAGACAGTCCCGAACCTCGTTCGCCGACGCGGGTGTTATAGCCACTGGGTAAAGACATAATAAAGTCGTGGGCGAATGCTACCTTGGCAGCAGTAATAATTTCTTCATCGCTAGCATCAGGATATCCCAAGGAAATGTTTTCGCGAATTGTGCCATCAAACAAGAGGGTATCTTGTAACACCATACCAATTTGACGACGTAAAGAATAAAGTTCTACTTTGCTGATATCATAGCCATCAATCAAGATTTTGCCGGACTTTGGTTCATAAAGCCGAGGCAACAATTTTAGCAGAGTGCTTTTACCGGAACCGCTTTGACCAACAATTCCCACAAAGGAGCCAGCCGGAAAGTCTAAGTTAATATTGCACAGTTGCATCGGTCCGTTTTCCGAGAAACTGAAGCTGAGATTTTCAAAGCGGACACTACCTTGAATACTGGGCATGAGAATATTTTGAGAGTTGCCGATTTCTGTTTCTTGGGGAGTGTCTAAAATATCAGCAAGGCGTTGCAGAGATAGAGCGGTTTCTTGGAAGTTCTGCCAAAGTTGCATCAGGCGTAACAAGGGACTGGTGACATAACCAGCAAGAATGCGAAAGGCGATGAGTTGTCCCAAGGTAAGGTGCTGATTTAGGACGAGAAAAGCTCCCACCCACAGTACTAACATGCTGGAAAACTTGTTGAGAAAACTGCTAATAGAACTGGCGGTAGTTTGGGTAGAGACTGTTTTGAAACCAGCGCTGATGTAACGAGCATAGCGTTCTTGCCATTGCCAACGCGATCGCATTTCTAAATTTTGCGCCTTGATTGTCTGCATTCCCCCCATGACTTCCACTAAATAAGATTGCGTCTCGGCATTGCACTCAGCTTTCTCTTGCAATTGTCGCCGCATCAAAGGTGATACCATCAAGTTGAGCAAGCCAAATAGCGGTACTGTTGCCAAAGCAACTAATGTCAACACTGGGCTGTAAATCGCCATTACTACGATGTAGACCACCGAAAACACAGCATCCATCACTACAGTTAAAGCGGTACCAGTTAAAAAAGAGCGGATGTTTTCTAATTCGTGGATTCGCGTTGCCAATTCCCCCACAGGGCGGCGTTCAAAGTAAGATAAAGGCAAACGCAACAAGTGATTAATCACCTCAGAACCAAGGGTGAGGTCAATCCGGTTGGTGGTATCTGTAAATAAATGAGTGCGAACGCTGGTAAGTATTGCTTCGATGACTGCAACTACCAGCAAAAAGATGCCGAAAACTTCCAGGGTATCAGGACTATTGCCAACCAATACTTTATCAATAATCACCTGTGTAGCCAGAGGATTTACCAGCCCAAACAGTTGGATAACAATGGAAGCAATTAGTACTTCAATTAATACTTTGCGGTAGCGTCGCAGTGAAGGTACAAACCAACTTAAACTAAACCGCGCCTTGGGAGTATTTTTGGTGGTTTGTAGCAGCAGAACTTCTCCTTCAGCCCCCCAGTTTTCCGCAAAGTCTCGTAATTTGTAGCGCAGTAGTCCCATCTCTGGAACAGCAATGAGTAACTCTCGATCGCTATTTTTGTAGATGATGGCAAAACTATCTTGCCAAGAAATCATTACTGGTAACTGCAAGCGTCCGACTGCGGTAGCGGGAACTTTAACCATCTGTGTTGTCAACCCCATCAACTCAGCGGCGGCGGCGCAAAATTGCAGAGATATAGTGCCCTTCTGTTCTTGCTGCTTTGTCAACACCCGGCGTAGTGTATCTTTGCGCCAGGAGATGTTAAAGTATTGGCTCAACATTTGGAAGCAAGCTAATGAACCATCTAGTGGTCCTCTACCTTTGATATAAGGAAACTTCTTTTGTTTACCCTTAGCTGCTGGTTCTTCTGTGACAGTAATTTCTGAAGCGTAGGGAATCTCTGCGGGTAACAGTGTTTTTGACGTAGGAGGAGCAAGATTTTCTCCAAGTATTGATTTAGGTAAGCCCACCAGACGCATACTTGCGTTAAATTTCAGCTTGGGGTTGATATCATCTAACTTTAAGCGACTCCCTACAGGAAAGTAAGCACTCGAACTACTGCTAACTAACCACAATAATTCTGAATCTAACTGCTGGAGAGATATTTTACGTGTTGGGAATGTTTGAATAACGGCTGCTTGAGTTGCTGTGCGAGCAAGCTTAACTAAATTCCTGCTACCATCTGCCCGACGATTCAGTTCTTCCATCAGCAGTTCATATACTTCTATGAGGGAAGCAGTATTATGTAATGCTTCGGCAAAAGCCTTCTCCTGTTGAATCAATGCGAGAAAATCAGCGATCGCCAGATTAAAGGTGATAACTTCAGTAGAAGCGATCGCAGTTTCACAAGCAATCCCCCGCACATGACTTACCCAACCCAAAACCTCACCTGATGAGAGCAACTTCAGTGTCGCCGGATTTTGTCCTTGGGAATTGTAGGCTAATAAACGCGCTTGTCCCTGGTAGATAATACTAATCCGATCGGGCATAGCTTCCCGTGCTACTATTACTTGCCCGATGCGATAGCGACAAAATTGCACTTTGTTGAGCAAATTTTCTAAAACATTTGGTGACAGATAATTGAAAGGAAACAAATCAGCAATAAATTCTTGAATATCAACGGTTGTATTTGTCATCATTTTCGACACCCTATTTTAATAAGTTCTATGCAGCGATGGCTTGTTGAACCTGTGCTGGTTTTGTGTTGATTCCCATCCAGGTTTTCTCTTCTGCCGAAAGTTGACTTAGTTGCTGTTGAAACCAAGTTTCAAAATTCTCTTGCAGCAATCGTTGGCGCATAAAATTGTCTAACTGTGCAGTTATAAACTTTTCCACCCGGACAATCACCCATGATTCTCCAAAGGCTACAGGTGCTTGAACTATACCCACTTGACTTGTGCAAAGTAACTGAGCAAAATTTGGGGTGATTGTACCAACTTCCACTGGGCCGATGATGCCACTTGTCTCAGCTTCAGGGCCTTGAGAATATTCATGCGCCAACTCAGCAAATGACTGTTCCCCTTCTGTAATTCGGAAATATAGCTCGTTAGCAGTTCCTCTGTTATCAGTCCGAATTAAAGAATAAATTACTTTATCAAAATGTCTTTTGTATTTAAGGAAGTAAGATTCTAGTTGATGTCCCCAAGTTATTTGCTTAAACTTTTCGACTCTGAGCTTTCGGGTTGCAAAAAGTTCTAATTGTTCTTGAGTTAAACCGTAACGTAAGCACCAAGATTGAATTTTTTCTTCACTGTTTAAATCCCACTGCTGATAAAATTGTTCTAGAGCATGAGATGTTTCAGCTGGTGTACAGGTGATTGGTGCGATCGCAGACTCGATAATGCTCTGAGATAACAATTGCGGGATTAGATTGTAACTAGCTAAAAAGGGGATAATTTCTGGCGGTAAGATGGCGCTGCCGCTACGCCCGTCGTAGACATCGCCTAGTTGTAATGTTTTATTCATATTTGTGTAAATATTTGCGCCGTGCAGAGATAAATTTAGAAATGCAAGCGGTAAAGTTCAGGTATGGATTTGTACCGCTTGCATCATTTGCATACCCTTGAAAGCATTGCCGTACAAAACTTTCAAGTACTACTCATCACTGCCAATGCCTAAAGTTAAGCAAAGGGGGTGGTGAACTGGTCAAAAGTCAGGTTGTAATTAGTGGCACCATTGAATTCAGTGACCTGTAAGAAGTAGTTACCAGCGGTGGTAAAGTTGGAAATAAGCTCTGAGTTAATACCTCCATTAGTAGAGTGTGCAATTTCCTCTCCGGCGTCAACGATGCGATTGTTGTTAAAGTCTCGAATCAGCCGGATGTCAGCATCGCTGCTTAATCCGTTCAATTTAATGTTGACACCCTCAAAGGTTCCCAAAGTGAAGCTGTAAACATCAGTAGTGTTGCGGTTATCTATGGAACCTGTACGAGTGACATCATGTGACAGGTTACCAACTATAAATTCTCTCGGTAGAAGGTTGCTGAAACTGGCTGAAAGGGGAACAGTTCCAGACGGTTCAGTCGCAGACAAGGCTAAATCGTAACTGACATTGCCTGAACTACCTGGAGCAAAGCGAGATACTTCGGCAAAAAAAGTACCTGAGCTAGTTTTAAAGTTAATCGCGTCATCATGGTTGCTTGCTTGATTGGAAACAAGTCCAACTTTTCGGTCGAAGTCGTCCAATACACCGTTAAGGTTAGCGTCCTTAAACAGCTGGATGTCGGCATCATCGCCAGCGCTGATGTCTGTCAGAGACAGGTTGATGTTTTTGCCACTGGTGATTTTGAACTGAAAGACATCCGTGGGTTCAGATGCATTTAAATCAAAGTTATTTTTGACAACAGGGGTGCTACCTAATGTACCAAGATTGTAAAGTGTCATTTTTTTTGTCCTTTGGGTGTTGATTGTGATCTGGTCAAGTTGAGATTAAGTTGTGGTTTGCACAGATGTGAACTTTCTATTTGAACCTACATTTACTGGAATGTAGCGGCTTAGAGTTTGATGAAAATAAATATTATTTCTTATTTTCAATAGAGCCTTAGTTGTTTGGTTTTGTGCAAGCCGTGTTCAGAACCTGTTGTTTAACCATGAATCTAAATTAAGCTGTTTCTTCAATAAACACAGCATGAAAAAGACTTCTATAGTTAGGTGTTTAAAAGTCAATTCCAAGTACTTTGTATTGTTTAGTCATAAAAAGTCTTATAGCGGTTCTCGACCCTTAGAACCCCAACCCCCTCCTCGCTTACGCGGGGAGGGGGCTATGATGTACCTCATGTGATTAGGAAATGCTATATCAGGTTATCAGCGATAACATTGATTTAGTTGATAAATATTTCTACCTCAGAACCTCTGCTACAGCGCTAGTCGAGTAGAAGTAGTTGACAAAACGCATAGTTCTTGAAGAGGCTATGCCAACACCCATCCTTGCCCCTAAATTTGGGGTTTTCCTTAGCTATAATTTGGCAGACTTTACCAATCTGGTAGATGTTTGGTACTCTCGTCCTCTCGTCCGCTTTAACAATTCTACCAGTCGGCAAATGCTGTGATACCCGAAGTTACAGAGCTGTCCCAGAAGGCTCTTGCACCCTATTGTTAGCAGTTTTTGCTTCTACAAAAGCTTCCCGACCTGTAATCAATCTAGAGCGACGATTACGAGTGATATAATTCCACGCCCACTGAAATACTACTAGTAATTTAGTGTCAAACTCGATTAAGAAGTAGATGTGAACTAATAGCCAAAATGCCCAAGCAATGAAACCTGTGAGTTTGATTAAGCTTAAATCTACAACAGCTAAATTTTGCCCAATCATCGCCAAACTACCCACATCGTTGTAATGAAATTGTGGCAAAGTCTTACCTTTAAGCCGTCGTTGAATTAGTTTACCTACATACTCTCCTTGTTGTTTAGCTACGGGTGCAACACCAGGTAAGACTTTACTATCTTGGTGGGAGAAGTTAGCTAAATCTCCAATTACGAAAATGTTGTCATAACCCTCGATAGACAAGTCAGGTTCTACAATTACACGCCCAGAGTAATCGCACTCTACACCTGTACTTTCTGCTAAGACTTTCCCCATTGGGGAACCTTGGACACCTGCTGCCCACAATATAGTTTTTGAGGCAATTTCTGTAAATTCATTGTCTTGCTTGAAAGTAACAACATCACCTTCAATATTTGTCACTCTGGTGTGAGTGTGGAGTTCTACACCCAACTTTTGCAAAGATACTGCTGCTGATGCCGATAACTCTGGCACCATGTGTGGGAGGATGCGAGGGCCCCCTTGTAATAGTAAAATTTTCGTTTCTGAAGTGTCGATGCTGCGGAAATCTTCTTTGAGAGTTTTGTATGCCAATTCTGCGATCGCACCTGCTAACTCTACACCAGTCGGGCCACCCCCCACAATCACAAAACTCAACCAAGCACAACGTTTTTCAGGATCAGTTTCTTTTTCTGCTGCTTCAAATGCGCCAAATATTCGGCGACGCATTTCTATAGCATCTTCCACAGTTTTCAAGCCAGGAGCAACTTTTTCCCAGTGATCCTTACCGAAATAGGAATGGTTAGCACCTGTGGCAACAATTAATGTATCATAAGGTACTATCTCATCACCCAAAATAACTTGTTGCGCTTTTGGATCAATATTATTTACTTCTCCCAACAACACCTTTGTATTCTTGCTTTTGCTGAATACAGATCGCAATGGTGCGGAAATATCAGATGGTGATAGCGTACCTGTGGCAACTTGATATAAGAGCGGCTGAAATAGGTGAAAGTTTCGTTTATCAATGAGAGTAACATTTACATTCGCTGCATTCAGAGCCTTTGCTGCATACAGTCCACCAAAGCCACCACCAACAATGACAACCCGATGTGGTGCATTATTTTCAAGTGAGACTACCATACGAGATATTTCCTTGTGTTAAGAACTTGTAACTATTCTTAACAAAGATGTAACAGCATTATGCTAATGGTTGCTGTTTATTTAGAACAATTGAAAAAATACTAAAAGTATTCAAAGTTAGTATTCACTACTTCTACTGGACTGCTTCTCTAGATATCCCTCTTGCAAGAAACAAGGCAGGAGGCAGAAGGCAGGAGGCAGGAGGAAAGAGGATTTGGCTTGTTTCTCCCATCCATAACGGAAGCGAGCGCGTCCGTAAACAGCTTGTGTCACTTTCCTCAGATAAAAGGATGAGATCCTTTCTACACAAGAGTTTCACGATAGAGCGATGATAATATTTATCATACTAGAAAATAAAGCCACAAACCTAACCCTAGTCTAAGGTTTAAGCATTGCTTTTGATTCTTGTGTTCGGAGAGCGATCGAAGAGGTAGGGGAGCAGGGGGAGAGGGAGGACAAGGGGAGAATTATTCAAGTTTCTCCCTTGTCTCCCCCATCTTCCTTGTCTCCTATGTCTCTTCTCGATGCCCAATTCCCAATTCCCAATCAGTATCCTGCTTTCTTGTCTACGACATTCCGCAAGGGTTGACCGGTTTGGTAGCGTTTAAGATTGTCGATAAACAGTTGTGCTATGCGCTCTCTCAGTCGTGGTGACAGGGCTGAACAATGGGGTGTGATAAAGGCGTTCGGCAACGACCACAAAGGACTTTCCGGTGGTAGAGGTTCTGTAGCCACTGTATCTAATCCAGCACCTGCAATCCATCCCTCACTTAGTGCGGTGAGCAATGCTGTTTCATCGACGATCGCACCACGAGCAATATTAATTAAGTAAGCAGACTGACGCATAGAGCGTAAGGCGGCTTCATCGATCAAGCCTTTCGTTTCTGGGGTTAGTGGCGTGGCAATTACTACATAGTCGGCTGCGGGTAGGAGCGATCGCCATTCATCAGCACCCACTACTTTATCAAAATTCGGTAGGGGTTCGGGATGGCGGCGGCTCCCCCAAACTTTAACACCAAAGGCTTTAGCGCGAGATGCGATCGCTTGACCTATATTCCCTGTGCCGAGAATTAATAAAGTCGCGTCTGCTAGCTCTTCGAGAAACACTCCTCTTACCCAGGTGTGTTCATCCTGCAAAGTTTGCAATTTCCGCAGATTCTTGGCGTGATAGAGCATGAATGCCAGTACAAATTCCGAAATTGGAATCGCATGAACCCCCGCGCCATTAGTGAGGATAATATCTTTTTGCAAAAAATTTGGCGTAAGGATGTGATTCACGCCAGCACTCGGTGACTGTTGCCAACGCAGCCTGGGCGCTGCTGTCAGCACTTTGTCAAGAGTAGAAGTTTTCAGGTAAAATCCGTTGACATAAACTTCTGCATCACTGACATCACCATCAAGATTACCTTCACTATCCACCTCCACAACATCTATATCAGATGGTAGGTGTGGCTCAATATCAGCAATGAGATGATCGGGTAAAATCAGTTTCACCATTTGCTACTCCCTAATTCCATTTTGGATTTTGGATTGTGTAACCCAATCGGTAACGCCTCTTCATTTTTAATTTTTAATTTTTAATTGTTTAGTATCCTGCTTCTTTATCTACTACATTTCGTAATGGTTGACCAGCTTGGTAACGCTTCAGATTGTCGATAAATAGTACTATTGAACGCTGTTTAATTTTTGGGGAATCGCTAGAAATATGAGGTGTGATAAAGATATTAGGAAGTGACCATAAAGGACTTTCGGATGGTAATGGTTCTGAGTTAACTGTGTCTAAAGCTTCACCTGCAATCCAACCTTCTGTGAGCGCTTTTATTAAAGCCAATTCATCAATTAC
Organism: Nostoc punctiforme PCC 73102; assembly: GCF_000020025.1. Lineage (GTDB taxonomy): Bacteria > Cyanobacteriota > Cyanobacteriia > Cyanobacteriales > Nostocaceae > Nostoc > Nostoc punctiforme. The sequence continues at coordinate 7,270,067 of NC_010628.1, read as the reverse complement.
GCCACCGCGAGCAATATTAATTAGGTAGGCATGTTTTGGGAGCAATCGCAATACAGATTCATCAATAAATTCTTTGGTTTCTGGAGTTAGAGGTGTTGCAATAACTACATAATTAACTCCTGGCAGGAGCGCTCGCCATTCATCACCACCCACTACTTTATCAAAATTTGGTAGCTCTTGGGGATGACGGCGACTGCCAATAATTCTTAAGCCGAAGGGTTTAGCACGGGCGGCGATTTCTTGACCAATACCACCGGCACCGATAATTAGTAAGGTAGCATCTGTCAATTCTTGGATAGCAAAGCCTCTTTTCCAGTGACGTTCCGCCTGTAGAGCATATAATTCTGGCAGGTGTTTGGCATGAGCTAGGATATAAGCGATCGCAAATTCTGCGATCGGAATTCCATGCACTCCGGCCCCATTGGTGAGGATAATATCTCTTTCCAAATAAGTTGGTGTGAGGATATGATTCACCCCTGCATTTGGTGCATGATGCCAACGCAGTGCAGGTGCTGCTGCTATTATTTTATGCAGTATCGGACTTCTGGCTAAAAACCAACTAAAATAAACTTCAGCATCAGTAGCATCCCCATCTAAATTTCCTTCAACATCTACTGTGACAATCTCTGTATCAGGCGGTAGATGAGGCTCAATGTCAGCAACGAGATCGAGCGGTAAAATCAGTTTCATGGTAGATAACCTCTTTTCTATTTACAGAAATATCTCTATAAATTGCTTCTGGTTTACTAATAAATATGTGAATCTCTTTATTCTCTCTGTGTTCTCTGCGTCTCTGCGGTTTGCTTTGAAAGAGAATTCAGAAGTCAGAATTCATAATCAAGATACTCTCTACGAGATCCTGCACTATCGGCAGGAAATTCATTCAGACCTACGACTGTCTTATTTGTTACCACCAAATTTTCCATTTGGCAGAGGTGCAAAACGCCAGTTATTCATACACTTTTTCGGTCAGAATACCTAATTGAATTCTGACTCTTGTCTCCTGCCTCGATAAAAAATTATTTTTCGCAAATTAGATAACTATATTAATAACATTGATTCTCGAAGTAGCCTATTTTTACCACAGCTACCTCAAGCATTGCATTAATCAACTAACGAAAGCTAAATCTCAACTACTCAACTGCAACAATTGGTTATTTGACTGAGTACTTTCATTGCTCATTACTCGTTGGAGAACTGCTTCTCTGATATTGATAAACACTTCGCTACTTCTATCTCGGGGGCGTGAAAGTTTTACAGGTAGATCGAGAGAAATACGTCCTTCATCAATCACTATCACTCGGTCTGCCAACGCCACAGCTTCTTCTACATCGTGAGTCACTAAAAATGCAGTAAATCTCCGCTCTTGCCACAAGTTCTCAATCAAACCCTGCATCTCTAGACGAGTTAGAGCATCTAATGCTCCCAAAGGTTCATCTAACAATAACAAACGGGGCTGGCTAACTAATGCCCTTGCCAATGACACCCGTTGCCGTTGTCCACCAGATAAGACATAAGGCCACTCATCAGCCCGATCTTTGAGTCCGACTTTATCGAGTGCCCACAAAGCTTTTTCACGCCAATTACCTTCCAAGCCTAACCCCACATTCTGAACAACGCGCTTCCACGGCAGTAAGCGGGGGTCTTGAAACATCACTGTTACAGAGCGGCTGAGTCTACGCAGTGGTTCTCCATCCAGTAGTATTCCGCCTGAAGTTGCTTTATCTAACCCTGACACCAGACGCAATAAAGTACTCTTACCACAACCACTACGTCCGACGATAGCGACAAATTCACCCGCTTCAACTTCTAAATTGAGCGAGTTTAAAACAGTTTTCTTACCGAAAGCTTTAGTCAAATCCAAAATACTTAGTTGCGTACCTTGTACATTAGAACTCACTTGCAAAACCTCATTTTTCAGAACGATTGAGATTGAATTATTCGGTGAAATATTGAATTTGAAAATCACACCCAGAATCAAGAGTTTTTAATATTTGACCTTGGTGATTTTCTCATTTTATGACCTTTGATAGTTAGGATTCCAAGCCAAGAATTTGGTTTCTAACCCTCTGGCAACAGCATCTGCTAATTTACCCAGCAGTGCATAGATAACAATACTCAAAACCACAACATCAGTTTGCATAAACTCACGGGCATTCATTGCCATATAACCAAGTCCAGAATCCGCTGCGATCGTTTCTGCCACAATTAATGTCAGCCACATAATCCCCAAGGAAAAACGGACACCGACGAGAATTGAAGATAAGGCCCCTGGAAAAATAATTTGCCACAAAAGTTGTGGGGTTTTTAATCCATAGACTTTTCCCATTTCAATCAGTCCAGGATCTACATTGCGAATGCCATGAAATGTATTAAGATATAACGGGAAAAATACCCCCATAGACACTAAAAAAAGTCTAGCTTGATCGCCGATGCCAAACCAGAGAATTACCAGGGGAATTAATGCCAGATTAGGGATAGTACGAAGCATTTGCAAAGAACTATCCAATAACTTTTCTGCTATACGGGAAAAGCCATTGAGCAATCCCAAACCGAACCCAATACTGCCACCAACTATAAAACCAGATATCGCCCGTCCAGCACTAATTTCTATATGTTGAAAAAGTTCTCCGGTAGAGGCTAGTCTAATGGCTGTAGCAATTACGCCACTTGGGGCTGGTAAAATTCTGGTTGAAAGTAAACCAGTTCTGGAAGCAAATTCCCACAATACTAGTATTAAAACGGGCACAATCCAGGGAACTATTTTATCGATTTGTGGGTTTTCTAATACCTCGCTCCAGGATATATTATTGTTTCTTTTGCTGTGTTTAAGGGTAATAGTCATGGGATTTTAGATTTTAGATTTCCGCAAAGATGAATCTAGAAGCATCGTCAACATCATTTGTAATTAAAGAGCAAATTACAAATTATTCATGAAGCACTCGTTAGTTGTTTAGCAAATTTTTCACTGCTAACTATTTCGCTAACAGTACTCAATACTGGTGGCGTTAGCGGTGCAGTTTCCCTCTGCAAAGGTAAACGTGGAAATAATAATTCAGCTGTACGATATGCCTCTTCTAAATGGGGATATCCAGAGAACACAAAGGTTTCTATGCCCAAATCTTGATATTCCAGCATCCTAGCGGCAACAGTATCGGGATCTCCAACTAGGGCTGTACCAGCACCACCCCGCACTAATCCAATTCCTGTCCACAGGTTGGGGCTAATCTCTAGGGTTTCTCGACTACCACTATGTAGTTGACTCATCCGTCGCTGTCCTTCAGAATCAGAACTAGCTAGGTGTTTTTGAGCTTTTGCGATCGCATCCTCATCAACATACTTAATCAGCTCATTGGCAGCATCCCAAGCCGCAGAATCGGTTTCTCGCACAATTACATGCAAGCGAATCCCAAAACGGACTGTTCTACCTTGTTCAGCCGCCAGTCGTTTAACCTCAGCAATCTTTTGAGCAACTTGCTGTGGAGGTTCGCCCCAAGTTAGATAAACATCTATATGTTTAGCAGCAACGCGCTTTGCAGCCGCAGATGAGCCACCAAACCACAATGGTGGATAGGGTTTTTGGACTGGTGGAAATAGGAGTTTACCACCTTTGATATCCAGGTAGTTTCCTTTAAAATCGACTGTTTCCCCACTGACGATACCCCGCCAAACGGTAAGAAATTCATCGGTTAAATCATAGCGATCGTCATGATTAAGATGCAAGCCATCCCCAGCGAGTTGCACCGGATCTCCACCTGTCACCACATTAATTAACAATCTTCCTTTAGAAATCCGATCAAATGTTGCTGCCATCCGTGCAGCAGCACCTGGAGAAGTAATTCCTGGACGAATTGCCACGAGAAATTTCATCTGCTTGGTGACAGATATAAAAGCGGCGGCAGTTATCCAAGCATCTTCACAAGAACTCCCTGTAGGTAACAATGCGCCTGTGTAGCCTAAACTATCCACAGCTTGGGCAATTTGCTGCAAATAATCAGGTGTGGCAACACGAGAGCCAATATCTGTACCTAAATAGCGTCCGTCATGAGATCCAGTAGGAATAAACCAGAGAATTTGCATATCTATCAGGGTATGAGAACTTAATATACGATTATCCGATCAAATTGCCGTATTTTATAGTCAAAATTTTACCCGATATTATCTAAAAATCAAGCCTAATTTAACCATTAGTAAAAAAGGGCTGCCTGAATAACGAACTCCTTAGTCGGTAATTTTGACACTTTTGTAGCCAGAATTGCTGTGTTGGAAAATACAACTTTTAATCGAGTAAGGCAAAAAGGAGGCAAGAGGCAATAGGAATTCCCATAAATTTATTTATGGGATTTTTAGCGAGTGACTATCTGCGGCGATCGCCTACGGCACGCTACGCGAACGCAGTTACTTGGGTTGAGTTGACCTAGCCAATAATTTTGATATATTTTCTCTTCATGAATAAATACTGGGTCTTGCATTGTAACAAGCTCTATGCAAAGATAATTTTACGCAAAATCCGGTAAATCTATCGACTTACCGTTTTATGGGCTTTTCTTAACAATTCAGATTGTGAAATCTAGCTGCTTACTAATTAGTGTATTCAGCTAATGTTAATTGTCAATCAGTAGCTTGAATTAAATTCAAGATTTAGTCGATGCCAGTAGCCGTTGATGAATTTTGTTGCATTATCTCACCAGTCGCACTCCAATATCAAACCGAATTTTGAATTTTGTTTTGAGAATTTTTTATGAATTTTGGAGTCTACATTCAACTGCTTAGGAATGGTTGCGGTATTTATCGGGGATTTGCACTTTTATCGCCAGGAGAACCTTTGCTAACTCATTAACTAATGGTTTAGCACAAATATTTCATCATTAATTTCTGCTAGTTTGTCTGTCAAAGCTAGAGCTAATTTATTCGTTTTTCAGGTTGAGGAGTTCAAGAGTAATGTCGAATTTTCGCTCTAATTATAGATACACAATGTTCCTGATATTGTTGCTAGATATTCTAGCCATTTTGGTTTTTTATCCAGCCAAAAGTCACGCTGAACTCCCTAAATCTGATGTATCTACTGCTGAAGCAGAAGTGAACAAAGCTCCAGAAGCAATTGTCAATCAAACACTAGAAACTTCAATGATAGAGGCAGGAGACAAAGGGTCAGGAGAGGTCGCATCCCCTCCTGCTTTCTGTGCGCTATCCTGCGTCCTACCTTCTTCTTCAATTCCACCGCTAACTAGTAAAAAAGCTACCAACCCAGAACGAGTCACACCTGTTTCGCAATTGTTGGAAGTTGCACCGCCGACTAATAAAAAAGCTACAAATAATTCTGCGGGACAAGTAACATCTGTCTCCCAATTGTCAGATGTTTTACCCACAGATTGGGCATTTCAAGCATTACAGTCTTTGGTGGAGCGCTACGGTGTAATTGCTGGATATACAGATGACACATTTAAAGGGAATCGTGCCCTAACACGGTATGAATTTGCTGCTGGGTTGAATGCTGCTTTAGAGCGCCTCAATGAATTAATAGCGACTTCAACGGCAGATTTGGTCAAACGGGAAGACTTGGATGCCATCAAAAAACTACAAGAACAATTTTCTCCAGAACTTGCTCAATTTCGGGGACGCTTAGATAACTTGGAAACGCGGACTGCGAAATTAGAGGCAAATCAGTTTACAACTACAACTAAACTTATAGGTCGAGCGCAGATTGTTCTTGGCTCGGTTCTGGCTGGCAATAATGTCGTTACCAAAAGACCTGCACCTCGCAATGCCACACTTCAAGGTTCAACGACTTTACGGTTAAACACTAGTTTTAACGGTAAAGATTCACTAAGCTTATCGCTGTCAGGTGGAAATATTGAATCATTAGGACAAACAAGAGCTGGATTATTAGGAACTTTTGAGGGGAGAACTGCTGATAACTCCAGTATTACCTTTGCACGTAATACTATTCTTCTCGGTGGCGTGCGATATCGTTTTTTACCTAATCCAGATACTCAAGTTAACATTTATGCCCTATCTGATGGAGCTAGTGAGATAGGTCTTTCTGGCCCTATCAATCCATATTTTGAATCGTCTTCTGCAACCGGCGCTAATGGAATTTCACGATTTTCACGGCGGTCTTTGGTCTATAACTATGGAGATAGCGGACCCGGAATTGCCATACTCCAAAAATTAGGCAAACAGGTTCAAGTGGGGATAGCGTACAGCGCACCAAACGGCGGTAATCCCACAGCTAATAATGGCTTATTTACAGGCAGGTATTTAGCTCTGGCACAGATAATCTACTACTCCTCTAATCGAAATTTTCGGGTGGCGGCAACTTACGTCAATACTTATAGTCCAGCAAATACCCAAGGTCTAAGTGGAACAAACTTCGGCCCAGCAGTCGGTAGTAACCTGGTAAACAGCACCGTACCTGGAGCGGGAACTGTAGCCAATCTTTATGGTCTACAAGCGTTCTATCAAGTTAATTCCAAGTTGGCAATTAATGGGTGGATAAGTTATGGAGCGCACCGCTATTTAGGGCGCGGTGATGGTAGTGCAATGGATTGGGCCGTAGGACTAGCATTCCCGGATCTGTTTAGTGAGGGTGCTTTAGGGGGGATTTTAGTTGGTATGGAGCCGAAACTTACTAGGCTCAGTCAAAGTGTAAATTTGGGAGCAGGTGCTGGACAAGCAGACAAAGATACCTCCTTGCACGTTGAGGCATTTTACCAATATAAAATCGGAGATAATATTGAGGTGACACCGGGTTTGATCTGGATTACTGCACCGGACTCTGATGCCAGCAATCCTGATAGTTTATTTGCTTGGGTTCGTACTGTCTTTAGGTTTTAATCGGGAAAACTTAGGTTTTCTAGTAATGTAGAACTTTGGCCGAAGAGGCAAGGGGGCAGGGGAGCAGGGCGAGCAGGGGAGCAGGGAGGATAAGGGGAGAATTATTCAAGTTTCTCCCTTGTCTCCCCCCTCTTCCTTGTCTCCTATGTCTCTTTTCGATGCCCCATGCCCCTTGTTCCCCTGCCCATTGTCCCCTGCCCCCTTTCCTCTTTGTTGACACTCCCCAGACTAAACAAATATCGCTACACTCGCATATCCTTATAATGGATTGTCAAAAACTTAACTGTTCTCAAGATTCTTCCGGCTGTGAAAAACATCTTGAGGACATTTCGTTTTTGACTCGTTTATGCGAGTTAATTAAAAGGGATATTTGCGAAAGATGGCTTGTGTTACAAAAAAAGTAGGAGTAGAGTTCTAGTGTGGAACTTGAAAACTGGTATTTTACTACTCACACTGAGTTGCATAATTGCAACTGGTATAGCAGTATATCTGATTGGCGGCATTGAACCAGCACAAATTCAGGCTTTGCTGAAATCTTCTGGTATCTGGGCACCGATTATTTATGTTGCTTTGTATGTTGTGGCAACTATGTTAGTTCTGCCCTCAACAGTGTTGAATTTAACTGGAGGTGCAATTTTTGGCCCTTGGCTGGGTACTTTCTGGACTAGTGTTGGAGCAATAATTGCCGCAATAATTGCTTTCGTTTTTACTAGAACCATTGGACGGCAAACAGTTGCAAAACGACTAGCAGGACGCTGGCAAGCTATGGATGCTGAGGTACGGCGTGGAGGACTTTTTTATATGTTTGCCATCCGACTAGTACCAATCATGCCTTATGGCTTAGTAAACTTTGTTGCTGGACTGACTTCGATTAGCTTTAAAGATTATGTTATAGGCACAACACTTGGTACTGTTCCTAGTGTCTTACCTTTTGTACTACTAGGTAGTTCTGGTTTGAAAGCAGTCAAAACAGGTGATTTTTTGCCGCTAGTACTCGCTTTGGGTTTAACTGGAATACTGGTAGCAGGGTCTACTTGGTATCGCCATCGTCGAACTTTTCCTAAAAAAGCTGTAGAAAGCCTTAAAGAATCTGAATCTTCAGATGACATCAACCCAAAGAATAAATAAACTATAACAATATGACTTGAATCTTGCTAAGTATACTGAGAACCAAACCCTTTATCATGAGAAGCAGTCTGTCAGCTTGGCTGTTGCAAAATTAAACGGAATTCCTAGATGCTACCAAAGTATTCATTGATTGTTCCAATTTATAACGAAGAAGAAATTATACCCGAACTATACCGCAGACTAAGTGCAGTAATGAATCGGCTAGATGGTCTTGTCGAATTAATTTTAATCAATGATGGTAGCCGCGATCGCTCCTTACAACTACTGCGAGAACTCCATCAAAAAGACCCACGCATTTGCTACCTGAGCTTTGCTCGTAACTTTGGTCATCAAATTGCAGTTACTGCCGGTCTCAATTTTGTTCGAGGTCAAGTTATTATCATCCTTGATGCTGACTTACAAGATCCGCCAGAACTAATCCCAGACATGATTGAAAAATGGCGACAAGGCTATCAGGTCGTCTACGCTCAACGCACTCAACGCCTCAAGGAAGGATGGTTTAAACGTTTTACTGCCTACTCCTTTTATCGCCTCCTCAAGAAGCTTGCAGATGTAGATATTCCTACTGATACTGGTGATTTTTGTTTAATGGATCGACAAATCGTAGATATTCTCAATTCTATGCCAGAACGCACCCGCTATATTCGTGGTCTGCGTTCTTGGGTTGGCTTTCAGCAAACGGCAATTCGATTTGAGCGCGATCCCCGCTTTGCTGGGGAAGTTAAATACACTTTTAGCAAATCCTTGGCCCTTGCCATTAATGGTCTAGTATCCTTTTCAATAGTGCCACTGCGGTTATCAACTTACTTAGGCTTAATAGCGGCGGCGGCAGCCATCTTCATGGCTTTATTAATCTTGTATTGGCGGCTTTTTCTCCCCCATTCACCTTTAACTGGGTTCACGATTATTTTGATGGCAATTTTCTTTCTCGGATCTGTGCAGTTAGTCAGTGTTGGCATCTTAGGCGAATATATAGGGCGTATCTATGAAGAAGTTAAAGCTAGACCCCTTTATACTTTGGCAGAGGTAGGTGGCTTCTATCCCAAATCCTCTAATTCAACAAATAATGCCGACAAACTAGTTGAGGCTCCCTACTCTAAAAGGGATGAGGATTCTTAAAATATTTTTACCATTCGCGGGTTCGCTATCTGCTAGTTGTACAGAATCCATTCTGACTCCTAAATTCTGTTTTGATAAATTTACATTTGAATTTGTTAAAATACTTGCTTTTTACCTCAAACTGTGAAAAGCTTTGTTATGTCAAAAACTACGGTTTATTGATCGAGTTAAAGTATTTAAGTTTGTCTGGCTTAAAAAGCCATAAATCGAGGCTACTGAGAAGTCCTCAAGTAAATGGGCAAACAGATTTCTGAATATTTTGCAGCATCGATGGGGTGAAAACTTGATGCTTAAGACTTTATCGATGGGGGAAAATTGTAAATGCTGAAGACGTTAACAACCGATTTTGAACTCGACTTAGAAGCAGATGTGCTTGTGATTGGAGGCGGGCCAGCTGGAACTTGGGCGGCTTGGAGTGCTGCATCAAGTGGAGCTAGAGTTATCCTCGTAGACAAAGGATACTGTGGTACGACTGGATGTGCTGCGGCATCTGGTAATGGTGTGTGGTATGTGCCACCCGATCCAGAAGCACGAGAAACTGCAAAGGCGAGTCGGGAATCATTGGGTGGGTTTTTGTCCGATCGCAATTGGATGGATCGAGTACTGGATCGGACCTATGCAAACGTCAATCAGTTAGCAGAGTGGGGTTATCCCTTCCCTACCGACGATGAAGGCAAACCCTACCGGCGATCGCTGCAAGGGCCTGAGTATATGCGGCTGATGCGGCGACAAATTCAACGGGCAGGAGTCAAGATTTTAGATAACAGCCCCGCCTTAGAACTACTGGTAGATGACGATGATGCTGTTGCTGGTGCAACAGGTGTGAACCGTCAGACAGGTAGTAAATGGATAGTGCGATCGCAGTCCACAATTATCGCAACTGGTGGCTGTGCGTTTCTCAGTAAAGCGTTAGGATGCAACGTCCTGACAGGGGATGGTTATCTGATGGCGGCAGAAGCTGGAGCCGAGATGTCGGGTATGGAATTTTCCAATGCTTACGGCATCTCTCCCGCCTTTTCTTCAGTCACCAAAACCCTGTTTTATAATTGGGCAACCTTCACCTACGAAGACGGTACTGTGATTCCGGGGGCAAGTTCTCATAGACGGTCAGTAATTGCTCAGACATTACTACAACAGCCAGTTTACGCCATCATAGACAAAGCGGCAGAATCGATGCGGCCATCTATGCGTTTAGCACAGCCCAACTTCTTTTTACCCTTTGACCGTGCAGGTATCGATCCATTTACTCAACGTTTTCCTGTGACTCTGCGCCTAGAAGGAACTGTGCACGGTACGGGTGGAATTCGGATTGTAGATGAGAGTTGTGCCAGTTCTGTACGGGGACTCTATGCGGCTGGAGATGCCGCTACACGGGAACTGATTTGTGGCGGATTTACTGGCGGTGGTAGTCACAACGCGGCTTGGGCAATATCTTCTGGCTATTGGTCGGGGAAATCGGCTGCCGAATATAGCCGCAGTCTGGGAGAATACAAAACTAAACGCCATGTTAAGGGTGTTGGAGAGGTAGGATTACAGAGTGGGAGCGATCGCTCTCAAACCTTGGCAACTGATGAAATTATTCAGGCAGTCCAAGCCGAAGTATTCCCTTACGAAAAGAACTATTTCCGTACAGAACAAGGCTTAACTGAGTCTTTGGGTAAGCTAAATTATCTTTGGCAAGAACTCCGCAGTAGCCAGGTAACATCAGATAAAGAGCTAATCCGGGCGCGAGAAGCTACGGCAATGGTAGCCACAGCACGATGGATGTATAGCAGTGCCATTGAACGTAAAGAAACTCGTGGTATGCACAAACATCAAGACTATCCAGAACTTGATGCTAACCTGCAACATCACCTGATTAGTGGCGGATTAGATCGAGTCTGGGTGAAGAATCAGCCACTAAGTACAGAAAAGCCTTTATCTAAAATAGGAGCAGCAGTGTGATTGAGTTGGTCAGCGAATCGCGGTGCATAAAATGTAATATCTGCGTGAATATTTGTCCAACCAACGTGTTTGACCGTATAGCTGATGCGCCGCCAACCATTGCTCGACAGAGTGACTGCCAAACCTGTTATATGTGCGAATTGTATTGTCCAGTTGATGCTCTTTATGTTGCACCAGAAAGCGATGTGACGGCTTCAGTCAACGAGGCAGAATTGGCACAAGTTGGGCTACTGGGTAGTTATCGGGAAAAAATCGGTTGGGGACACAAACGTACATCAACAGCAAAAGCGGATCAAACATTCCAAATTCTGAAGCAGATGAAATAGTAATGCAATGTGCAACTTATCCTTAGAAACCTGCTTCCATTCCTCTCCCCCACAGGGCTACGGTGTTACACAACTCGAATTACCCCCCTTAATCCCCCCTTATAAAGGGGGGAAATAGGAAATCTAGTTCCCTCCCGTTTCCAAGGGGAGGGTTAGGGTGGGGTAAAATCCAGATTCATCAGGTATTTCAGACTTGTGTATACACCGCAGCCCCCACAGCACAGGTAGAGAGGCTTTGATTCTTGCTCCCCTTCCCTTGTAGGGAAGGGGTTGGGGTTAGGTCTGAGAGAAAGTTACACACGGCGTATAGTACGGCGGAGAAAAAAGTCATGCTGTCGTTCAAAGTAGGAACAGGTTCTATCAGTAAAAATAAATTTACTTCCAGATTATCAACCTCAGTGGCTTGTATTCTACTGCTACTAACTACAGCGTGTAGCCAAGACAAAACTAAATCTGCTCAATCCATTGAGGCTATTAATGTGAATAATGCTGTTGCATCTAACAACATTTCTACCCTACGAATAGGTTATGTAGGTAATTCAGAACCTACAGGATCGCTGGGTTGGGCCAAGAAAAAAGGAATTTTAGATCGTGAGTTGCAAAAAGCAGGATTTAAAAACATTACTTTTGCAAGGTTTCCTAATGGGCCGAATCTAAATGAGGCGCTTGTCGCTGGACAATTAGATGTTGGTTCTTTAGGGGATACACCAGCCATAGTTTTGAAAGCTAGGGGTCAGGAAACCCGGTTGTTAAGGATTAGCCAATTTAATACAACCGCCTGGTTGGTGGCGAAAAAAAATGGGCCGCGATCGCTTGCTGAACTTAAGGGTCAAAAAATAGCTACTAAAAAAGGTTCTTATATGCATAGATACCTGCTGGGTCTATTAGCTGAAGCTAAAATTGCCAAAGATGTAAAAGTTGTCCACTTGATGACTACTGAGGCAAAAGCGGCTTTAGAACGTGGTGATGTAGCAGCTTATGCAACGTCTAGCGATATGGGGCCTTATTTGAAATCGCAAGGGTTTCCAGTGATTGATTCTTCTGCAAATCATCAGGGTCTATCAGGGACATCATTAGTTGTCGCAACTGAAAGTTTTCTGGTGAAACAGCCTGATTTCCCAGAAAAATTTAATGCAATTCTGACATGACAGAAGCAGCGAAGGATTTAAAAGCTAATTCTGAAGAAGATTATCAGTATCATGCTCAAATTACTAAATATCCCATCGATATTATAAAAGTATCGTTCCCACTCAAACAGGTATCAGAAGAACCATTACCAGCCGAGGGAGTGAAACTTTTAGAGGGGACGAAGAAATTTTTAGTCTCGCAGGGTTTAGCAAAGTCGGACTTTAAATTAACAGATTGGGTTGTTAATGAACAGCCGCATTAATTTTATTTATCTTGTTGATTAAAGTTTTTTTAACGAACCACAGAGGCGCAGAGAACGCAGAGAGAATTTATGGAGAAGGAAATTATCAGTGAAGCTGATTTTCGAGATTTTATCTTTACTAATCACGCCACATATAAAGAAAAATCCCAACTTCTTCAAAAGAATTGCTGTTGAGAAGAGAGTAAACAACCTTCTGAATCAGCATTGACTATCTACCCAATCCAATTGAAAAATCAGGTAGAACCTATGACTATTGCATTAGACCGTCCCAGAAAAACCAAGTCTGCTCAAATTCGGGAAAAACTAGGTTATCCGATCATTGACACCGATGTGCATACCCAAGAGTTTCCCCCAGCATTCTTGGATTATTTAGAGCAAGTTGCTGGAACTGCGTTGAGCTTTGCTCTTGCCGAAGGCATCGCACAGCGTTTTCAAGAACACTTACCCGGTGCATCTCGCTCTAAATGGTTTAAGCAATCTTGGGATGAACGCCGCACTTACCGCACCGCCCGCCCTCCTTTCTGGACTCGTCCCACTAACGACGCTTTAAATTTAGCCACCGTTAGTTTGCCGAAGTTGCTGCACGAACGCTTGCAAGAAGCTGGTACAGACTTTGCCGTTGTGTACCCCAACTTGGCAACGATGGCTCCACACATCGGCAATGAAGAGATGCGGCGAGCTGTTTGTCGTGCAACTAACACGTATCACGCTGATATTTTCCGCTCTTATAGCGATCGCTTAACACCCATTGCCGCTATTCCCATGAATACGCCCGAAGAGGCGATCGCAGAATTGGAATATGCGGTGAAAGTGCTGGGACTCAAAGCTATTCAAATCCCCGGACATGTCCGCCGCCCAATTCCCGCCTTCGAGAAGTATGGCGAAGAAGTAGCCAACGAAGCCATCTGGATTGACACTTTTGGCTTAGATAGTAAATATGATTACGATCCCTTCTGGGCGAAGTGCGTAGAACTGAAAGTTGTCCCCACCACCCACTCTTCCGGTATGGGCTGGATCAATCGGCGTTCCATTAGCAATTACCAATACAACCATATTGGTCACTTTGCATCGGCTGGGGAAGCACTATGTAAATCTTTATTCTTTGGTGGTGTAACTCACCGCTTCCCCACACTCAAGTTTGCCTTTTTAGAAGGAGGTGCAGCTTGGGGTGCTAGTTTGTACACCGATTTGATTTGGCACTGGGATACTCGCAATAAAGATCATTTGGTGGAAAATAACAATCCTGCCAATGTTAATTATGAAGAACTGCTAGAATTTTATACCCGCTATGGTGGTGAATTAGTACATGGTCGTTTGGATCAACTAGGCAGTGGTTTAGGTTTCCACGCTGACTTAGTATCTCCCCTAGAACCAGGTGATTTGGATGAATTCGCTGTTGCAGGAGTAACGAAGCCAGAGGATATCCGCGATCGCTTCTTGAATCATTTCTACTTCGGCACAGAATCCGATGATACCCGTGTAGCTCAAGCTTTTAACCGGAAAGCTAACCCTTATGGCGATAGAGTTAAAGCATTTTTGGGTTCTGATTCCGGTCATTGGGACGTACCTGATATTACTGCGATCGCAGCTAATACCTATTCAATGGTAGAACGCAAGATTATCAGCGAAGAAGATTTGCAATATTTTCTGTCAATTCATCCCTTGGAGTTGTACACCAGCCTGAATCGTGACTTTTTTAAGGGTACGGCTGTGGAGAAAACCGCAGATGAATTTTTGGCTGGGAAATTAAGCTAAGAGACGCGATAAATCGCCGTCTCTACAAAGGATTGATTCTGGGTCTTTGCCAATCCCTACAAACATTTGAATAATTTAGGGTAAACTATCATGACGATCGCTCTAGACCGCCCACAAAAAACCAGGTCTGCTCAAATTCGGGAAAAACTTGGTTATCCGATCATTGACACCGATGTACATACCCAAGAATTTGAACCAGCAGTCTTGGATTATTTAGAGCAAGTTGGTGGAACTGCACTTGTTGAACGTTTCAAAGAGAATTTGCCAGGATCTTCCCGCTTTAAGTGGTACAAGCAAAGTTGGGAAGAACGTTTTGCTTATCGCACCAATCGCCCTAACTGGTGGGGTCGTCCAACTAAAAATACTTTGAATTTGGCTACCATTAGCTTACCCAAGTTGCTGCATGAGCGCTTGGAAGAAGCAGGTACAGACTTTGCCGTTGTCTACCCCAATTTGGCAACAATGGCCCCAAATATCGGCAACGAAGAAATGCGGCGGGCTGTTTGTCGGGCAGTTAATACTTACCATGCTGATATTTTCCGTCCTTATAGCGATCGCCTAACACCCATTGCCGCCATTCCCCTACACACTCCCGAAGAAGGGATTGAAGAGTTGGAATATGCAGTGAATGTTTTAGGACTCAAAGCAATTCAAATCCCTGGTTACGTTCGTCGTCCAATTCCTGCCTTTGAAAAATACGGCAAAGAAGTCGCTAACGAAGTGGTTTGGATTGATAACTTTGGCTTAGATAGCGAGTATAATTACGATTCATTCTGGGCTAAGTGCGTAGAACTGAAAGTTGTACCCACAACCCACGCTTCTAGCCAAGGTTGGACAACTCAGCGTTCTGTCACCAACGCCCAGTACAATCACATTAATCACTTTGCCTTTGCAGCAGAAGCATTATGCAAATCGCTGTTCTTTGGTGGAGTTACCCACCGCTTTCCGCAATTAAAATTTGCCTTTTTGGAAGGTGGTTCCGCTTGGGGTGCTAGTCTATACGCTGATATTATTTGGCATTGGGAAACCCGCAACAAACAACATTTGTTATCAAATAACAATCCTGCTATTATCGACAAGGAAGCATTAGTAGAGTTATATACTCGCTACGGTAGCGAACTGGTAGATGGACGCTTAGATAAAATTGGTGACGGTTTAGGATTCCACCATCAACTATTAGCTCCAGAAAATCCGGGTGAACTCGACGAATTTGAACTAGCGGGAATAGAGAAACCAGAAGATGTGCGCGATCGCTTCTTGAATCATTTCTACTTCGGTACAGAATCAGACGATACCCGTGTCAGCCAAGCTTTTAATCGTGCAGCTAATCCCTTCGGCGATGCCTACGGCGGGCAAAGCCAACGCATTAAAGCCTTCTTGGGTTCAGATTCCGGTCACTGGGATGTGCCTGATATCACCGCCGTCACCGCCAACGCTTACTCAATGGCAGAACGCGAAATCATTACCGAAGAAGACCTCCGCTACTTCCTCTCCATCCATCCCTTGGAGTTGTACACCAGCCTCAATCAAGACTTCTTCAAAGGTACAGGTGTTGAGAAAGCCGCAAACGAATATCTAGCTGGGAAATAGGAAATGGGGAATGGGGAGTAGGGAAAGAATGACTATGCCCCATTCTCAATGACCAATGCCCATCTTTACAACGTTCCATGTTCCATTTCCTCTGTTCACTTGTAGCGTGGGCCTTGCCCACTCTACATTTCTCTTAAATAACGAACCGCAGAGGCGCAGAGGACACGGAGAAATGAGAGTTAAAAAAATACCCCAAAAACCGACGTAAAGATCCTCTCTATTTCTCCTCTCTCTGCGTTCTCTGCGCCTCTGTGGTTCGTTTATTTGGATAAATAAATTATTTCTTGGAAATCCCTTACCAAAATCCAAAATTGATATGACTCAACTAAAAACACTTCCAACTTACGACCCAAGTTTATTTGAGGGAGCCGCTGAGGGCTACGCTCAATATAGAACCAAATACCCACCTGTTGTATTCGATAAACTAGCCGAAATATTTAATCTCAATGGTCAAGGACGACTCCTCGATTTAGGTACCGGCCCAGGATTAATTTCAATTCCCCTACGAACCCAATTTGAAGAAGTTGTTGCGATCGATCCCGATCCAGAAATGATTGCAGAAGCTAAACGCCAAGCAGCAGCAGTCGGAGCAAATAATATTACTTGGTTAGAACAAGGAGCAGAATTAATCGACTCTAGTTTAGGGAAATTTAACTTAACTACTATTGGTAGAGCCTTCCACTGGATGGAACGCGAATTAGTGCTTGAACGCCTTTATGAATTGCTAACTGATGATGGTGGATTAGCACTGCTTCAGACTGGTGACAACCCTTGGGAAAGCAATCTACCTTGGAAACAAGCTGCTGTTGGAGTAGTAAAAAAATGGTTAGGTGAAGAACGACGGACTGGACAACAAGGACAAGGAACTCGTAAGCCAGTCGATCCTCCCCATGAAGTCGTCATTGGCAATTCGGCTTTTGCTCGTCAAGAAAACTATGAAGTGCCATTTGAAAAATCTTGGACTATCGATAGTTATCTCGGCTATTTATACACTACAGCCTTCTCTCTGAAAATTTTCTATGGCGATAAAGCTCCAGCATTTGAAAAGGATCTCAGAGAAGCGCTGCTAGCAGTTGAGCCATCTGGACATTTTACAGAAGAACTCAAAGCTACAATCCTAGTCGCTTGCAAGCACTAGCAAAATTGAACGCTGACAAAACAGAGTTTCACTCAAAAATTTCAATCTTCCACTAGCACGACACTGGAGTGAGCCTTTCTCACTCCATTTCCTAAATTTTTGCCTCCTAAGTATTAAAGTTTCAGTTCCTCGAGTCGTTGCAGAGTGGGTAATACCCACTCTCTTCCCTAATTTCATAAGTAAAGTTTTTGAAGTTATAAAAACATTTACTGATTGGAGTTTTCAAAAAAACATTTTCGTTCTTGATACTGCAATTAATCATCATTTTCTAACCACCTAAAGGAAATCAATAAAACAACCCATGCCAGCTTTAAAAGGAAAGTTTGAATTCAGAAAAAGCCCCAGAACAACACGTCGTTCTTTGTTATTTGCTTTGGGTTACTGCTTAATGCTATCGACGACCCTATCAAGTTGTAGTCAAGCCAAAAATAACACTCAACAGTCAGCAGCTTCCCCTGGATCAGTAGTTTCATCTAGCGCTACAGAGAAGTCAACTGATAAGCAAGTAGTACGGATTGTACGTTCCAAACAACTTTCCGCTTTAGCAATTTTAGAAAAGCAGGGTTCCTTAGAAAAGCGATTAGAGCCTCTGGGTTTTAAAGTACAGTGGGCTGAGTTTGCGGCTGGGCCACAACAGCTAGAAGCCCTGAATGCGAATGGATTGGATATTGCATCTACAGCCGAATCGCCTCCTGTATTTTCACAAGCAGCAGGAGCGCCCCTTGTTTATCTAGCTACTACACGTCCTAGTGGTAAAGCTATTTCACTTTTAGTTCCTGTAAATTCTTCAATTAAAAATGTTACTGATTTGAATGGTAAAAAAGTGGCTTTTCAGAAAGCTTCCATTGGGCACTATTTATTAGTTAAAGCATTAGAAGATGCAGGGTTGAAACTAAGCGATGTCCAATCAGTTTTTTTAGCACCAGCAGATGCAAATGCAGCATTCAGTCAAAATAAGGTGGATGCTTGGTATATTTGGGAGCCATTCGGTACCAGAAATGTACAAAATAAAATAGCTCGTGTTTTAGCAGATGGTGATAAGTTGCGGGATACTGGCAATTTTTACTCAACTTCACACCAATTTTATCAGGCTCATCCTGATGTAATCAAAGTGTTTTTAGAGGAGTTAGAAAAGTCAGAAATCTGGACTAAGGATCATCCGAAAGAAGTAGCACAACTGCTTGCTCCTGTAACTCAGCTAGATCCGCCGACTCTAGAAATAATGCACAATAAATATGATTATGGGTTGTTACCAATTACTGAGAAAACTATTACCAAGCAACAAGAAGTTGCAGATAAGTGGTACAGCCTCGGACTTATCCCGAAAAAGGTGAATGTTAGAGATGGCTTTTTAACGCCTGAAGAATACGCCAAAATTACTCCTTCAGATGTATTAGCTAATAAGTAGTTATACCCAAGAAGAAATTAAAAGACAGGAGAATATTATGCCTACCTCGACTTTGACCAAGGTTAAAATAAGTCCTATCGATGCTCCTTTGGGAACGATAGTTACCGATCTTGATGCCAGTCAAGCGATCGCACCTGAAGTTATATTACAACTTAAGCAAGCACTGCGCGATCGCCACATCTTAATTTTCAAAGACCAAAAGCTCTCCGATAAAGAACTTTTGAACTTTTCTCTCTACTTTGGCGCACTCTTTGTACCATCTGATGAAACTCCAGTATTGGCTTCTAAACCAGGAGAAACCCCAGTGGTGATTCCGATTTCTAATGTCGATGGCGGCTATACCGGTACTGGAGAACTAACTTTCCATTCTGACCACAAATGGACTCCCACTCCATCTAGTGGTTCGCTGCTTTATGCTTTGGAAATACCTTCTCAAGGTGGAAATACTTATTGGTTAAATACAAATTTGGCCTATGAGGCGTTAGATGAAACCACCAAAGAACGGATTGCAGATTTGCAGTTGATTACCTACAACCCATTTTTGCGAGATCGGAATGCACCCCGCTCTTTATATCGTTTAGACAAAACTATTCCTTTAATCAGTCCGATCTTTCCCCATCCTTTAGTTAGAACACATCCAGAAAGTGGTAAAAAGCATCTTTACTTAGATGCAGCTACAGAAGTGGAAGTTGTCGGGTTAGAGCCAGAAGAAGAATCTAAACTGATTGAGCAGTTGCGCCAGCATCTAAATCAACCCAAATTCTACTACCAACATAAATGGTCTGTAGGTGATATTGTCTACTGGGATAATCAAGCTACCTTGCATTACCGTCAAGCATTTGATCCAAATGAGCGACGGGTTTTGAAGCGAGTTAGTCTTGCAGGTAGCCGTCCTTTTTAGGTTTATTCTTTAGACAGTTATAACGCTTTTAAAACCTAAAATCTGCTTTTAAAGATAGGGTGGATGACTACCACCCTCGTTCCTAAACTAGACAATAAAAAACCCTAATTTATCATAACGATCTATATAGTAATCTCTTTTTATCGTGAAACCTAATATTAATAATAGTAAATAAACCTTTTTGAGTTGTGCAGATTTTTAAAAAACCAAATATAAACTCTATTTTACCTTTGGCTAGTAAAATAAATATTGATAAAGCACACTCACAAAAGTAAATTTACAAAAAATATTATTATCTCTGCCAGGTAGTGTTTATTAACACTTTATTCCAAGACCAAATCCGATAATATATAAACCAATACAGTTCAATCAAGCAATTTTTCCCTTCTCTTTATTCTCTCTGTGTACTCTGTGCCTCTGCGGTTCATTAAAAAAAATGACTTTGGCAAAGAGCGCTAACCTTAACTGAACCGTATTGAGATATAAACTGTATTTAATAACCAATTTGGTTAAACACAATATTACAGTAAAAAGTTTTCTATTGAAGGAGACAATAGAGTTTTATGGCATTTTTTAAAGATTTGCAGCAATCTCATATATCTATTAACAAGCCGATAAAATCTAAAATCGAGAATTTAAAGCATTTTTTGCGAACAGTAAATCTGATATCTAATAAAAGCCTAGCTATCAAAGCAGAAGCTAAATATAAAATTGAACGTAACTATTTATCTTTACTTGTAGCTGCTTTCTCTCTCACAATCCCAATAAGCATAGTTGGTTGCAGCCAAGAAAATAAAACAACTCAAAACGAAGCATCTCCAATTAGTACAGAAGCTCAAAGCCAATCAGTTTCTAATACTCCCCAAAAGCAAGAAGTGCGAATTGTTTCTTCTAAGCTTGGTTCTCTTGCAGTTATGAGGAAACAAGGAACTTTAGAAAAAAGTTTGGTAGCGAAGAATTTTACTGTTAAGTGGTTAGAGTTTGCTGCTGGGCCGCAAGCTTTAGAAGCATTAAACGCAGGTTCTCTTGACATTGCAGCCACAGCTGAATCACCACCTATATTTGCTCAAGCAGCAGGTACACCACTTGTCTATGTAGTAACTACAGCATTTAATGGTAGAGGAGTTTCTTTTCTGGTGCCAAAAAACTCTCCAATTAAAAGTGCTGCTGACTTTAAAGGCAAAAAAGTTTCTTTTCAAAAAGCTTCTATTGCTCACTATGTTTTACTGAAAGCACTACAAAAAGATAAGCTAAAGCTCACTGATGTTCAATCTATTTTTTTACCACCTCCAGATGCAAATGTTGCTTTTAGCCAGGGTGGACTTGATGTTTGGGTAACTTGGGAACCATATATTACAAGAGCCATACAAAAAAATATTGGTCGTGTATTAATAGATGGGCAAGGACTCCAGGATATTGGAAGCTTTTATTCTACCTCGCGTAAATTTGCAAAAGAGCATCCTGAAGTTCTCAAAATTTTCCTGGAGGAGCTTACAAAAGCAGACGAGTGGTCTAAAAAGAACCCCGATAAATTAGCAGAACTTGTTTCTCCTGATGTTGGTATTGATGTTCCTACCTTGAAGGAGATTCAAGCTAAATCAGTTTATGGGTTGCTACCAATTACTGAACAGGTTGTCACTAAGCAACAACAAATTGCCGATTTGTGGTACAGCCAAGGACTCTTACCAAAGAAAGTTAATGTTAGAGATGGTGTATTAACTCCAAAAGAATATGCGGCTTTTATACCAGAATCAATTAAATCAAAATAGTAAATTATTAAAGTTATCAAGCTTGAATTTAATAATTTAAAAACTTATCTTTTCTTAAGAGCAGAGATTAATTTAGCCTGGAGTTGTAGAAATGTTGAGCAATACTGTAGTAAAAAAATCACCAATTATTAGAAGATTGGCATTGTTTGTAATGCCTGGTTTTTTGGCTTTATCTACCACACTAACCAGTTGTACATCACCCAGTGATAATATAAATAGCGCAACCGAACCAAAAGCAGATCCAGCAGCAACAAAAACCATTAGTTTTAAAACAAAACTTCTGAGAATGGGATATCAAAGTTCTGGTGATTTAGTTAGAGTGAGAGGAGTTTTAGAAAAACGTTTGGAACCCTTGGGTGTGAAAGTTGAATGGGCACAATTTGCCCAAGGGCCGCAACTCATAGAAGCGATGAATGTCGGCAAAATTGATGTTGGTTCAGTTGGAGAAACCCCTCCTATTTTTGCCCAAGCTGCTGGTGCAAGAATTGTCTATCTTGCTGGTAGACGAATTACTGCCACTTCTGGGAAAGGGAGTGCGATCGTAGTTCCTAAAGGTTCTCCAATTAAGAGTTTAGCACAAATCAAAGGACAAAAAGTAGTCTTTCAAAAAGGTTCAGCTTCTCACTATTTCATTATCAAAGCTTTAGAAGAAGTGGGCTTGAAATACAATGATATTCAAGTTCTGAGTATGCCCAATGTCGAAGCCCGTGGTGCATTTATTCAGGGCACTATTCCAGTTTGGGTAACTGGCGATCCTCATTTAGCTTTGGTAGAAAAACTCCACGGTGCGCGGGTACTGCGAGATGCTACTAATATTGGTACTCCAGGCGGATACTATGTAGGAACACGGGAGTTTGCTAAGGAAAATCCCGAATTACTTCGGATTATCTTGGAAGAGATTGATAAAAATGGTCAATGGGCGGAAGCAAATCGTCAAGAAGTAGCCAAACTCATATCACCCATACTTAAAATTGATTTACCCATTCAAGAAATAATTTCTGGACGCGCTAATTATCGATTAAAAGGAATTAATCCAGAGTTGATGAAAGCTCAACAAAGTGTTGCCGATTTATTTTATAACGAAAAAATCTTGCCCAAAAAGATTGATGTTCAGGAAGCACTGCTGACATCCAAAGAATATGCAGCTATTACTCCACCAACACTGATAAGTGAAAAATAGAAACTAATTCAGATATGATACCTAGAACACCAATTCAATAATTTTGGAAGGACTTCTCTTCCAACCCTTCTCTTCGGTGTACACACATCTCTGTGTACACCAGAGCATTTTAGGGAGCATTACACACCTAAAGTCTAAAGCGACATCACATAGAGCCAGGTTTATTCAGCTATTAAGTTAGTGATCGCTTCTACTAATTTACCTTGCTCTAATAATTTGGCAAGATCCCTGTGAAATCAGGCTTAAAGTAGTTGCTTGGCATTAATTTCTCACGAATGGGGTAGTAGTACTTCATCTATGATGTTACTGGTACCACATTTGCCATTAAAAATATTTCGCTAAAAGTGCCTCACCGGATTCCCCCATCTGGTATAGTAACTTTTCAATTTGTTTCATAGCGAGTGGTGAAGGTCGTGTTCGTCCGTTTTCCCATCGGTTTACAGTGTGGAATGAAACCCCTAACATCGTTGCCAGTTTTACCTGTGATAGTTTGAGGTATTGACGAGTCTCACGAACCAATAGTGCAATACTTGGCTGTTTGATTGCAGGCATAAGCTAAATATATTTTATTTTTTTACAAGATATTGCAATATAGCAGATGCTATAACTCTGACTGCACCTATTCTATGGTTATAAAGGTTGTAAGTTGATTGTTATGTACTACATCAACTATCATGCAAGCTATTTAAGCTATTAATAGAGTTGTTTCAATCTAGGAAATAGAGAATATGAGAGTTTGGCTTGCTTGCTTTTTAGTCCTGTTTGCCTTGGCGGAATTGTTTGATTGGTTGCAAGAATTTAATCTGCCATTACCTATCTATATTTTGGGTGGCGCTTTTCTAGCTGTTGCTTCTAACTATGATAAGATTGTTGGCTCCTATTTTGACGATCCAAGTATCGAAGCATCGCTTGAACAACCCCGGTTAGATTCACTAACACCATCTACTAATCCTATTTCTTTACCTATTGCCAGTGCTGTTGAAGATACTCCAACATCTCAAACAGATGATTAGTGTCAGTGCGCGACCCTGATGGCAAGTCTTTTACCAAAAGGGAGACGCTAAGAACGAATGAGCGTCATATCCTGTCGTAGACATGGCTTATTTCTTTGGTTAATACCGCGCGTTAGCTTGCTTTAAGAGTAAGAATACGCCAAGGTTCCTCACCAGCAAGTAAATTGCTACATTAATAGAGAAGCTCAGGTTAATTAGCTTTTAACCTAGAGTCCAAAAATTAACTTTTGCGCCTGCAACATCTACCCAATTCAGGCTACTCTGCCACAACGCTGTGATTAGTGGACTATTAAAAAAACTCCGTGTCCCTTTTGTCAAAGTTCAGGATTCCCGTGAAACTTCCAACAACAAAAGCTGGTTGCAAATTATTTTAGTTACCAGTGTGGGAGTCACCGTGTTTATCTGGGGAATTCGGGAACTCAAATGGTTACAGCCTTGGGAGTTAAGAGTTTATGATGAAATGTTGCGATCGCGTCCAGCACAAGCACCCGATCGGCGGATTTTACTAGTAAAAATCACTGACGACGATCTCAAACGAGAGAAATGGGCTTTATCAGATCGGACAATTAATCAGCTATTAAAAAAAATCGAGTCTTATCAACCGCGAATTGTTGGTTTATATCTTTTTCAACCAGAAAATAACAATTTGGCAATTAATTTTCAAAATCAAGATAACATTGTCAGCACTTGTTTGTTCAGCAGTTTGGGTAGAGATGAAATTCCACCACCACCCAATTTTCCTATAGATAATGTTGGGTTTAGCGATGTTGTTTCTGACAATGAAAACGACCAAATTCTCCGTCGTAGTTTGTTATTTGCTTACTCTACAGACAATAAATGTACAACATCATTTGCTTTTGGGGCGCTAATAGGAATTAATTATCTAGAGAAACAAGGTATTGAATACAAGTTTACTAATAAAAAAGAATTACAGTTAGGTAAAACCCTCTTTCCGCGTTTACAACCTAATTCCGGTAGCTATCAACATCTGGATACAGATGGCTATCAAATATTATTAAATTATCGTCACCCTAACAGTTTTGCCGATCAAGTAACCCTTACGCAAGTCCTCAGTGGTCAAGTTAACTCCAGTTTATTCAAAGACCGTCTTGTAATTATCGGCACTACTGCGGCTAATTTACCCCCAGGCGGATTTTATACACCCTACAGCACTTTGCCAGATCAACCAGCCAGAATGCCTGCTCTGTTTATTCATGCACAGATAGCAAGTCAACTCATCAGTACAGTGTTGGATGGGCGACCTTTAATTTGGTATTGGCCCGACTGGGTAGAATTTATTTGGATGTGGGGCTGGTCGCTTTTAGGTGGAATTATCGTATGGCGGTGGCAAAATCCCTTGCTGTTGCTAGTGGTGGGAGGAACAGCTCTACTTGGGTTAGTAGGAATCTGCATTGGTTTGTTTTTGCAGGCTGGATGGGTGCCTTTAATTCCCTCTGCTCTTACTTTGGTTGTTAGTAGTATTTGTGTAATTGCTTATACTAGCTACCAAAATCAGCGACAAACTCAGGTGATTATTCTGCAAGTTGAAAAACAACAAGAAGCGATCGCACAATTAAATATACTCTTAGAAGACAAAACCGCAATTCCCGATTCGTCTCTTGACTTTCCTGCTCCAATTGATTCACCAGAAATAAAATCAGGTGATTTGCTTTTGGGTGGACGCTACAAAATGTCTCAAGTTCTTGGTTCAGGCGGGTTTGGTCGCACTTATTTAGCACAGGATACTCAACGACCGGGTAATCCTACTTGTGTAGTTAAAAAGTTAATGCCAGCCCGTCAAGATACACGATTTTTGCAAGTTGCTCGTAGATTGTTTCATAGTGAAGCTGAAATATTAGAATCTTTGGGTAAACATCATCAGATTCCTGAATTACTTGCTTATTTTGAAGATGACCAAGAATTCTATTTAATTCAACAATATATTGAAGGACATACTTTAAGTGAAGAATTACCACCTGTACAGGATGTGCAAAGCGAATTATTTGTCATAGAGATGTTCAAACAAGTTTTAGAAGTTCTAGAATTTGTTCACCAGCATCGAGTGATTCATCGTGATATCAAACCAACTAATATTATTAGATGCGCTCAAGATAATCGGCTGGTATTGATTGACTTTGGTGCAGTCAAATTAATGCAACCACCGACTAGCGACCAAACAGAATTAGCCACAGTAGCCATTGGGACGCGGGGTTATGCACCTCCAGAACAATTTGCCGGTCATCCCCGTCTATGCAGTGACATTTACGCTTTAGGAATGATTGGTATTCAAGCCATAACTGGAATACCACCGCAAGAACTCCACCCAGATCCAGAAACGGGGAATGTGATGTGGCGGCAAACAGTGCCAGTCAGGGAAGAATTGGCGGTCATTTTAGATAAAATGGTTTGCTATCATTTTAGCGATCGCTATCAATCAGCCGCCGCAGTTTTACAAGATTTAAAACGTATGTAGCCCAATAAATTGTATAGGATGTGACAACAGCGAACATACAACTTAACCTCCACCTTCACTGTAATGCTTTGGATAAACTGTAGCTATACTCAACTGTTAAGCACTGCAACAAAAGCTTTAATTGCTGCGACTAAAAAATACAGCAGCGACAATAATTAAACCTAAAAGTACCAAGGGAACCCAGAGATTAGGGATATCTGACAAACTCATATTTAATTACGAATTACGTTAGCGTAGCGGTAGCGAGTCTACGAGTATCATTACGAATTACGAATTACGAATTACGAATTACGAATTACGAATTATCTTAAACCAATGCCTCCTTTAGCGAATTCTTCAACCGTTTTCTGTGAAAATTCATGAGTTGCGATCGCTTGCAACATTGCCAATGGTAAAGTCAAATGATGGGCCCCGGCTTGCAATGATGCGGCTGCTTCTTCAGGAGATTTGATACTAGCTGCCAAAATCTCTGTATCACTGCCTTTGAGGACGCTAGCCATATCCCGCACTAAGGCAATACCGTCACCTAACAACCGCGTAGCTCGATTTACATAAGCTATGGCAATTTTCGCTCCCGCCTCCCGTGCTACTGCTGCTTGTGCTGCACTGTAAATTGCTGTCACTGAACAGGTAATTTCTGGTGATAGACTCGCCACTACTTCAAAACCTAACGGTGTTGCGGGAATCTTTAAAATTGTTTGTGAACCAATAATCTCGAAAGCTTTTCTACCTTCAGCTAGCATCCCAGCTTTATCAGATGCCACAAGTTGATAATATAAAGGGCCAGAAGTCAAGGCAACCAAATTTTTGAGCGTGGTTTCTGGTGGAGTATCGCTTTGAGACAACAGCGTGGGATTGGTTGTAATGCCTTTCACCCATCCCCAAAGCTTAACAACTTTGGCTTCAGATGCGATCGCTGAGTCTAGATAAATTGCCATAATTCGTCCCCATGAATTCTCAGATATTAATCTATAACAGCCACACACAGATATTTTGGCATTCCTTTCAGAGGATAATTTCTTTGATAGCGGTTCTTGTTTGGATGTGATACCCGGTAGAGGCGTACAGCTCTACACCCCTACTGTATTCCACCGAATTTAAAACAGTTATACATAACAGCCTACACGGAGAACTTAAGATGACATCTCCAGAAACGGTTATATGGCTACAAGAACGCACCACTTTAGGAATTCTCTCGCCTGAAGTGTTAAATGCGATCGCACAAGTAATTGAAGAACAAGTTGTACCAGCCGAAACTGACTTGGTTAGTGAAGGCAATTCTCCAGAAGCCCTTTATATTCTTGTAGAAGGTCAACTCGAAAGCAATAGCACCAATCAAAGCAACCCAGCCTTAGCTTGTGGATTTCTCCCCGGTGCAGTGATTGAACTCAAAGAATTGCTGCTGGAAGAATTAACTCCATTCACAATTACTACAGTAACTGAATGTCATTTGTGGGTTGTACCTGCTGATAAATTTCGGAAATTAGTCACCCAATACCCCGAAATTGCTCAGGCTTTTTCGCGTCAATTGGCTCAAGAATTAGCTCAGGCAACATCTGCACTTGGCTATGAACAAGAACGTTCTGTAGCTTTGCGGCCATATTTAGTTACCAAAGCCCAACGAGGTATTGTCGGTACAAGTCGATATGCTGTGCGTCTGCGGGAGCAAATTCGAGAAGCGGCTGCTGACCGCAAATCAGTGGATATTTTCGGAGAACCAGGATTAGAAAAAGACAATATAGCAGCTCTCATCCACTTTGGTTCTCCAAAACGGCGAGAACCAATCATTAAAGTAAATTGCGGTATTCTGCAAACTAGCGGCGCAGACTTATTTGGTCGCGCTGGCGGTAAACCAGGACTATTGGAATGGTTGGGGGAAGGTACTCTAGTTCTCAACAACATCCAAGAATTGCCCGAAGAATTATTGCCTCCCGTGACGCAGTTACTCAAAACTGGCACATATACCCCCGTGGCTCGTTCTGGAGAACCAGCACCGGAACCTCGCCCTAGTAAAGCCAGAATTCTGATTGTTTCCGAAAAAACTCAGCCGACAATTGAACGCTGTATTGGTCACATTATTAAAGTACCGCCGCTACGGGTGCGGAAAGCTGATATTCAGGCGCAGGTTGAGTATTATACAAGTCTCTACATTCGCTCTAGAGGCGTTCCGAAACCGCATATTACCCCAGAAGCTTTGCGTCGCCTCCAGTCTTATGATTTTCCTGGGAACCTCAAGGAATTGAAAAATCTGGTTGAAAGAGCGATCGTGCAAGCGGAAGGTGCTAATGAATTAACAGAAGAAATTTTCTGGCCAGCCGAAGCGAAGAAAAAACGATTTCGGGTGAATCTGTTAAATGCCTATCCTAATTTGCGGCGGTTTTTGCGTAGTCCTTGGTGGCCCGATCGCATTAACTATGGTTTTACTGCAACAGCTTTTGCGATTATTGTTGCAGTTTTATTTATTGGGCCGCAAACCCGCGATCGCAATTTCGTATTAAATCTATTTTGGGCTTGGTGGTGGCCTTTCTTCTTATTTCTCTTTCCCTTTTTGGGACGTATCTGGTGTTCTGTTTGTCCCTTCATGATTTACGGGGAAATTACCCAAAAGTTATCTCTCTGGCTGTGGCCTCGAAAACTCAAACGCTGGCCGAGAGAGCAAGCTGAGAAATGGGGCGGATGGTTCATGTTTGGTTTGTTCACCCTAATTTTCTTATGGGAAGAACTCTGGCATTTAGAAAATACCGCCTACCTCAGTGCTTGTTTGCTGCTATTAATTACTGCTGGGGCGATGATTTTCTCTGCTCTTTTTGAGCGGCGGTTTTGGTGTCGTTATCTTTGCCCCATTGGTGGAATGAATGGTTTGTTTGCCAAACTTTCAATGACGGAACTTCGCGCACAGCAAGGGATATGTTCTGCTAGTTGTACTACTTATCAATGCTATAAAGGTGGACCGCAAAAGGGCGAAGGGCTAGAAACTAATGGATGTCCCTTGTATTCTCACCCAGCGCAATTAGAAGATAACAGAGATTGCGTACTGTGTATGACTTGCCTTAAAGCCTGTCCCCATCGTTCTGTTGAGTTCAACTTGCGTCCCCCTGGAATTGAATTGTGGACAACTCATGTACCTCGCACCTATGAAGTAGCATTATTGTTTTTGCTGTTGGGTGGGATATATCTGCATCGCTTGCCAGAATTGCAATCTTGGTTGGGTTTACAACTGGATTTAACTCAGTTTTGGCTGCACTTCGGATTATCGCTGCTAGTATTAATTATTCCAGCGATATTTACCTTTGGGGCTTATGGCTTGCTACAAGTGTTCAACGTTAACCGTAAGCCTCGAAAATTTGTCGAACTTGCGTATAGCTACCTACCATTGGTGTTAGGGGGAAACTTGGCTCACTATCTGCGTTTGGGTTTAGGCGAAGGTGGGCGAATTTTACCTGTTACCTTTGCTACCCTTGGTTTGAGTGGTGAACAATTGCCAATATTGGTTGCTCACCCGGCTGTAATTGCCTTTTTGCAAGGTACAACAATAATTTTCTCAGTGTTGATGACTATGTTATTAACGCAAAAGATTGCACGGCAACCAGTGAAATCCCTCCTCTGGCAACACTTAGCAGCGATCGCTTTGGGAGCTAGTATGTGGGCGATTATCGTATTTTAGCGATGTCTTACGACAAGCCGCTGACGCTCTTTCTCCCAAGGGGAGACGCTACGCGAACGTCGCTACCGCTTCTCTACGAGAGGCTTGTCTGCGACACGCTCCGCGAACGCCAACGCTAATGCGTCTACGCTTATTTGTAAGGCTTTGAATCTTACTCCCCTTCCCTTGTAGGGAAGGGGTTGGGAGTTAGGTCTTTATTAGACTCAACTGAAAGCCGCCATATTCCCGCAAGCGGTTTATAATCACCTTGTCTAGGTGCAAAAAGTGAGTTAAAAACATTCTTCTTCCCTACGAACGTGATAGAAAATACTTATATGATTTATGATTTTTGATTCATAGTGTAAGGATTACAGATAATGCATGTTCTAAAAAGATCCATTAAACCAGCAACCTATATATCATTCCTCCACATTTACCAAACTACTTGGGGAACTGCTGGTGATATTTGTTTAATCCGTGAATCGATTGCTGAAGAAAGTACAGCGAAGTTTATCGGTCACAAAATCCAACTAGTAGTGCCAAAAGGGTTGGAGCGCGATCGCATCGCCAACTGTCCGATAATTAAAGTTGCAGGTAATGTCGGCGACGGACATCCAAAAGAGCATCCGTTGGAATGGGAAGCTTATGAGGGTGTAAGTGAAGAAATAGCTTTAGCAGCTCTCAAACCTTGGGGATTCAAGCTAATTGAACTCTAATGTGGCAATCTGACAAGCTCAACTCGCTTTCGTTCTTCTGAAACTATTTTTTCCCTTAGCACCATCAGACATTGGCTCAAATGGAAAAATTTATCTAATAGACAATAGACATAGGAGTGAAATTAATTATGCGTTATCCGAAATTCTCGGTAGGCATAATTCATAAATTGTGCTTACGTCATTTTCACTCCTATGTCTAATGTACCAAACCAGGCTTCTAAATCCGCGATCGCCTGAAAATCTAACAATGCTTCACCGAGATTTTCTAATTGTTCTAAGGAGAGAGTTTCAATCCGGTTTAGCATCTCTTGGGGTAATTCTCCCACCCGTCGAGTAAGTTGACGGAGAATGAGCAATTGCCCTTCTGCTTTTCGTCCTCTTAGTTCTCCTAGTTGTTCGCCTTCAGCGAGAATTTCTTGATAAATTACTGACTCGCGCATCATACCCTCCCGAAATAATTGTCGAATCAAGTCTTGATTGTATTTTAACCCCGCTAAGATTTGGGTATACGCGGAAATTTCTGGTCGTTGTCTTGGCTCAAGTTGATTAACTTTGCCCACAACTTGTTGCAACAATGCTTGGGGTTGCGTGGTTGCCGCCAGTGGTGCTAAGGGTAACAAAGCTGGCTCATTGAGGAATAGTTCAGGATTTTCTTCCCATAGGCGAATCACGCGATATTCATGACGGGTAGTTTCGACACAGAAAACAGTTTCAATTACTGTTCCTGGTGCAGGGGGAAGCAATAATACGACAACTTGCGTTATTGGCAGACGATACAAACGATATAAGCGTACCCAATAATCTAGCATCCGCAGGGGTAGGGGTGGCGTAGATTCGAGTTTGGTTTGAAATTCCAGATGGAGAATGCGTCCTTGTAGTTGTAAGAATGTTACATAATCAGCGCGAATTGGTTCAATGCTCAATTCGGTTTTGAGGACTTTGACAGAAGTTTGTGGTGTACCTAAAACCCAACTGGCAAAGGTAGCAGGATGTTTTTCGGACAGTAGTTTGCAGAGGTTATCAAAAGACATTAGCGATCGCCAACAATCAAACGAAGTATTGTTATTATCTCGTGCAGTGGTTTGAGTAGGCGATGTCTACGATGGACTACGCCTACGCACCATCGCTCAAGCAAGCTCATTATTATACTTTGGGCGTATCTTTTTAAATTCCTGTACCTGTAGTATTTACATTAATATTCCATTTCTAGCTAGGTTGAGTTATCAGACGATAAAAAGATAACTGTAGCGGTTCCTGATTTACTAGTAAAAAATCTAACTCCCTTCTCTTTCCCTACTAAAGAAATTACGAATTACGAATTACGAATTACAAATTATACAAATGTATCTGCACATAATTAAAAAGCGATCGTCGCCATTTTTCCTTTTTCCCTTTATCCTGCTATTGACACTCCTCCTCGCGCTGCCTTGGGTAAGCGCCAAAGAACAGCCCAAGCCTAAACCAGAAGCATGGCAGATTAACGGTATTGTTGCTGCTCTTGATGATAGACATGAGGGAGTGAAGTCTCTGGCTCTGGATCAAGTCAGTCAATATGAGATGCAAGACTTAAAAACTCTGGTGAAAAAACCAGAAGACATAGCCAGAAAAATTCTCAGTATTTTTAAAGATAAATCTGTTGCAACATCGATTCGTGTTAGTGCAGGATACGCGTTAAGCAATCTGGGGGATTTGGCTAAACCCTATGTCAAAGATATCGCAGCTATCCTTAAAGATAAATCTGTGAAAGTTTCGGTTCGCGCTGGTGCAGCATCTGTATTAGGAAACTTGGGCGATGCTCCTAAACCCTACGTCAAAGATATTGTTGATATTCTTAAGGATCAATCTGTTGATTTTTCTACTGGTTTCAATTTGATATTGGTATTGGCCAACTTGGGAGAACCGGCCAAACCATATATCAAAGATATAACCGATTTTCTTAAGCATAAAAACACCGACTCCTCTATTACTATTTATTTCAGTAGTGGTAACTATTCTGCTAGTAGATTTTCCCCACTAGCAAATCTGGGAGATGCTGCCAAACCCTATCTCAAAGAGATTGCTAACATCCTTAAAGATAAAACAGCTGATGCCCAAGTTCGCTCCCGTGCAGCATTTGTATTTGCATATTTCGGACAAGCTACCCAACCATACATCAAAGATATCCTCAACTTCATTCAAGATAAAACTGTTGATGTTGATGTTCGTTCCACTGTAGTTGATGCTTTGGTTAACACAGGAAAAGCTACCCAACCCTACGCTCAAGATATTGTTAATATCTTCAAAAATAAATCTGTTGACTCCGCTATTCGTTCCCAGATAGCTCCTACCTTAGATAATTTAGGAGATGCTGCTAAACTCTACGTCAAAGATATTGCTGACATCCTTAAGGATAAATCCGTCGATAATTCGCTTCGTTCCAGTGCGGCTAATGCATTGAGCAATTTAGGAGATGCTGCTAAACCTTACGTCAAAGATATTGCTGACATCCTTAAGGATAAATCCGTCGATAATTCGCTTCGTTCTAGTGCGGCTAATGCATTGAGCAATTTAGGAGATGCTGCTAAACTCTACGTCAAAGATATTGCTGACATCCTTAAGGATAAATCCGTCGATAATTCGCTTCGTTCCAGTGCGGCTAATGCATTGAGCGATTTAGGAGATGCTGCTAAACCTTACGCCAAAGATATTACTGACATCCTTAAGGATAAATCTGTTGAGCCTTCATTTCGCTCTAGCGCCGCTTATGCATTGAGTTACTTGGAAGAAGCAGCTCAACCATATATCAAAGATATCCTCGATTTCATCCAAGATAAAACCATTGAGAATCAAATCTCTAGTCAAGTTGATAAATCAATGGCAGTATATGCCTTAGGTAATTTGGGAAAAGTTGCTCAACCTTACGTGAAAGATATTGTTAAGATTCTCAAGGATAAATCTATTGAAACTTCACTTCGTTCTAACCTTGCAAGAGCTTTAGAAAAAATAGAACAACTAGACCTGAATAGCGTTATTGTCATTTTGGATAACGTTTATTACGTGGGACAATCTGAATTTCAACAGTGGCGATTCTCTACATATTTTCTGGGGGGTGGCACTGAAGATGTCACAACACTGCTTAAATGGCTAGGCAGACCTAAAACAATTCCTGAGAAGCTAAACCACGATGAAGGAGTGAAAACACTAGAGGTTTTTCGCAAAATTTGGGAACCTAGTAAAGAATTAGTGCGTTTACAGGAAGACTTGGCAAAGCAAATTGCTGTGGTTGCGAGAAAAGTCTCTTGGCAACCACAAGATATTGTTATCTTAGAAACTCACTACAACAACCTTAAAAACGTCGGCTACAACGAAGCTGATTCGTTGCAATCAGTAATAATTAACCTCAAAACTTGGCAGTGGTTGTTCAACGCCAGAACTACTATTTTGATTCACGCTGCCTTTTGGCTTGTCCTCATCTTTGCTTATCCCAAATTTCCCCAAGTTCAAGCCATCTTCTTCTGGAACCCTTGGGTGAGGCGTATTCTCGGTGTCGGCTACGTCGGCTTAATTCTCACCTGGGTTCCTTTTTTTCGCGAAAAGTTATTTGAACCCTTCAAGCCTTCCCTACTAGCCGATGCCGGGTTAGATAATTTTAACCCCGAAGCTTACTTCCCAAATTCTAAAGTGAAAGTTCCCGGTGTAGACGAACCCGTACAAATTACTCAAGTGCTACCTAACATCAAAGGACAAGTCATCTTAGAAGGTGATTCTGGCTTGGGTAAGTCAATGTTTCTGCGCTATTTGGTAAAAACTTCTGGGCGGCTTGTGGTTTATCTACCTGCGCGCAAGTGTGACAAAGGGGTAATTGAGGCAATTCAAGCCAAGCTGCACGGACAAGCACAAGATGCTGATTTTCTCAAGAATTTAATTTACAGTGGCGCATTAGATATTTGCATTGACGGACTCAATGAAGTTACCGCCGACACTAGAGCAAAAATCTGTCAGTTTGCCGAAAGCTATTTCCGGGGTAACATCATCATGACCACCCAACCGCTAGAGTGGACACCACCCTCAACAGCCAAAATATATAAATTGCTGCCCCTTGAGGAACCACAAATTCAGCAATTTCTGATTTCCCGTCAGCCACGACTGCCCAAAAATGCCAAAGTTCAAGGTACTGATTATGAGCAAGCCACTGCTAGTTTTTTAACCAAAGCCCTTAGTAATCAGCAATCACCACAAGAATTAAGCGCCATCGAGAAGGTTCTCTCTAATCCAATGGATTTAACTGTGGTAGCCCTGATGCTATCCCAAGGCGAATACCCCGATTTGTTTCACTTGCAACAACATCAATATCAATTGATGGCAGCAGAATATTTGCAAGAATGGAAACAAGAATTTCCTCTGAAAAAATTCTCCGATGCTGTCTATCAAATGCGGCTGAATGATGAACAGGCGTTACCTGCGGATGAATTTTACCAGGTATTACAGTCTTTGGAAGACGATAAATATAAAATGGTTGTCAGCCGTCAGTGGCAAGACGAAAAAGGCGAAGCCAAGAGAGAATGGTACTTCCGCCACGATAAGATTATGGATTTTTTTTTGGTGCAAAGCTTTCTCGGCGAGAGTGAGGAAGCTAAAAACCGTCTCCTTGACCACATGGACGACCCCCGTTTTCGTGGTGTCTACTTTTTGCTAGCAACCTTACTCCCGTTAGATGCTGCTAAAGAACTAAAGGAAAAATTAGTTCAATACGC
This sequence comes from Nostoc punctiforme PCC 73102, assembly GCF_000020025.1. Taxonomy (GTDB): domain Bacteria; phylum Cyanobacteriota; class Cyanobacteriia; order Cyanobacteriales; family Nostocaceae; genus Nostoc; species Nostoc punctiforme. The sequence goes on along the minus strand of NC_010628.1, from coordinate 7,235,004 downwards.
CGCCGATACCAAAGACCATACTGTGAGTGATACCTTTGTGCAATTGTTGCGACCAAGGTCGTGATATTAATTTGTAATTCGTAATTCGTAATTCGTAATTAAGAAAGAGACTTATAGTCTGAGGAAAAATTTTTGATTTAATTAAAATGAGTATTTTAGCTTCGTTAATGAGCCTTTGAACTTCATTAATGAGTCTTTGAACTTCATTAATGAGTCTTTTAGCTCCATTAATGAGCCTTTGAACTCCATTAATGAGTCTTTGAACTAGATGAATGCACCTCTCAACTCCATTAATGAGTCTAGGTTGAAGGTAAATTCTTGATTTAATAAAAATCTGACTTTTCACGTCATGTAAAAAAGCTAACGCTAAACCTAAGCCCTGAGCAAACTTCATTACTAGGGAATGGAAGCGAGGTTTTCCAGAGAAGAGTGAAAAGTCAGATATTGCAATGAGTGGAAAAAGAGATTGTGTCTGTCCTAGCGCCAAGTAGAATCAATGCTCAGTTCACTTGGAACTAAGCTTAATAAATAGGCACAGGGATTAATCACGACCCCAGTTGCGATCGCGTTCATAGCGAAAGTTATTATCACGAATGTTACGAAGGTTATTGTCGCGGTCATATCGGCGATCGTTATCGCGGTCATATCGGCGATTATTGTCGCGGTCATATCGGCGATTATTATCGCGGTCATATCGGCGATTATTGTCGCGGTCATATCGGCGATTATTGTCGCGGTCATATCGGCGATTATTGTCGCGGTCATAACGGCGATTATTATCGCGGTCATAACGGCGATCGTTGTCACGAATGTTGCGAAGGTCGTTCTGGCGGTCATAATCACCATTTCTGTAGTGACGACTATGACGTTCGTAGTTACCATCATCGTTGCGTTGATAGTTGTAGTTATCTAACTCAACAAGATAAGACGCTGGTGTATTAGCCTCAGCTTTTGGAGAAATAGCCAAAGCTGATGCAGATGCTATCAAGCCAGCGAGCAAAATAGAGGTAAAGCGGTTCATAATGTTAGTCAAAAATTATTGACATTAATTTATGCAAGTCTAGTCTGTTTAGGAAGAGCAGATTCCACAAGTCTTTAAATCTATGCTATCAGTCTTGAATAAATCAGAAAGTTTTCTTGGGTGCGGTGATTGAGAAAACTTTTGTTGTCTGTGATACTTTTTGACCTTTCAAATCCCATGAAAAGTTAAAATTAAAATGAGTATTTGAACTGGATGAATCCACCTTTTAACTTTGCTTCCCTGGCTTCCCAGCTTCCCCAGCTCCCTGCTTTCTTTAAGAAATTCTACTTTTCCTCAACTTGTCGGGAATTGAACATACTTCGAGGCAATGGCAACGGCTTTTTCAAAGTCGGCAGGATTCACAACGCCCAACAAAGAGCGTTCTTCCTCATTCAAAGGTAAGTTTACAGGTTGCCCTGCCTCTACAAAAAACTGCTCACCCCCTGCTGGTGTAACCCAAGTCAGCATTTTGGCAGGTTTTGACCCAATGTTTTTAAAACTATGACATTGACCTTTAGCAAAATTCACGAAGGTTCCGGGAGTTGCAACGATAGTCTGCTCGTCAATCTGGTACTCAACCTCTCCCTCAAGAATGTAGTGCGCTTCGTCTGTTTGGTCATGGCTGTGAGGTGGTGTCATACTTTGCGGTTGCATGACAGCCTCGTATACCCCATACTCTCCGCCTGTATCTTTTCCTGTAGCCAGAATAGTATATAAGTCACCCAACACCAAATAAGTGGAACCCTTACCTGGTGGAACTAACATAGATTTAAAATTGACTGTCATAATAATTACTCTCCTTTATTTGTAGTTAGTAAATTAAACCGTGCTTCAATATTAATTAGGAGTTGTTAATTCAAAATAAAAACAGGGTTAAATATACCTAAATATAAGTATTTATTAATTGCTTAACTCTGAAAATCTTGCAAGCTAAATATAAATTTCTCAACATTTATAACTGTGAGAATGTCAGCATATAGTACTGTCAATAAATTTAAATGAATTTATGCAGAAAGTTTAAAGTTTACTGCAAAATTAGGGTTTTCCAGTTGGCAACGACAAACTTAGGGTTTCAGCCTGTAAGTAGAACGCGATCGCACCCTTACCAAAACCTACCAGCTAGCTCATGCTCCAATCCACGAAAAAAACGCACACCAATTATAATTAGTGTGCGTCTGCGGTTAGATTTTAGAAATTCTCGAACTTAGCGATCGCATCCTTCATCTTATCCACCACCTCATCAACAGGGATAACTCCCAATTCCCCAGAGGCACGGGTACGGATACTTAAGGTGTTGGTTTCCACTTCCTTGGCTCCAACCACTGCCATCACGGGTATTTTTTCTTTCTCTGCATTGCGAATTTGTTTACCCAAGCGATCGCCACTGGTATCAACTTCTGCACGGATGCCCAACGCTCTCATCTTTGCCACCACATCTTTAGCAAAGTCTAGCTGTGTATCACCTACGGGGAGTAATCTAGCTTGCACTGGCGCTAACCACAAAGGGAAATCGCCCGCGTATTCTTCAATTAAGATCCCAATCAACCTTTCCAGTGAACCAAAAGGCGCACGGTGAATCATAACTGGACGTTTGCGAACCCCATCTTCAGCGACGTATTCCAACTCAAAGCGTTCAGGCAAATTGTAATCAACCTGCACAGTTCCTAATTGCCACTCCCGATCTAGGGCATCACTAAAGATAAAGTCAAGTTTGGGCCCATAAAAAGCCGCTTCTCCAATCCCTTCAAAGTGTTCCATCCCCAAAGTTTCAACTGCACGGCGAATTGCACCTTCGGCTTTGTCCCAAACTTCATCGGAACCGATGTACTTATCACTAGCAGGATCGCGGAAACTGAGTCTAGCTTTAAAGTTCTTCAGTTGCAGCTTATTGAACACCGACAAAATCAAATCCACCACACTGAGGAATTCACTATCTAGCTGTTCTGGGGTGACGAACAGGTGAGAATCATCCACAGTAAAACCGCGCACCCGCGTTAAACCACCCAATTCGCCTGATTGTTCGTAGCGGTAAACAGTACCAAATTCCGCCAGTCGCATTGGTAGTTCCCGATAAGAGCGTAATTCACTCTTATATATTTGGATGTGGAAAGGGCAATTCATCGGCTTCATAACGAAGCCCTGTTCCTGTGCAGCAGCTTCCTCATCATCTGCCATCAAGGGGAACATATCTTCTTTATATTTCTGCCAATGTCCAGAGGTTTTAAATAAATCTACTCTGGCAATGTGAGGAGTTACTACAGATAAATAACCCCGTTTTACCTGTTCTTGCTTCAGGAAGTCTTCTAAAGTACTCCGCAACAAAGTACCTTTGGGTGTCCACAAAGGTAAACCCGGCCCTACTAGATCAGAAAATATAAATAATCCCAGTTCCTTACCCAGTTTCCGGTGATCTCGCCGTAGCGCTTCTTCTTTGCGCCGCTTATATTCAGCGAGTTGTTCTGGACTTTCCCAAGCGGTGGCGTAGATGCGTTGTAATTGAGCTTTAGTTTCATCCCCACGCCAATAAGCGCCAGCAACACTTTCTAATTCAATTGCTTTCGGGTTTAATTCACTGATATTTTCCAGATGAGGCCCCGCGCACAAATCCCACCATTCATTCCCCAGGTGGTAAATCGTGATTGGTTCGTTTTTGATATCTGCCAGAATTTCTAGCTTATAAGGTTCCTTAATTTCCTGAATCCGGCGTGCGGCTTCTTCTCGGCTGACTTCTTCTCGAATTACTGGTAATTTGCGATTGATAATCTTCGCCATCTCTTTTTTGATGGCTTTGAGATCGTTTTCGCTAAATGGTTCTGGACTGTCGAAGTCATAGTAAAAACCGTTTTCTATCCAAGGGCCGATTGTAACTTGCGCCTTGGGAAACAGCTTTTGTACCGCCATTGCCATTACATGGGAAGCAGTGTGACGAATCTTTTTTAAATTCTCCGATTCGCTGGTACGCGGTAAATAGATTTTTTCAACTTGTTCTGACTGTTGTGATTGATTTGATGAATTTGGCGACATTGGCTGCTGAACCGTTGGCGAGGTGATTACAAAAGGTGATTTATCTGAATCTGTAGGCTTACTCAACTATAACGACTTTAGTTTTTGCCAGTTCAGCTTTATCTTCCAACTACCGAATTAATTTTTCGCTGGGGATAAAGATAAATTTTTGATCGGTTAGCTGAGTATTAAATTCAGGATTCCAGGCGTAGGCGTAGCCCGTCGTAGACATCGCTAAATTATCTTATGAATTGCAACTCGGTGTCAGCTACCCCCCCCATTCGATATATATACGGTCTCTCCAAAGGAACTGTACAGACCCGTTAGCAAGACTATATAATAAAATCTGTGCTATTTGTTACATTTTCTTAGATTTTCCAAAATTATTAGATTATAATAAATAAAAATAATATTAAGAAACGTAAATAACGTTAATATTAGTAAGAAAGTTGGAAAAATCCTTCTTATTTATGTCAGACTCAAATTTACCAGGGACTGAGTTGCTGAAAACGGTTTTAGAACCCCTGCTAGAAGATTTTCAGCATTGGTTTACGCGATCGCGCCATTTACTCGAAACTGAGCAGCTATCATTTATGAGTGACCAAGAACAATCTGATTTGCTCTTACGTGTTAAACAAGCGCAAGAAGAACTAAGTACAGCAAAGATGCTCTTTGCTGCTACCGATAAACAAGTCGGAATTGATATGGCAACGTTAATGCCTTGGCATCAATTAGTAACAGAATGCTGGAATGTCGCAATGCGCTTTCGTCAAGAGCGTGAAGTCTAAACAGATGGGAGCATCTGTTAAATTTCCGCAGGCTATTTAGCAATGTCTAACAGCAAAACGCTAAATCAGTCAACAAAGAGATAGTAGAAAAAGCTTAACAATTTCTTAACATTATTTGGATTAACAAGATAATGTATCCTATGCTACCGTAAGTGAAATAACGGTTGACAAATAGCTTCATATAAATGTAAGCGCACAAAAGTGCGTCAAATAGTCATCTTAACTGTGAGTCACAGTATCGGCGAAACAAAGCGTTACAAAATAAAGTTTTAAAAATTGCTGTTCTGGAGGAAAATCTAATGTTACACCTGCTTTACATCCTTGCTTTTACAATCCTTGCATTTATGGCTGTTGGCAACTTAATTCGTAACCTGATCGTGTTCAGTTTTGATCGCGAGCGGACTTACCCAACCAATTCCTCGCCAATCAATAATCAAGGTAAATACGGTTATTATTCATCAAAAAAACAGTTTGTACCACATCCAGAGTTATTAGATAGCGCGGGTAACTTGATTAAAGAGCCGCTTTTGGTAATGCGTTCGATTAACGTTGAAGATGCGCGTCAACATCTAGATGCACTTTACGAAGCATCCCCAGGACGTAAGAGTGAAAATTCAGAAGAAGCATAAAATTTAGGACTTAGACTTAGGAGTTTGGGTGTAAATTATTGTTGTTTTACATCCTTAACCCTTCTTTGAATAGAAATTTATTACCATCCTTGAATGTGAAGCGCGATCGCATCAATCGCCTGCTAAGTTAAAATTATCTTGTCCACTTGGCAGAGTTATAACTATTTTTCAGTTACAATTCTGAATTCGTTTCGATAAAAAAAGGAGCCTGACTCAGACTCCTTAATATAAAAATTGCTAATAGAATTGTGACTACTTAATAGTCACCTTACCGCCAGCTTCTTCGATGCGTTTCTTAGCATCTTCAGCAGCATCCTTAGCAATACCTTCTTTAACTGCCTTTGGTGCAGCTTCTACCAAGTCTTTCGCTTCTTTCAGACCCAAACCGGTCAATTCGCGGACAATCTTCAGCACAGCAATCTTCTTATCAGCTGGGACTGAATCGAGAATCACTTCAAACTCGGTTTGCTCAACAGCTTCTTCAGCCGGAGCAGCACCACCAGGACCAGCCATCATCATCATACCGCCAACAGGTGCAGCAGCACTTACGCCAAAAGCTTCTTCAATTTGCTTGACTAGCTCAGAAGCTTCCAGCAAAGAAAGGGTTTTTAGTTGTTCTAAAATTTGATCGGTTGCAGCAGACATTGATATAACTCCTGTAATTTTGATTATTTATTTGTCATCGGTCATTGGTCTTTAACTATAGACTTTTGACTCTTGACTGATGAACCACAAAGTCTATTCAGCAGCAGGTTCAGTACTGCTATTATCTTCAGTAGCGGTTTCAGCGCTGCTATCTTGTACAGCAGCAGTTTCGGTGCTACCACCACTTTGTTCTTGGTCGGACACAGCCTTCAAAGCACGAGCCAGTGAACCAGGAACTTCGTTGATACCCACAGCAATCTTGGTAGCCAAGGCGTTGATAGCCCCAGCGATTTGCGCGATGAGTTGTTCCTTAGATGGCAAGTCTCCCAGTACCTTGACATCAGGTTCTTTGAGTAGGCGACCTTCCAGGACACCACCACGAAGTTCTGTTTTCTTGGTAACTTTTTGGAATTCTTGGTATGCCTTAATTGCCGATGAAAAATCATCTTTTACCAGCAAAAAGGCGGAAGAACCATTGAGCAATTCCGACAAAGGCTGCCATTTCTCATCACCTTCAATGGCAATGCCCATCAGGGTGTTCTTCGTCACCTTACAAACAGTGCCACTAGGACGTAGCCGCCGCCGTAAGTCTGTGATTTCCGAAACTGTTAGCCCCTGATAGTCAATTACCAGTGCCAGAGTTGACTCACTCAAAGTTTCTTTGAGGTCAGCTACTATTTCTTTTTTATTTTCTAGTGTTCTACCCATTCCAATCTCACCTCCTTAAAATAATCGGGGAAGTGCCCTACTTGTATGTTTCTTTTAAACCTGAAAACCCAAACAACAAACCCCGGCTAATATTAGCCGGGGTTGAGTATTAAGACTCGTGATGCCATAGTTATCACGCCTTTATGGGTGGTAATTTTGACAATTAGAGTTTTAACCTCGGCAGGGTATTTAAGCTATTAGCACCTGCTGTCTCCGGCTTTGCCTATTCGATTTTGTAATTAGCCATTTGTCTTTTGCCTTTACAAATGACTAATGACTAAAAATTAACCTACTTCGCTCAGTTTTAAATCTCGTAGGGCAGTGACATCAATTTTAATCGATGGCCCCATTGTGGCTGACACATAAAATGTGCGCCAATAACGACCTTTAGCTCCTGAAGGACGGTTACGGTCAATCGTCTCCTGCAATGCCTTCAGGTTGACTAACAAATCTTCAGGCGAGAAGGTTGTCTTACCAAACATAACATGAACGATACCAGTTCTGTCAGCTCGGAATTCTAATTTACCAGCTTTGAATTCTGCGATCGCACTTGCTATATCAAATGTTACGGTTCCACCTTTGGGCGATGGCATCAAACCACGGGGACCTAGCAACTTACCTAGCTTTGCCACCTGTGGCATCACATCTGGTGTGGCAATCAGCTTGTCAAAATCCATTCTACCTTTCTGGATTTCGTCAATCAGTTCTTCTGATCCGACTATATCAGCCCCAGCGTTGCTGGCTTCGTTTACCTTTTCGCCTCTGGCTATCACCGCCACCCGAACAATTTGTCCTGTACCTTTAGGCAGTGCTACCGTTGTCCGCAACTGTTGGTCTGTATATTTGGGGTCAATTCCCAGCCGGATATGCGCTTCGGCTGCTTCAACAAATTTAGCTGTTGCTGTGTCTTTGAGAAGGGCTAAAGCTTCTAAAGGATGATAATCCTTATCTTCTACTTTTGCTTGCAGCGTCTGCAAACGACGCGATATTTTTGCCATTTTTTTCTCCTGGGGTAATTCCGAAGCCTCGCCTCTCCCCCGATAATTTTTTTTATGAGTCCTTTGTCATCTGTCCTACCCTGCGGGAAGCCGCTGGCGCGTCTATGTCATTTGTTGATTTTTTACTAATGACTAATGACCGATGACCAATGACTAATCTTTGACTGTTATACCCATATTCTTAGCCGTTCCTGCCACAATCTTCATTGCCGCGTCGATGTCGTTGGCATTGAGGTCGGGGAGTTTCGTTTGGGCGATTTCTTGCAATTGGGCTTTAGTAATTGACCCAACCTTCTTTTTGTTGGGTTCATTCGAGCCTTTTTCAACTTTTGCCGCCTTTCTAATCAGCACTGATGCTGGTGGCGTTTTGAGTACAAATGTAAAACTCCGGTCTTCAAAAACCGAAATTTCTACTGGTATCACCATTCCAGCTTGGTCTGCTGTTTTGGCGTTGTACTCCTTGCAGAACATCATGATGTTAACGCCATGTTGACCCAAGGCGGGCCCAACTGGCGGTGCTGGGTTGGCTTTTCCAGCATTCAGGGCCAGTTTAATGACCGCCACTACTTTCTTCGCCATTTGTATTTAACTCTGTTTCTCTACCTGATTAAATTCCAATTCTACTGGTGTATCCCTGCCGAAAATTGAGAGCAAGGCTTTAAGTTTACTCCGTTCTGGAGAGACTTCAATTACCTCGCCTTCAAAGTCTTTAAATGGACCAGAAAGCACCATTATCTTATCACCAGTAGCCATGTCAATTTTGACAACAGCTTCTTGTTCGCTGGTTTGTTTGAATATACGTTCAACTTCCGAAGAACTCAGTGGTATGGGGTGGACATGACCGCGACCTTTACTGCTACCACGTTTTTGTTCTGAACCGACAAAGTTAATTACATGAGAGGTGTTTCGTACCACCTGCCAGGTATCATCATCCATCATCATCCGCACCAGCACATAGCCAGGAAAAACTTTTTCTTCTGTATGCTGGCGACTGCCATCTTTGCGAATTTTCACCGCTGGCGTTTGCGGAATTTCTACCTGGATAATTTTGTCAGCTACATCAAAAGTTTGAATACGTTGCTCCAAGTTAGTCTTTACACGCTTTTCACAGCCTGAAGCTACTTGTACAGCATACCAGCGTGCTTCTTTTGACGCTGCTTCTGCTGTTTCTCCTGTTTCCTCCGACTGCAACGTGGAGTTGCGAGGTTCGTCTGTTGCAAAAGTCATCAGAACACCTGTTTTGCTGCCCAACCAAACAATCCATCGACCAAGTATATCAAAGATGCGGAGAGTGCCACCATTAACAACACAGCAGCGGATTCGCTCACTATCTGCTTCCGACTGGGCCAAACTACTTTGTCAAGTTCTTCTTTGGTTCCCTGTATGAAGTTGCCTAAGCTAAAACCATTTGTGTTTTCTGGCAATTCTGCTTCACTTTTTTTGGCCACGACCCTTTATCCCCCCGTTTCTTACTCAATTTTGGATTTTTGATTTTAGATTTACCCTATGCTTTAAGGCAAAGGTATTTAACTTCAGATTCTAGGTTGTGCATTTATTTTGATTTTTTGTCTATCCCTTCGGGGTCAGCAGTCACTCATGGGGGAAAACCCCTTAGCGAAGCGTTTCGTAGAGAAGACCGGGCTGCTTCACCAAAATCTAAAATTTAAAATCTAAAATTTGTTCTTCCAGTTTTGCAGTTTCGACTCTATTTTACTTAATTGAAAGCAAAACAACTGCAAATACAATAAGTTTACCCGAAATTATTATCACTAACTGCTATATTAGCAGTTGCGTAATTATTTCGGGCTTTATTTTTTGCTCTTGAGCGCGCCCTGGAGGACTTGAACCCCCGACATCAGGTTTTGGAGACCTGCGTTCTACCAACTGAACTAAGAGCGCACAAGCTGTTTTTTATTCACTTATTGCGCTGAACTAAATTTTAGCTTAACGCAACACGCGATTTCTATCATACTTCAATTTCATTGAGAAAACAAGTTAGCGGCAGATGCCGCTTGAGATTTCTCCCATAATGAAAGAAGCACGAATCACAAAGGGCGGTCAAACCGTTGCTTAATCCGGGTTGCCTTACCTACGCGATCGCGGAGATAATACAGTTTAGCACGGCGGACTTTACCGCGACGTAATACCTTGATGCTGTCAATCCGGGGAGAATGCAACAGAAATACGCGCTCAACGCCTACACCTTGAAAAACCTTACGGACTGTAATAGTTTCGTTGATGCCACCATTGCGTTTGGCAATCACTACTCCTTCGTAGGGTTGTACCCGGTATTTTTCGCCTTCTTTAATTTTCACTCCTACTTTTACGGTGTCGCCCACATAAATGTCGGGCAAATTTGATTTTAGCTGTTCCGCTTCAATGGAGCGGATAATCTCTTGAGCGCTCATAGTCTTTCTGTCTGCTTAAAAAAAACTCACGATCATCAATCATAAATCGATAATCCTATTTCAGTCTACTTCTACTTATTGGAGATTGATAATTTTACTGAGACAAGACCCAATAGATCGAAGCTATATTGCAAAATGCTGTACCAGAGGTGGAAATTTATGAAATTTAGCGTCGTCATCAGTACATATAATCGCTTGAACTTGCTGCAAAGAGCAATTGAGTCGGCTTGGAACCAAACCATTGAGTGTGAGGTGGTTGTTGCCGATGACTGTTCTTCTGATGATACCCAAACATATCTCAAAAGCTTAGGGGACAAGGTTGTTTACCATCGGAATGAAGTGAACCTTGGTCATGCAGCAACAGTAAATGCTGGAGTTGCCAAAGCTAGCGGCGACTGGATTAAGTTTTTAGATGATGACGACTATTTAGCTCCCAACTGCATAGAAGAAATGGCTAAGGCGATCGCACTTCACCCCGATGCTGTAATCTGCTCTTGTGTGGCGGCTCAGGTAGATGGTAATGAAGTTGAACTCAGTCGCACCCCACAAGTAGGGCCTGGTTTAGCTTTTTATATCCCCCAAGCCGATATTCATTATGGTATGCTTTTAGAGCTTGTACCCTTTGGCACGCCTGTACAAGTAGCTTGCCGACGTGATGCTTTCCTGCAAACTGGTGGTTGGGACTCCACCCTTGATGCTAACTGTGATGACATCGATTCATGGATTCGGATTGCCCAGTTTGGCGATGCTATTTTCTTCAACCAATGTCTTGCATACCGCACGATTTGGCCTGGTGCGTATAATCAAAAGTTTTCTTTGTCTCGACGATTGGCGACAAATATTTTGATGAAACAAAAAATTTACGCCTTAGTCAATGAGCAACATCGCTCAAAGATTCCCGGATTTCAGGATATCAAAAATTACCTTAAACTTCATTGGACTTTAGTCGCACTGAAGCAAAAAAATATCAAAAGCTTTGTTTCAATGATAGATCCATCTATACTTTCTCCTCAGTCTTGGAAGTTTTTGCTAACTGCTGCCTCATCACGCCGTTCTCAGGGACAAAATTCTGAGGTTCGTAAACTTGTATTGATTGAGTCCTAATTTTTTAAGTTGGCAATGGTTTTTGCTGTCAAAACTTAGCATTTACAAAAGTGAATCAATAGATTATTTTGTAAATGCTTTTAGGAAGAACGATCGCTCTTCTTAGCTCTGCCTAGTCTATTGGATACTTATGTGTCCAAGCTAAAAGGGATGCTTTTGGTGAGATGTAACAAGGCGCAGTGGTTGAAAAATTCTTTAGCTAGTGGAGCGATCGCTTTGCTTGGAAGGCTCGACTTGATTGGATAGCTAGCTATCCAATTGTAAAACAAGCCGATCGCGCTTCGATTGGTTCTGTAACAGAAATAATCAAACATCTGCTTTCCTCTAATTGCGGAAGACAGCGAGTATCTATTGTCATAGAATAAAAATGTAAACTGTTTACACCCGGTAAGTAAAATTCTAAATACAGTTTGTAAAAGTCAGAAAGTTATTTAACTCTGTTGTTGTCCAGGAATAGCAGTAAATTGGGAGAGTGTAGCGGTGTCCACTGCGATCGTGATTTTTACTCATGAGTTTGAGCAGATTCGGCAAAGAAAAATCAGCCCATCATCGAATTTTGAGCAATTAACAGCCAAAATTCGTAAGTTAACCCATAGAGTTAAGCAGGAGTGGAGCAATATTTCTGTTGAAGACCGCGAAGAGCTAAAAGAGTTTGCGTATGATTGGCTCGAACCATCTGCAAAAGGTGTGTTTGGCTTAAAGAGCAAAATTTGGTCAAAAATTTATCTATTGTTTTTAGTCGTAACCAATCAGACAGAAGCTTTTATGTCTTGCATTAAAGCTTTAGATACACTGGTTGACACTATTTTGGATGCTGTTGAGCATCAAGATCCCAGTTATCAAGCGGTTTTATCTGATACTCTAGAACAATTGTACTCAGGTACAATCCAGGGCAAAGAGTTAAAGACGGAGGAAACCCGTGACTGGTTGCGAAGCATATCGGATAGAGCGATTAGAGAGGTTTGACATTAGCCTCGAAAAGTTAATTAAAAGTCACTACCGTAAAAATGAAAGAGCTAGGAATTCTTTTTTGGAGTTAGTTAATGACTATATTGGTCAACTCCGCGAGAATCCTAGCTCTAATTCATTTTCAGACGACGAAGGTTTTCCCAAAGGAACGTATAAATCAGATTTTAAATTTAGAAAAATTCGATTTAGAGCGCCTGAGTTAGATGGAGCGGCAAAGAAATGTCGCTTCATGTATGTGGTTAATGAGGCAAAGCGCGTTGTTTATCTGTTATGGATATACACCCACACGAGGAATTTCGCACAAGACCGTCTGACGACGATTTAAGAAGAGAATTTGTAGGAATTCAACAAGAGCCAGAGCAGGAACCAATCTAACCTCCTGAAAATTATTCATAACCCCACCCCCGCAACCTGACAATCATTACATTAATTTCGCCGCCTCATTTTGGTAGGACTAGCCCTTTAAAGGTGGGATGCTCCCATTGCTGCTTTTGGTAAGACATCAAAATTTTGGAGTTTTACCCCGATTTCTTGAGTCGTTATTGAATAAGTCTTTAAAGCTAAGTAAGTAGTTAGAAGCGTTATTAGTCAATCTTTCGCGCTACTGACTTGTCTTGAGTTGTCGCTGAATACCTCAAGAATTGTGTCTTTGTCTACTCAGTTACTTATTTTTATTTTTTATACATATCTCAAAGATTATGCGAATCATACATATTTTGAACCACGTTCAAGAAATAGGTAATGGTATTGTGAATGTGGCTGTGGATCTGGCTTGTTTACAGGCAAAATCTGGTTATGAGGTAGCGGTTATTTCTGCTGGTGGTGAATACGAAAAATTACTAAATATATATGGTGTTAAACATTACCCATTAGACCAAACAAGAAAACCGATAAGTATTATTAAAGCGGCTGTGCGTTATCGAGCCATCGCAGCAGAATTTCAGCCGGATATCGTTCATGCTCACATGATGACAGGGGTCATTCTAGCACGCATTTTTAAAGGCAATAAATATACTTTAGTTTCTACAGTTCATAACGAATTTCAGCGTTCCAGTGTGCTGATGGGTTTAGCTGACAGGGTTATTGCTGTCAGCAAGGCGGTACGAGATTCTATGGCGAAACGGGGTATCCCAGAAAACAAGTTGCGGGTAGTATGCAATGGAACTTTGGGCAGTCCCCGTACCCGACAAATACAAGATTATCAACCTTTAGGGTTACAACGTCCAGCGATCGCTACTGTAGCGGGAATGTATCAACGCAAAGGTATCGCTGAGTTAATCGCTGCCTTTGAACAAATTGCCCCAGATTTTCCCCAAGCACATCTTTATTTGGTAGGAAATGGTCCTGATAAACAGCTATTTGAGGCACAAGCACAAGCAACTTCTGTAAAAGAACGGATTCATTTTGAAGGCTTCCAGGCGCAACCTCAACGCTACCTGATATCTTGTGACATATTTGTGTTGGCTTCTCATCGCGATCCTTGCCCTCTAGTAATTTCGGAAGCCAGGGAAGCTGGAACTGCGATCGTTGGTACTCAAGTAGATGGGATTCCTGAAGCTTTGGATAATGGGCAAGCAGGTCTTTTAGTGCCAGCAAAAGATAGTAATGCTTTGGCTGGGGTTTTAATGAAATTACTGAGTAATGCTGATATGCTGCATGAGTGGAAGAATCGGGCAAATCAAAACCTACAGTGGTTAAGTGTTACCCGCGTCCATCAGGAAACACTTGCAGTGTATCGTGAGTTGATTACTGGTTAAAGGGGAATGGGGCATTGGGAATTGGGAATTGATTATTCCTCTTGTCCCCTCATCCCCACCTCCCAGTCACAAAGGATGATAGAAAGTGTTAATAGTGTAGCGATCGCTTTAATTTTAAAGCTACACCTACAGCACCAAGGACTAATACACCCAAAACGTTAGTTGATTCAGGAACGGCGGTGTAATAAGCAGCGACTCTAATAGGCCCATCTTTATCTGCTTGCTCTGCTGGTATTGGTGGAATGATTCCAGCACCTGGAGCTAGATTTGGTAGGGTAGCGAAGGGATTGTAAAACACGCTTCCGTTTCGGATTACGCCACCACTAAAAGTGATAGTACTGCCACTGATGGTAATGTCTGTAAAAATATCCTTTAGATCGGGGTTATTAGATAAACCAATCTTTCCATCTCCATTTACATCCCCCCACTCTACAGGCTCATTATCAAATGGTGGAGTCGAATCGGGATTAGTATAGGACAGCGTTTTTAAATCAAAGACTAAGCTTTCTATATCGTATCCAGTGTTATTTAGAAAGTTATTAGCTACATCTGGCACACCATATTCTATTACTTGTCCTGGTTCGTAATCTGTAAGGATTCTTGGCTTTTTCGTGTTGAATATATCTTCATTCACACTCGTTACAATTGGTTCTACCAAAATAACGGCTCTCGCTGGTGTCAAAGACAAAAAACTAATTCCTGCTGCTCCTAGAAGAGACAAGGCTATTTTGGTTACGGTTGTAGTCATATTTCTGTCCTCTTCATATTGATTGAGAGAATGCTATATTGCATGAGTTAAATCAAACAGCAAAACCTCACTTTTGAACTGCTATCTATTTGCTAGATAAATAGCGGTTAATGTGTGCCTGCTCAGTGAGTTTACATATACTCATAGGTTGATTTATAAAGCAATTCTTGTAATGCTTTATCACGATAACTAGTAATTTCACCCAATCTTTATCAAAAATCTAAATTAGAACTTATTGATTGACAAATTAGACAATATATGTAATCGAAAATGCGTTTAACGCGATCTGCCAACGAAAAAACTTGTTGGTAGATCGCGTTAATTTAAATTTCAGTGTCTAGGGTGTTGAAAAATTTAATCCCTATCCGTGATGGAAATGAGTTTTTTCGTAAATCCACGTAACCGGATTAACACTGGCTTCGCCCAATTTCCATCTAGCAAATCGTGCAGCAGGATATAAAAACAGGGGATTATAAATAATGTCAGCATTGTTGCGATCGCCATCCCAAAGAAAACTACAATTCCTAAAGGCTGCAAAAACTCAGAACCTTCGCCAATACCTAATGCCAAAGGAAACAGTCCCAAGATAGTAGTGACTGTGGTCATGATAATTGGGCGCAAGCGTTGAGGTGCAGCTTTCACGATCGCAATTTGGCGAGTACAACCAATTTCATCCCGAATCTGGTTCGCCAGTTCTACCATTAGAATCCCTGCGTTTACCACAATTCCCACCAGCAGCACGACACCAACAATTACAGTTGCGCCAATTGCAGTTTGGGTAATGTAAAGTCCAAAAATTCCTCCAGCTAACGCCAGTGGCACGGTGAACATAATTACCAATGGGTCAATCAGCGAATTGTATTGTACCGCCATGACTACAAAGATTAAGAACGTCGCCAACGCCCCCAAAGTTTTTAAAGCATCTTGAAGTTGTTGATTAGTTTCTTGGGCAGAACTAGGCACAATTGAAACGCCATCAGGTAAGTCTACATCCTTGAGTACCTCATTGACTTCTGCGATCGCTTCACCAAGACTAGCCCCCTCGCTGAGGTTGCCTGCCACAATAAAAGCTTGGCGCTGATTAATGCGTTGCACTTCACCAGGCGCTTGACCTTCTTGAATGTTTGCAACATCTGAAAGGCGGATTAGCTGATTGTTTTCTGTAAATAGCGGTAATTGTTCTAGCTGGGAAGGACGCGCAATCGCTTCCTTATTTAGCTGCACCCGCACATCAACTAAACGATTACCACGTTGAATTTGCGTGGGAACTGAACCTTCGATTGCTGTTTGAACTGTTGCACCAATTTGTTGAGCGCTCAACCCTAAAGCTGAAACTCTTTCCCAGTCGGGGCGAATTTGGATTTCCGGTTGCCGGGGGTCGGCATCTGGTCGGAATGTCGCTAATTTTGCTCTTTCTTGTAATGCTTGCAGTACTTGTGCCCCTGCTTGCGTTAAGTTTTCTTCATTCTCACCTTGCAGAATCACGTCAACTTCTGATCCTTGCACTGGAGAATTACTCAAGATTAAACCCCGCACCTGACCAGGATTGAGGCGTAGCAGAATTCCTGCTAAGTTGAGTTTGTTAAATTCCTGAGTTACTTTTTTGACAAAGGCTTCGACATCTGTGCCTGGTTTTAGATTGATGGTACTACTGGCACGTAAAGGATTTTCTGTAGTATTGCTACCAAACAAAGAACCACCCACAGTTGTGAAAGCAGACTGGGTTTCTGGTTGTTTGAGCAAAATGTCATCGACAATTTGCATAACTTTTTCAGAAGTTGCTAAAGGTGTACCGGGAGGAAACTGCGCTCTCAAGTTAGCTTGACCGGTACTAATGCGGGGTAAAATTTCTTGGGGAATTTGACCAAACATAAAGAAACTGCTGCCTCCTAAAATTACCAAAGCAGCAGTTACTACAAACAATCGATAGCGTAAAACCTTGGTTAAGAAATTACTGTATCCCCGTGTAGCATCTTCAAATCGGTGATTAAACTGTCTAAGCAGCCAAAATTCACTAATCCGACTAGACCAGCGAATTCCCAAAAGTCGAGAAGATAGCATTGGCACTACTGTAATCGCAACGACAAGGGAGGCTGCAACGGCAAAGCTAATTGTCAAAATCAGTTCATTAAATAGCAGTGCAATAAAACCGCCAATTAAAAGGAATGGCACTACAGAAACTAAGTTTGCACCTGTAGCAGCAACTAAAGCAGATTCTACTTCTTGGGAAGCTGCGATCGCACTGTCAATAAAGAATCTTGAATTTTTCTTCTGCCCCTCTGCCTCCATCTCTTTTTGATTAGGAGTCATGCCTGTTTTTTCGGAAATGTTCTCCAAGATCACAACCGATGTGTCTATTGCTTGACCGACTCCTAATGTCAGACCTGCTAAACTAAAAACATTCAAAGTCAAGCCAAAGATTTTCATCAAAGCGATCGCTGCCAGAGTACACAGGGGAATCGTCAAACTGATAATCAATGTTTGTCTGAACGATCCTAAAAATAACAACACTGCTGCTGCTGCTAACAATGCCCCAGAAATCCCTGAAAAGATGACATCATTTAAAGAATTACGGATGAAGACAGATTCATCTGTGGTGGGGCTCAAAGTCATATCTGCTGGAATTAAACCTGATTGCCGTAATTGTTCAATTCGCCGCTTCACAGCATCTACAACTGTGATTGTGTTGGCTTCAGGCTGCTTTTGAATTGAAAATTTTACCGCAGGCTGACGGTTTAGGTAAACAAATACTCGCTGTTCTTCTGTATCGTCAATTACCTCTGCAAAGTCTCGCAAGTAGACGCGGCGGGAAGGTGCAGGGGAGGTAGGGGAGGAAACTTCCAAGGAGAGGTTTTCAATTTCTCTGGCATTTTGGAAGCGTCCGACAGTCCGAGTTAATGGCTCGGAATTTTGCCCCAGAATCCGACCACCAGAAGTATCTTGGTTACGGGCTGTTAATTCATCCAAGACATCATTTAACCCGACACCCAAAGCTTGCAATCGGTTCAAGTCAACAAGCACTCGTACTTCTTCCTCGGCACCACCAGATACATCAACTGAGGCGACTCCTGGCACGACACTGAGTTCTCGTGTTAACTCTTCATCAGCAAATACGCGTAAATCTTTTCCTTGTAGAGAAGCAGATGTCAACGCCAATTCATAAACCGGCAATTGAGAAGGATCGACTTTAAATAAGCGCGGCTCCTCTATCGTATCTGGTAGTTGTCCCCGACCTCGGTTAAAAGCAGCAGTAGCATCGTTTAGGGCTTGGTCAATATCGCCCCCTGGTTGGAAGTATAAATCGAGACTTACCTGTCCTTCACGGGTGCGGGAAAAAACTTGTACTACATTCTCGGTTGCTGATAAAGCTTCTTCTAAGGGTCTGGTGATTTCATCGACTGCTACTTCTGGTGAAATACCAGGGGCTTCTAGCCGAACTCCAATTCGTGGATAGGTAATTGACGGTAAGAGATCGACTTGGATCGTGGTGAGAAAAAATACTCCAATGACAATTACTGCCACGGTGAGCATGAGTGTGCCAATGTGTTGGCGGATAGCGATCGCACTAAGACTAAATCCGCCATTGCCATTATTATTTGCCTGTTGCATGATACTAAGTGATAAGTGCTGACTAATAAGTACTTTTTTCCTTGGTATGGTGGTTATTGCTCACCCTACTATTGCTTTTCTGAAAGAATTGAAAGACTTACAGTGTCACCTTCTTTTAACGGCTTACCACTACGAACAACATAGCGCTCTCCCGCTTGCAAACCGGATAAAATTTCCACTCTTCCATCAGCTCTTTTTCCCAACATTACGGCTCGTGTTGTTACCTTCGTTTTGCCTTCTGTGTCTTTGACGACAAATATTGTTCCACTTCGCTCTTGGGACTTTGCTTCTGCTCTATTAGATGTGTTAGGTGGGGAGGAGTTTTGCTGTACATTTGTTTGCGTCTCTCCTATACCCTTAGAGTTCTTATTGCCTGTTTGTTTCTGAATAGCTGTTTGCGGCACGACTACACGCTGTTGAGTCTGGTTTTCAAAGTTGACTCGCGCCAGCAGTCCACTGCCAATCTTGCCTTGAGCGTTGGGAATCACTACCTCTACGGGTATTAAGCGAGCGATCGCATCCGCAGCAGGAGAAATGCGCGTAACTCTCCCAATTAATGTTTCGTTGGGAAAGGCATCTAAGCGCACTTGTACAGACTGTCCAACCTCAATTTGTGCCAGTTCTAATTCGGAAACTTGCACAACGACTTTGACACGGTTAAAATCGCCAATTTTTACGACTTCATTACCTGCTTGCAGAAGATTGCCTGGTTCTGTCACTTTTTCTGTAACTATGCCAGTGATGGGGGATGTCAGCCGAGCGTAAGACCTGCGTTCTTTAGTTTGGGCAACCAATGCCTGTTGGGCCAATACTCTACCTTGAGCAGCAGCGACGGCTTGCTGTTCTGTACGGACTTGCTCTTGGGCTGCCCGTAGTGCCTGAGCTGCTGTTTGCGCCTGGGTACGTGCTTTTTGGGCAGTTTGTTCAGCGATCGCTCCGGCTTTAAACAACCTCTGTTGGCGTTCTGAATCTGCCTGAGCTTGTACCACTTCTAGCCGCGCCCGTTCAACGTCAGCACGGGCATTGCTTACTTGATTGTTTGCTCTGGCTACTTCTGATTTCAGGGCTGCTAATTCTGCTTCTGCTTGCTTTAATTGAGTCGAAAGTATGGCATCATCTAACTGCCCAACGTTTTGCCCAAGCTTTACTCTATCGCCCACATCAAGGTTCAAAGCTAACAAGCGGCCTTCTACCTGCGATCGCAATGATACGATACGGAAGGGTGTTGTATTACCTGTATATTCTGGTGATTTTTGCAGCAAATCAGTTCGAGCGATCGCCACATCTACAGGTGTTACACGACTACCTTCCTTATTACCAGGACTCTGGGATTGTGCATCTGCTGATTCTTTGGGCGACGAACCGCAACTCGCCGTCAGCAATCCTATAGCTACCAAACAGAAAATTAATAAACTTCTTACAGAAGTGGAGGAAAAAAAGGAATTTTCCCCTTTCGCGTTGCCACCTGTTGCACTAGTATTGTTTGCAAGAAGTCTACTTTTGAAATCTGCGGTCGCTACCTCAGTTTTCACAACTGAATCTAACTGGATAATTGTTAGTTGGTTAGCGACTACGGGATCTTTCATTTTCACCTGTTTGTGCGGCTTATTTTTTTCCAAAATCATTTATTTTTTCTCCTATTGGGGAGCTTTTGGGGTTAAACAGCCGTGTTTTACCAAGTAATTTTGAGAGATATCATTAACAAAAAACGGCGAGAATGAAGAATAAGCTGTATGACAGTAATTTTTGATTCAAAAACTACTGTTTTCCCACAAAAGTCCAAAACTTCTCACCGTTCTACTTCTTACGCAGAGGTAGATAATCTTCTTGCAGTTAACAAATTATAAACTTTAGTATAAATATTTGTCATTTTTCTGGAATCTACCCAGAGGAGAAACCTCGCTTTTTCGAAGGATATGAAGCTTTTTTGCCGAATATCATAGTTTGGGCAGTATTACAAAATTACCCTTGTTTTTACCTACGAACTCATTCTACTATAGCTAGCAGCTTTTACAGGTGTTCTTCTTTTATTAAGAATATTAAAGATTTATTGCTTAATTGTGTCTATAATGTAGTAGAAAACACTATTTCTTCTTACCCCCCTTGCGTAATATGGCAAGAAATAGGGCGACAAGTACTATAGCAACAACAGGTAAGAATGAACTTTTTTGCCAGAAATATATTTGCATTAGGTGAGGAAGGTAAGGCGTGACATCTCTGTTCAAAATTGCACCAACCACTTATGAATTCCAGATTTCCGAATTTTTCCAGGAATCAGCAGGTAAATGGCGATCGCAACGACGCTACTACACCCTACCGAAGGGAGAAACTAAGGAGATCGAGAGTATAGTTACGATCAATTTTTTAGAGCAGGGCTGTGATGAATTGCAAAAGCTAGCTCAGATGCACGATTTGCCTGATACAGGGAGTTTAATCTGTGGTGCAGCAGTTGTCTGGGAAAGTACGGATGTGCTAAAGACAAATAAAGAATCGCAAGGTTCAACAATATTTGGGGTGATGGGAAATACCTTGTATCGCGATCGCGGTTTTGCCATATCCAAACCAGTCACCGCCCAGTATTATTTCTCCAACCCGAAAACAATGTGTTTGCGAACTGAATACAACGGTTCAGTGTTTGAAGAAGAGTTAAAGCTAATAGGCAGTAAATACCGCACCAGGCAGACTATTATCTCTCGTGCTGGTGAACAGTTGATGATTGGTCAGTATTTAGAAAATAGAATAGAGAATTAGTTTATCGGGTGCGGCTGACTATAGTCTCACCCGTTTTGGAACTACCTACCACCTAGCTATCAACTTGCAATATAACTTTTTATAACAGTTTTTCAAACTTTCCCCCTGAAAGTTAGCCGCCATGTAAAAATTGAAAGTGAAATGAGAATTAATTCGGCGACAGTGTTTGATTTTAGTATTGACAGGCTTTTCCCTTTTGGTATTACAGACTTCTCTCCGAAATCTAAATCTCTACAAACTTATGATTTTGGAGACATTTAATGTCAATTTACGTTGGTAACCTCTCCTATGAAGTTACACAAGATGCGCTGAGTACTGTTTTTGCAGAATATGGTTCTGTAAAGCGCGTTCAGCTACCTACTGACCGTGAAACAGGCCGTTTACGCGGTTTTGCTTTCGTGGAAATGAGTTCAGAAGACGAAGAAACCAAAGCCATTGAATCCCTTGATGGTGCTGAATGGATGGGTCGTGACCTTAAAGTGAATAAGGCCAAACCCAGAGAAGACAGAGGTGGAGGTGGTTCTTTCGGTGGTAATCGTGGCGGTGGTGGCGGTGGCTACAACCGTGGCGGTGGCGGTGGTCGCTACTAAACTCAGGCGAAAATCATTTAGTTTAATCTAGAAAAGGCTCAGGCAGAAATGCTTGAGCCTTTTTTTATTCCGGTTCAGTTAGCCATAAAAACCTTAACCTGCGTAGGATTGGGTTTCACTTGTTTCAACCCAACCTATTGCTGGAGTTAATTATACCTTTGATAAGACGGCTTGCGATCGCCCAATAAAACAACGAGATCATGAGGCTGGCTCACCATTTGCAGTTTGTGGCATCGACTCAATCAACGCCCTTAACACTTTATTGACCGATTCTGGTGTAGTGAAAACCTGAGCCATATCTTCATCTAAGACCACAACTGTTAATTGTTGCGTTCCACTACGGGCAGCGAAGCGATTAGGCTTTGCTTTTTGATAATCGAAGCGATACTCAGCCTGAAGCTCGTCGTCAGAATTTTGCGATTGTTCAAAAGGTGTTTCGTTCATAATCTTCACGTTCCTTTCGAGTAGCTATGCAGACGTGAATGTAAGTACAGCAAGGAATTTTGCGCCAAGCTTGGTTTACCACCAGAACCGATGAAGTAGAGGTGAGGGAGAAGAATTAATAACTAATGCCCCATGCCCCATGCCCCATTCCCAATTAATAATGAGTTGCCGACTTGCGATGATGCACGGCTGTGATGCCATCATTATCTAACAATTTGCCATTCTCGACAGTGGCATAAACTAGCCAATGGTCGCCAGATTCCATCCGGTTTTGTACAGAACATTCCAGATATGCCAAGGCTTCCGTAAGTATGGGAGAACCGTTTTCAGCTTCTTGGGCGGCGACATCGGCAAATCTATCTTGTCCTGGGCCAAAGGGTTTGAGAAAGTGCTTCATCAACCCCAAATGATTCCCTTCTTTAAGAATATTGAGGACAAATTTGTTTCCTGTATGGGTCAGTGTTTCTACTGCCCGTTCTTTAGCGACAGCTATGGTTAAACCAGGTGGACTAAAACTTGCTTGAGCTACCCAAGAGGCTAACATGGCACTTGAGCGATCGCCTTCTTTGGCAGTTAGAACGCACAGAGAACCAACAATACGACCAACTGCTTGTTCTACAGTCGTAGCGGGTTGACTTGGCGATCGCACTTTTCTAGCTTTCTTTAGTGCTTGGGCAAAGTCGGTTCCGGCTTCTTCACACAATTGTAAGGTGGCATCGTCGGGTTTAAATTTCACGCGGATGGTGTCAAAACCAAACCGATAACCAGCATCTTTTAATTTACCTTCAATTAAATCAACTGCTTCCCCGCTCCAGCCAAAGGAACCAAAAACACCAGCGAGTTTGTTGTTAGTCGCGGTGGATAGCACAATTCCTAAAGCTGTTTGCACAGGTGTCGGTGCATGACCGCCGAGAGTTGGAGAACCCATGATGAAACCACCGGCTTTTTCTACAGCCGCCCGAATTTCTTCTGGTTCAGTAAATTCGCAGTTAATCGATTCTACGGCGACACCAGCTTTGGTGATGCCACGAGCGATCGCTTGGGCTAAGGTTGCTGTATTTCCATAAGCTGATGCATAAATTAACGCCACTGTCAAGTCAGCAGAAGTTTGCTGTTGACTCCATTCTCGATAAGATTTGGTCAGTTCGATTAAGCCATAACGTACTAAAGGCCCGTGTCCATTGGCATACATTCTCACGGGAAAATCGGCTAGTTTTTCCAGCGCTGTTTCTACTTGACGAGCGTGGGGAGCCATGAGGCAATCAAAATAATAGCGCCGATCTTCGTTATAGACTTCCCAGCCTTCATCAAATACCTGATCTCCACAAACGTGCGCCCCAAATAACTTATCTGTATAGAGAATTTCTGTTTGCGGATCGTAGGTGCAAAGTTGATCTGCATAGCGGGGATTGGGGGTGGGAATAAATTGTAAATTATGCCCGTTACCCAAATTTAGGGTTTCTTCACCCCGCATAACCAGAATTTGCAAATCTGGATTTTCCAGCGCTGCACGTAAATTTATCGCTCCGGGATTAGAACAAACAAATGTGATTTGTGGAGCAATTGCTAACAAAGCTTTTAAAGTTGCAGCCCGGTTAGGGTTGACGTGTCCCAAAATTACATAATCTAAATCTTCGAGATGGAAACGCTGCTGCAACGCTTCTAAATAAATTTCTGTAAAAGTTTCCCCTGGAGGGTCAATGATGGCAGTTTTATCGCTTTCGATTAAATAAGAATTAGCCGTTGTACCCTTGGCAAGGGCATATTCAATTTCAAATCTGAGCCTTGACCAACTGCGCGATCGCAGTATTCTTGTATCTGTCGCTATTGGATAAACTTGAACATCACGGGGTTTATTTTTTGACATAGCTTTATTGGGGATTGGGGATTGGGTACTGGTGATTGGGTGCTGTAGAACTAGTTACCACTAAACGGTATAAGGGGCAATAGGGATTATTGAGATTGGGTATTTGAAAACTTTTTCCCAGTCTCTAGTCCCTAGTCCCCAATCCCTAGTCCCTAATAATGATTACCAACTTTGCGGTGATGCACAGCTGTTAAAGCATCTGGCTTAGAAACCCGTCCGGCGTAGACATTGCTGTATACTGCCCAGTGGTCGCCGCAATCCATTCTACTGACGACTTCGCACTCCATGTAGGCGAGGGCATCGTTAAGAATAGGCGCACCATTTTCGGCTGGCTGGGTTCTCACTCCTTCAAAGCGATCGGCACCAGGGGCGAACCGCTTCAAAAAGTGCTTCATTAGTGGTTGGAAATTGCCTTCTTCTAAAATGTTGAGAACAAAGCGATCGCCTACTTGCATGAGTGATTCAATCGCCCGATCTTTGGCGACTGCAATGGAGAATCCCAAGGGTTTGAAGCTGGCTTGAGCAACCCACGAGGCTAACATCGCACTGGATACATCGCCTTTTTTGGCAGTGATGATATATAAGCCGCCGCTAAGTCTACCTAATGCTTTATCTAAGTCAGCACCAAGAGATTTCATCGCTTTGATGCTGCGATCGCGTGTTACCCATTGAGCTAAGTCTGTACCCGCTTCTTCACAAAGCTTGTAGGTATTTTCTGTAGGTGTTTGTTTAATCCGAATCGCTGGAAAAACTGTTGTCAAACCCAAATTGCGGAATTTACTCAGCAAAGGATCTATCGGCTCATCATCGCCACCGCCGGTTTCAAACACACCGATCGCTTGCTTTTCTTTGGCAGATCCTAAAACTGTGCTGAGTGCAGATTGGATGCTCGCAGCACCAGAAGCCGGAGGTAGACCAACAATTAGCCCTGCACAACGACTAACTAGTTCCCGCAGTTCTTGTAAATCGACTTCAGATCCCAAATCGACAATTTCCACGGCGACACCAGTTTTCCCGATGCCGTTGGCAATTGCTTGCACGAGGCGATCGCTATATCCGTATTCGGAAACGTAAAATATCCCAATTACCGTTTCTGGTTTGGCTTGGGTTTGACTCCAAATGCGGTAACGTCCAACTAGTTCCTCAACATTGTGAGACAATAATGGTCCGTGTCCTGTGGCAATCATATCGATGGTTTTAAGTTCCCCCATCCGTTTCAGGGCAGACAAAACCGACCGCGCATTTGGCCCCATCAAGCAATCGTAGTAGTAATGAAAGTCTTCTTCGATCGCTACCAAGTCTTCATCAAAGGTGCTATCTGAGCAATAGTGCAGCCCAAAAGCGTCGCAGGTGTAGAGAGTTTTGGTTTTGTGGTCGAAGCTGAAAATGGTATCTGGCCAATGTAAATTTGGGGCAATCACAAATTCAAATTCATGCCCATTGCCTAAATCCAAGCGATCGCCATTTTTCACAATCCGCCGCTTAAATGGCTGATGTACGAAATCCTCAAGAAACTGAATCGCCACCTTAGAACCGACAACAGTAATTTCTGGAGCCATAAGCAGCAAATCTTTAACTAAACCGCTATGGTCTGGCTCAGTATGGCTGATAATCAAATAATCAATCTCTGTTGGCTTAATTAGTCCGGTAAGCGTATCGAAGTATAGTTGACGAAACTTTTCGTGGGAGGTATCAACTAAGGCAGTCTGTTCGCCACGGATGAGAAACGAGTTATAAGTAGTACCGTTTTGCAAACCAAACTCAATATCGAAGCGATCGCGATCCCAGTCCAAAGAGCGAATTGCCGTCGTCTCTTGAGCGATTTCCACAGTCTGTATGGTGAGCCGTTTTTCAGTTTTTTCGGTGAGTGCTACCATAACTCCCTCCTTGACACAATGAGTATTTGTTCCTCTTCTTTTATTGTGACACGGGATGAATGTTAATTTTTATTAAAAAACATATAACTGACTTAAAAAAGTTAAAAGTGTGAAACCGCATAAGCACCCAGAACACACAGATAATATTTGGCTAGCCTTGGAAATTGGTAATTCCCGGCTGCATTGGGCGTTGTTTATTGGCGAGACACTTTGTTCTGGGTGGGATACTGACTATCTTCGTGAGTCTGTTATACAACAGTTGGCTGAATGTCAAACACTGAATGATTTACTAGAGAAAATTTTTCCACAAGGTGAATCTTTAACAAACACTCTGCCCCTCTGCCCTCTCTTAATCGCCTCCGTAGTTCCCAGTCAAACTGCTATTTGGCAAACTTACCCAAATACTCATGTTATTACATTAGACCAAGTACCGCTCAAAGCTGTTTATTCCACACTAGGGATTGACCGCGCTTTAGCTTTGTGGGGGGCGGGGAAAACGTGGGGTTTTCCAATGTTGGTGATTGATGCTGGGACAGCGCTAACTTTTACTGCTGCGGATGCTAATCAGTGTCTAGTTGGAGGTGCAATTTTGCCGGGATTGGGCTTACAATTTGCAACTCTCGGTCAACAAACAGGACAATTACCATTAGTGGAAATGCAAAATTCTCCATCTCTACCACCACGTTTTGCCATCAACACTATAGAAGCTATTCAGAGTGGAGTAGTTTATACAATATTAGCTGGAATTAAAGATTTTATTGAGGTGTGGTTGCAATTATTTCCTGATGGCAAAATTGCTATTAAAGGAGGCGATCGCACTTTATTACTAAATTATCTACAAGCCTTATATCCTGAAATTACAGCACGTTTGATTGTAGAACCCAATTTAATTTTTTGGGGAATACAGGAAATAGTAATGGGTGATTAAGGGAACTGACAGAATGAAGTATTTCGCTGCACGAAAAAATGAGAATTTCGGTTTTAAGACCTAGCAATTATATTGACCATGACGTTTATTTAATTAATATAAATAAACGTTTTTTTATGGATATCTGTAATTACTAATTTCCTTTAATAAACTCCCGAATCTCAAGTGCTACAACCCCAGCACAAAATTCTGGTAAGTCATTTCCGGCATGGGAAATCATTTTCAATTCAACTTTGGGCATCAGTTGAGCATAAACCCGACTCTTGGCTAAAGCATCTGGTGTATCTTGGCCACCTTGTAAAATAAAAACCGGCATATCTATCATATAAAGCCGCTTTTGCACTAATTCCGCTTCAATTTCTATCTGTCGCCGTTTGAAAAGTAACTGGCAACCTCTGGGATAAGGCAATAGGTTTTGACGTAACTGCAAGTCTTGGGCAATTTTCTCATGCCAACCCAGAATTTTAGTGAAGGGAGTTAGCGATCGCAACAATTTAACTACTAGTGGTGGATAATTCAATAATCGCCGCATCTTCCGGCAATACTCTTCCTGTCCTGCTATCTCTACGCCCTCTGGTGCAAGTAGTACCAAACCATCAATTTTCTCAGGATACTTTAAAGCATAACTAGCAGCAATCCAACCCCCAATAGAATGTCCTACTAAATATACTTTTTCTAGCTTGACAGCTTGCAGAAATTCCGCTAAACACTCTACTTGCAAATCTATCGAATGGTGGATATTAGGATTCTCTGACTCACCAAACCCTAGCAAATCAGGTGCAAAGCAATGGAAATCTTGTGCAAGTGACTCCATCACAGATAACCATTGACTACTCTCATTCCAAGCACCATGTAAAAAAATTATAGGAGTTTTTTCACCAATTTCACGCCAGAATACCAGCCCTTGAGAGAGCTTTATCCGGGAGTTACGGAATAGTGTATTCATTTTAATTTAGTAGTTAACTTTTAGCACCATAATAAATAGTTATGAGTCATTAGTCATTAGTCATTTGTCATTTGTCATTGGTCATTAGTTTTGGACAAATTATAAACAGAGGAGTCTGAGCCGTTCGCATAACGTCTCTCTCGTAAAGCCTGCGGCATAGCTACGCTTAGGGCGCAGCCTCTCGTAGAGAAGAGAGGCTTCCTTAAATCAGAAACTTTGGCCGCAAATGACAAAGGACAAATGACCAATGACTAATAACAAAATATTATTATGCCAGTGTTGTCAAGCCATTTAAGTAGTCTTGCAACTGCCTAGTATGGTCGTGAGACATCTGTCCTGAAGGTAGCAAATTGGGAGAAAAAGCTTGGATTTCCATGACTTCCAAAGTATCTTGAATCTCCATTTTCCCATGCACCTCGGCTTCAACCACAATACAAATTGAATGGATTCTAGGATCGCGGTCTGGTGCAGAGTAAACTCCTACCAAACGGTTGATTTTCAGCAATTCTAGCCCGGTTTCCTCGATCAATTCCCGGCGGACTGTGTTGGGAATATCTTCTCCCCAATCCACTATGCCTCCAGGCAATGCCCAAAGACCATCATCACGCCGTCGGATCAGTACTATCCGGCCATCAGGTAAAATTGGGATGATACTAGTGCCAGTAATGGGATGACGAAATATAATACCCAATACTGTTTGTCCAATACGCCATAAGCTACGTGTGGACTGGACAGCTGCCGGAAAAAAAGCAATAACGTTCAATCTTCAAAATTGATATGTTGTATTCTATATTTCTCTACCACTTACATAAACTCAACTCATAAAATTTCGTCGAGTTTTGTTTTATACAAAAATGTTTGTGGTTTGAGATTTTATTCTCACGATTTACGTAGAATATCATTAATCTTAACATTAACTTTCAATAGAAGCACTGTATTTATATATACATACCATTTGTTAAGTCAAAAAACTTTTCAATTTATAAATAACATTAGCTTTGCTAAAAGCAGCTATCATTAATATTTTTTCAGCACACTCCCAAAAAATTAATCTGAATAAGTAAGTCTAAATTCTGAATTCTGAAGAGGCAATTAAGTGGTATTGGAGATTGACACCAAATTCTTGATAATTAAGCTTAATATACGAAAATCCTTTACAAAAACCGCGATCGCCTTTGGCGTGCTAAAAGCGATCGCACAAACAACCCAATGAAAAATCTAGCTCTACTATCTGCCATAGCCCTCACCACCACATCTGGATTGGTTTTCGGCACAATGCAAACTGCCTCTGCTTTAACTTGGAATTGGAATTATTCTGGTACTGGTATAGAGGCGATTGGTACTTTTACCACTGATAACACCTCTGACGATTTGGGTTTTTATCAGATTTTAGGAATTACGGGTACACGAAATGGTGAAACGATTACTGGTCTGCAACCTGTAGGCACTCCAATACCAGGAAACGAACCTTTTAATGTTGACAATTTAATTAGTCTTAATACTCAGCAGTTAACAGGTGATGGTTTTGGTTATTCTACATCGGGGGGAAACTATTCTAGTCCATTTTTCGCTAATTTTTTGCCAACGCCAAATTATTTAGAAGTTTTTTCTGTTCCACCACTGATACCAGGTTTTGAAAATTTGGGGACGGAAGATAGTGAGTTACCCATCAGTTTTTCTGCAAGCATAATCACCGTACCTGAACCCACCTCTATCCTTAGCTTATTTGCCCTCGCTACTGTTTGTGTCCCTTCAGCACTCAAACGTAATAAGCCATCTAAATTAACTGATAAGAAGCTTGAAAAAGTTTCCTAGAACCATCGATAAAAGGCTTTGTTGCACGAATAGGGAAAAACGGTCAATTTCCCTTGTACCTATTGCATTTACATTGAATGAAGTTGAAAGCAATGTATTCAATTGAAGTTTAGCGAATACTGAATTTTATTAGTAGGATAGCTTGCAATACTGCTTCTTTAATGGGAAAAGGGGAAAGAAAAACCCTTAACCCAAGCCCAGTTATCTTTTCCCTCAGCCAAGTTATTTGTGTAAAATGTTTGACTCAGAGCAGTATTAGGATAGCTTCTTCATTGGTTTGTTCCAAAAACAACTAGTTAGCTAATTTACATATCTTTGATGTATTTGCATCTAAGAAAATGTATTTTTTGTCTAGCTGGTGGGGATAATTCTAAATTGATATTGACAAAACAAGGTAAAACGCGATAGACTAGCACACTGTTTAAAGCGTATTGATTGCTGCACTAGGCTACAAGTATATCAATAACATTGGTAGCTAATATTGCCTACGTGATGCCTAGTTGCTACTCTTTTGTTGTTTATTTAATGAGGTGAACATGGCCAAGCGCCGTAACCCGAAAAAAGAAAAGGCGCTACGGAACCAGGCGTATGCCAGAAAGTTTCGTAAACGAACTACGACAGGAAGAATGCAGAGAAGGTTCCAACAAAGACCACCCAAGAGTGAAGAAGAAGAAGGCGCAGCAACAGCAGCTGACACTGACTAAGCTGTCTGCTTAAATCCTTTTTATTTAGATTATTTATTGTTTAGGGCGCACATTTGTACGCCCTTATTTATTTTTGGGTATAGGGCAATACGCTTGGGTTAAGCGCTACTTGTACAAAATCGTGGGTTTTGAGACGCGATAAATCGCCGTCTCTACAAGTGTTTTGGTCTTATCTGAACTGTATTGGGAATTGGGAATTGGGAATTGGGCATAAAGAAGAAACAAGCAAGAAAGGGGAGATATTATTCAATAATTCCCCCTTGTTCCCCTACCCCCTGCTCCCCATTCCCTTATTGATCGATTTGAGCGCGAGCGGCTATGAGTGCTTTGCTAACCTGTACAAAGCCAGTACCACCGTGACTGTTGCGGGCTGCCACAACTTGACGGGGGGATATCGCCTCATAAATATCTGCTGCAAATGCCGGATGTAGTTGTTGCCACTCTTCCAATTCCAAATCTTTCAGGAGTTTACCTGCAGCAATACTAGTTTTTACCACCTTACCCACGAGGTTGTAAGCTTCCCGGAAAGGAACGCCCCGTGCTGCAAGATAATCTGCTACATCAGTAGCGTTGGAGAAATCTTCGGTTACGGCTTGTGCTAAACGCTGGGTACGAAATTCTAAGCCTTCCCTGAGCAAAATTGTCATTGCTTCTAGAGATGCTTTGACTGTGTTAACGCTATCAAATAGACCTTCTTTATCTTCTTGCAGGTCTTTGTTATATGCCAGAGGTAGCCCTTTCATAATCACTAGCATTGCCTGGAGATGACCAAATACACGTCCCGTTTTCCCCCGCACGAGTTCTGGTACATCGGGGTTTTTCTTTTGGGGCATGATACTGGAACCTGTAGCACAGCTATCTTTGAGGATGACAAAACGAAATTCTTCAGATGACCAAAGAATGACTTCTTCTGCAAGGCGGCTGAGGTGAACCATAATCAAGCTAGCAGCACACAAGAATTCGATCGCAAAATCACGATCGCTTACTCCATCGAGGCTGTTAGCATAAATATTATCAAAATCTAATAGTTTGGCTGTGTAGTGGCGATCGATGGGGAAAGTAGTTCCCGCTAAAGCACCGCACCCCAAAGGTGAGATATTGACGCGGCGAGAAACATCTCCCAAGCGTTCCCAGTCGCGTTGCGCCATTTGAAAGTATGCCAATAGGTGGTGAGCTAAACTCACTGGTTGAGCGCGTTGTAGATGGGTATAGCCTGGGATCAAAGTTTCAACGTGCTTTTCAGCTATATCCAGTAAAACACCTTGGAATTCTCGCAATTCGCTTTTAATTTGCTGGATTTGGTCGCGGAGGTAGAGTCTAGTATCAGTACCAACTTGGTCATTACGCGATCGCGCCGTATGCAGTTTTTTACCCACATCGCCGACAATTTCTGTCAGTCGTTTTTCAACTGCAAAATGTACATCTTCTGCATCAACACCAGGATGAAATTTTCCCTGGCGATGCTCTTGGCGGATTTGTTCTAAACCTGCAACCAGTTGCTCACCTTCTTCTGAGGAGATAATGCCCGTGTGAGCTAGCATTTTGGCATGGGCTTGAGAACCAGTCAGATCGTATTCTATTAATTCAATATCAAAACCTATACTGGCATTAAAACGAGCGATCGCGGGATGCAGGGCTGATTCAAACCTCTGGCTCCAAGTTTGTTCTTTGGTCATAAATATCAAGAGAGTGGGGGAGAGTTAAGAGTTAAGAGTGAGGAGTTATGAGTTTCTGACTCCTAACTTCTCACTCCTCACTTTCAACTCCTAACTTTTAAATTTAACCGTAGCTAGTTAAATTCCGGATCATATAGCCAATGACTAAACCAATCAACAATGCCCACACTTGACCTGTTTGTACAAAGTGGCTCCAAGATTTTTGAACCTGACCCATCAGGTCTGGGTCGGTAATTGTTTGTGCTAGTAGTGCTGTCAAATTTACAGGCAAATGCCAAAGTAGCTGAGATGTCAAATCGCTGAGATGGCTCATATTTGGTGATTAAGAGGTTGAGGGTGGCAAATTTCAGATCAGTTTATTTTTCAGATAAATTACTGATAACGTACTGAAATATTGGGTGTAACTTTAAAGTCTTAACTCAAGATCCAGCCGATGCCAACCGCAATTTCTCGGCAGTTCGCAAAATCTGCCCCGCCAATACTGCTGCACCAAAACCATTATCGATATTTACTACACCTACTCCCGCAGCACAAGAGTTAAGCATTGTCAATAAAGGTGCTAAACCGCCAAAACTCGCGCCATAACCGATGCTGGTGGGTACGGCAATCACAGGACAACTCGCTAAACCAGCGACAACGCTGGGTAAAGCGCCTTCCATCCCGGCCACGACAATCAACACCGATGCTGACTCAATCAGGTGGCGGTTACTCAGCAAACGGTGAATTCCCGCAACACCAACATCCCAGAGGCGCTGGACGCGAAAACCAGAAAGTTCAGCAGTGATAGCCGCTTCTTCAGCAACGGGTAAATCGGCAGTACCAGCAGAAAGAATGGCAATTTCACCTGCAAATTGTGGTTCGATTGTAGGAGGAGCGATCGCACAAATTCGCGCCGAATCATAATATCGCAAACCGCTAACTTTTGATTGCAGTACGGTATAAACTGCTGGTTCAATGCGAGTCGCCATCACCACCGGGTTGCGGAGGCGCATCACCTCCATAATTTGAGCAATTTGGTCGGGAGTCTTACCGGGACCCCAAATCACCTCTGGGAAACCAGTTCTTAGCTGGCGATGATGGTCAATTTTGGCAAACTCACCCACAGATTCATAAGTTAAGTTTTTGAGTGAGTCTAATGCCGTATCTGGCGTAACTTTACCATTGGCAACCGCTTCGAGGAGCGATCGCAAGGTTTTGTCATTTGTCATGGGTCATTTGTCCTTTGTCATTTGTCCTTTGTGAATAACCAATGCCCAATACTTCGCCTTCTCCTAACGGAGACGCTGCGCGTTAGCGGAGCTTTCGCTTTAGCGATACGCTCAGTACAAGTGCCCAATGACTAATCGGTTACTTTTAGTTCGT
This sequence comes from Nostoc punctiforme PCC 73102, assembly GCF_000020025.1. Taxonomy (GTDB): domain Bacteria; phylum Cyanobacteriota; class Cyanobacteriia; order Cyanobacteriales; family Nostocaceae; genus Nostoc; species Nostoc punctiforme. The sequence goes on along the minus strand of NC_010628.1, from coordinate 7,201,657 downwards.
AGAGATTCCAGAATGGACCACCAAGAGCAGTATATTGAATTCCTTGGAAGCGATCGCGCACTGCTTGCAGATTCAACCTCTCCACTAAATGAATAAACGGCAACTGTTCTGAGGCAATGCGCTGATATTCATAATAAATTTCCTTGCGCTTGTTATCATCCAATACCTGTGCCCCTTTAATGTAAAGGCTGTCAATTTCCTTTTCCCAGTCGGAAACTTCCCAGTCAGTTATGGGTGGATCTCCCGGTTGTGGCCCCAAATTAAATGCGTGGGATGCACCGGCGATTCTCCAGATATTGCTAGCGCCGTGGGGTTCAATACCGCCTCCAGCAAATCCTCCCAGGTAACAATCCCAATTCTGCGTAACTTTAAGTTTTTCTAGATAAGAATTGAAGCTGAGAATTTGCAAATCTACTTGAATCCCAATTTTAGCGAGATCCCGTTTGATTTGAGATGCCATATCTCCTCTAACTTTCCTTTCAGAATTAGTTAAGATTGTAAATCTGACTCTGTTACCATCAGCATCTAAAAGCTGATTTTGGTCATTATATTTAAACCCAGCTTCTAACAGTAATTTCTTCGATTTATCTGGTTCGTAATTATAGACCTTTAAGCCTTTTTCTGGAGGAAGAAAGTAGGGACTTTTGACATAAACAAATGAATTTTGCAGTTCACCCAGTCCCCGATAAGCATTTGTTTTCATGGTTTCGCGGTCGAGCGCGTAGGCTATAGCCTGTCTGAATTCCTTTTTATTAAACCACCTAGATTTAATTGGGTCTACAAAAGGTTTACCCTGAGAATTCTTCGCTTTACTCAGATTGAAAGCAATAAAAGTCGTACTTGTATCTGGCCCGCCGTTATAAATTTCAAACTTTGCCCGTTTTTCTTCTCGCTTCAGTAAACTAAAACCTTCAGGCGGAACTTCTAAATCATCTAACTGCCCAGAGCGAAAACTAATCAACTGGTTTTCAGTCGATTCAATAATTTGCCAAACAATACGCTCAATATAAGGCTGAGGATTACCCTGAGCATCTTTGCGCCAATAGTATGGATTACGCCGAAATATAACTCGCTGACTGGAAACGTAACTTTCCATAATATATGGGCCGTTGGCAACAATTTGTTTCGGGTCTGTGCCTGTTCCCCAGATTGAGAGAAACTTAGAATTTCCATCAGATCCAATTGTGCGAACTGCTTTCTGTAGAGCATGGGCTGGCATAATTGGGATACCACCTACATATCTTAAAAAAGGAGCAAAGGGTTCCTCTATGCTAAATTCAACCCGACGCTCATCGATTTTTTTCACCTTTGGCAAAGTGCCCTTGTCACCAATTCTTAAAGCATCTTTGGTGGAGGTAGGAATTTTAGGATTTAAGTAGATTTCGTTATAAGTAAAGACAACATCATCAGCAGTCATTGGCTGACCATCTGACCACTTAATTCCTTCTCGTAGAGCGATCACAATCTGTTGACCATCTTCAGAAACTTCCCAGGCTTCTGCTAAAGCAGGCTCTAGTTTTGTGGTTAGGGGATTCTCATTAATTAATGAGTCATAGATGAAGCCAAAAACGCTATATGCTGACTCATTTAGAGCATAGTTAAAAGTTGAAGGCTCACTCAAAACTGCGGTGACAAGTTGCGGTACTTGAGCCGCTGCGCTTTTAAAGTTCGCTGGGTTGCAGGCGGTCAGTGTAAGTGCTGTTGCTGAAGCCAGAATTATTGGCAACCAAAAACGTTTAATTGCCAGGAATATTTTTCTAAAAAATTTCATACTCTTAATACACAAATAGTTCCTCAACCCAACTACAGGTCTTATAACTGTTTAAGCAAACCTGATATGATGAAGTTTAGCCTTGATAATACATGAAAATTAAGTAGCTTTTTTAGCTTCTACTACTTTGAGTTCATAAATATTCCAATTGTAACCTGCTATCGCTGAGTATTTTACGTTCTCAATAGTATTACGCACGGCTACTAAAGCTAGGGAATTAAATAGGTGAATAAAAGGTAGATACTCTTGTGAGAGTTGTTGGGTTTCTGCATAGATAGCTTTGCGTTTTGTTTCATCAAATTCCCTTGCCCCTTGAATGTAGAGGTCTTCAATTTTCTGCTCCCAATCGGTAGCTTTCCAACCTACTGTTGGGGATTGTCCGGCTTGAGCTTTCTGATTAAATACATGAAAGTTACCTTCTACAGACCAAACATTGAAACCATCTTGTGGCTCAATACCCCCGGTGATGGCTCCATACCAACATTCCCAATCTAGAGTGTTAGAGATTTTTTCTCCAATAATACTGAAGTCAAGAAATTGTAAATCAACTTTAATGCCTATCTTGCCGAGATCCTGTTGAATTTTCGGTGTGATTGTCGGTCTATTACCAGCAACAGCCATCATTGTGAAACGGACTCGATTACCATCCGCGTCCAAAAGTTGACCTTTATCATCGTATTTGAATCCGGCTCCTAGTAAAAGTTGTTTAGCTTTTTCTGGATTGTAGTCATAAGTTTTTAAACCTTCTTTTGGAGAAAAATAATAGGGACTGGGAACAGAAATTGGAGAGTCTTGCGGTTCACCCAATCCCCGCAAAGTGTTGTTGATCATCGTTTGGCGATCTATAGCGTAGGCGACAGCCTGTCTAAAAGCAACGTTGTTAAAAAAGCGGGACTTAATAGGATCTACAACAGGTTTGCCATTGCGACTACCTTTGTTAAGATTGAAAGTTATAAAATTTGTCCCAGAGTCAGGGCCAGCATTTTTAATAGTAAAGTTACCTTGCTTTTCTTGACGTTTGAGCAATTGAAAATTTCCAGGGCCAATTTCTAGTAAATCTAACCCTCCAGAACGAAATTGCAGCAAAGCTGTATCAGGCGATTCCACAATTTGCCAAATTACACGCTCAATATATGGCAGTTGTTTTCCTTGTGCATCTTTTTGCCGCCAGTAGTAAGGGTTGCGCCGAAATGTTACGCGTTGATTGGTTGAATAACTCTCGATTGTGTAAGGGCCATTAACAACAATTTTTTTGGGATCTGTGTCGGTTCCCCAAGTGGACATAAACACTGGCTTACCGTCAGAATTTTTGGTTTCCACTGCTGCACGCAGAGCGTGTTCTGGTAATATTCCTACCCCTGCTGCAATCGATCGCAAGAAAGGAGAAAACGGTTCTGGCAGAATAAATTCTACCCGGCGTTCATCGATTTTGCGGACTTTGAGAAAAGCTTTACTGATACCAATGCGGAGAGCATCTTGGGTATAAGTGGGAATGTGCTTGTTCATGTAGATGTCATTGAAAGAGAAAACGACATCATCGGCTGTTAATGGCTGACCATCCGACCACTTCAATCCTTCTCGCAAGGTAAAGACAAACCGTAGTTTATCTGGGGAAAGTTCCCAAGATTCAGCTAAAGCTGGCTCAATTTCCTTAGTTATTCCGTTTTGAGTAGCTAATGCCTCATAAGTGAAACCAGAAATATTGGGAGATTCTTGGATGAGGGCGTAGTTAAAGGTTTTAGGATCGCTCGTAGTAGAAAGAACCAATTGGGGAACTTGTGCAGCTGCGGTTTTAAAGTTAGATGGATTGCACGCGGTAACTGTAATTGCTGTTGCCAAAACCAGAATTATTGGTAAGCAAAAACGCTTAACTATATGAAAAATTGTAGAATATTTCATAATTTTTATTCTTTCAAAAGCAAGACGACAGCATAAGCACAGATGCCTTCTTCACGTCCTACGGGGCCTAATTTTTCGTTGGTGGTAGCTTTGATCCCAATTTGATTTGATTCTAATTCTAAAATTGCCGCTAATTTGTCGCGCATATTGTGAATATGCGGTTTTAATTTGGGACGTTCTGCTACTACCACCGAGTCAATATTTCCCACCTGCCAACCTCGATCCCGAATCAGCTGATGTACTTGATTTAATAGTACTAAACTATCTGCTCCCGCCCATTTGGGATCGCTCGGCGGAAAATAATGACCAATATCCCCCAAAGATAATGCCCCAAGCATGGCATCCATAATCGCGTGTGTTAACACATCAGCGTCACTGTGACCCAATAAACCCAGTTCATGAGGAATTTGAATTCCACCTAAAATCAAAACGCGATCGCTCACCAGTTGATGGATATCGTAGCCGTTACCAATACGAATTTTAGTCATTAGTCATTAGTCATTTGTCATTGGTTATTCGTTAGGAGTTAGAAATAATTATTCTCCCCCTGCTCCCCTGCTCCCCTGCTTCCCCTGCTCCAATTTCTCCAAGAGATCGGGGCGGCGATCGCGGGTTTTTTGAATTTGTTGTTCGTAACGCCATTGGGCGATCGCTGCATGATTCCCGCTGAGTAAGACATCAGGTACTTTCAAACCGCGAAAATTGGCAGGACGAGTATATTGGGGATAGTCCAATAACCCTTCCTCAAAACTTTCTGCTGTGAGAGACTCGGTTTTAGCCACGGTTCCTGGTATTAGTCGCACTACACCATTAATCAAAGCCATTGCTGGAATTTCTCCGCCAGTCAGAATAAAATCGCCTAGAGATACTTCCCGAGTTACCAAATGCAGCACCCGCTCATCGACTCCTTCGTAATGCCCGCAAATAACTACTAGTTGGTCATAATTTGTCACCAATTCTTTCAAAAGAGATTGATTAATTGTTTGACCCTGTGGACTCATCAAAATTATTTCTCTTCGGGGTAGAACCGGCAGCGACTCCACAGCGGTAAAAATCGGTTCTGGCTTCATTAGCATCCCAACGCCGCCGCCGTAGGGTTCATCATCCACCTTTCGGTGCTTATCAGTGGTAAAGTCCCGTGGATTAACCAGATGCACTTCGGCAATCTGTTTAGCTAAGGCTTTACCTAGTAATCCAGAATTGAGAACAGAGTTAAAACAGTCAGGAAAAAGTGTAACTATATCAAAGCGCACAGTTATTCGTATTCAAGGACACTAATCTTAAATTTGGATGTCTAGCAAACACCGCCAAGCCAAGGTCGAGTCAAACTCCAGTTAAACTTTATCAATAGTATCTAAAACTACCAGACCTCTTGGATTTTAGATGGGATCAAAAGTTTTTCTAATTACTTAATTTATGTTTAAATGTTGTCACAACTACATTTAAATTAATAATCATATCAAGTTAACAACTTCCAGGATGCATCGAGCCAGCCTCAGAAAAAAGCGTAGTCTTACCTGCTCATCCCTAGCCCCAGAGGGGGAATCTAGCCCCCTAAAGACTATTTTGCCCTGCTGCAAGTGGACAGGTGAAAAACAAGGCCCTGGCTTTGAGGAATGGGAACAAACACGTTTAGACTGAGGCAACGCGAGCGTTAAGCGAGAATTCGGAGAGTGGCTGCCCAGTTTCAAAACTTCCACAAAGTGTCCTCTCGAAAGTTGCAAAGCGCAAAAATCATCAGCCTTCTGAACCTTGTTAAATTCACCTGAAGTTGTTGACAGGAGAAACAAAATGCCGCAATTACAAGCTAAATCGCTAGAAATGAGGACACCCCAAGCAACTAAAACCGCCGTTCTGGTTATCGGAGGCGCAGAAGACAAAGTTCATGGGCGCGAAATCCTACGAACTTTTTTTGGACGTGCCGGTGCTAGTAAGGCTTATATTACAATTATTCCATCTGCTTCTCGCGAACCTGCCATCATTGGTGGTCGGTACATTCGCATTTTTGAAGAAATGGGTGCCCAAAAGGTAGAGATTTTAGACATCCGCGAACGCGAACAGTGTGAAGCCTCTCAAATCAAAGCATCCTTAGAAGCCTGTAGTGGGGTATTTTTGACAGGAGGAGACCAACTCCGTCTCTGTGGTGTATTGGCAGATACGCCAGCAATGGAAATTATTCGGCAGAGGGTTAGGGCAGGGCAACTGACGTTAGCAGGCACCAGTGCCGGAGCGGCAGTGATGGGGCATCACATGATTGCTGGCGGCGGGAGTGGAGAGTCGCCAAATCGTTCCCTAGTAGATATGGCAACGGGTTTGGGATTTATTCCTGAAGTCATCGTTGACCAACATTTTCACAACCGGAATCGGATGGGGCGGTTGATTAGTGCGATCGCTGCTCACCCCGATCGCTTAGGTATTGGCATTGACGAAGATACTTGTGCAGTGTTTGAACGTGATGGTTGGTTACAAGTTATGGGTAAAGGCAGTGTTACCATTGTCGATCCCACTGAAGCCACCCACACCAACGAACCCCATGTTGGTGCTAATGAACCATTAACCGTGCATAATTTACGTCTCCATATCCTCAGCTACGGCGATCGCTTCCACCTGTACCAGCGCACTGTATTGCCTGCTGTACACCGGATCTCCAGCTGACGGGATAGAGTATCTGAGGTTACACTGAGTTGACCACAAATTTTAGATTTTGGATTTTGCGAAAAGTTGTAAGGAGGGTTTCCCGACCTAGCAAACTTTTCAAG